>NZ_JAHLOH010000033.1:0-185281 GCF_018917285.1 Tissierella carlieri | reverse complement strand
TCAGGCATGGGGGAACTATTTATATCCTCAATTACCAGTAGAGATTATTCAGTAATGAATGCTTTGGTTCTATTATTTGGTGTATTGACGTTACTTGGAAGTTTATTGTCAGATATAATTATGACAATTGTTGATCCAAGAATAAGGATAGAATAGGGGGTAGCAGGTATGAATAAAGAAAAAAAAGTTGTGAAAAATGTTGCCTCTAAAATAGATAAAGAAACATTAAAATCCGTTAGTGAGGTGCCCTCCTTTTGGAAGGTAATAAAAAGAGAATTTAGGGCTGATAAGCTGGCAACATTCTGTCTTATTATGTTAGTTATTATTTTTACCACTGTAATAGTAGGTTCTTTTCTAATAGATCAAGAAGAGCTTATGAGGATAAATTTGAGAAATAAATATCATGCACCTAGCAAAGAATTTATTTTGGGGGCAGATATTGGAGGAAGATCAATTGCAGGACAATTGTTAATAGGTGGAAGAAACTCCATTTTAATAGGCTTTGCTGTTACCATACTGACCTCTGTAACGGGAGTGATCATGGGATTGATTGTAGGGTTTTATGGTGGGAAGGTAGATAGTATTATAATGAGAGTATGTGATTTTATCTCTATATTGCCTACAACTATGCTTATCATTACCTTCGTAGTTGTAATTCCAAAATATACTATGTGGCATTTCATATTTATTATGAGTATATTTTATTGGGTTGGGATGACTAGATTAGTAAGGAGTAAGGCATTATCGGAAAATAGAAGAGATTATATAAATGCTTCTAGGATAATGGGTACAAGTGATTTTAAGATTATGCTTACTGGAATTCTTCCAAATATTAGTTCAATCATTATTGTTGAGTTGATTTTAGGATTTGCAGGGAACATAGGAATTGAAACTGGATTATCTTTCTTAGGATTTGGTTTGCCGCCAGCGACACCATCACTTGGAACTTTGGTTTCATATGCAAGAACTCCAGGTGCCATGACAGGCAAACTATGGTTATGGTTACCTGCATCATTATTGATACTAGTAATGATGCTGTGTATAAATTACGTTGGGCAAGCTGTTAAAAGGGCGTCCGACGCAAAACAAAGATTAGGATAAAGAAGGGGGAAATTAAAATGAAAAGAAGTTGGAAAGTTATTATTCCACTACTGCTGGTATTAGTACTTGTACTAACATCCTGTGGTAAAAAGGTAGACCAAGAGCCACCAGTAAGTAATGAAGATGTGTCTCAACAGCCAGAAGATAAAGGCGATCAAGGACAAGACGAACCTGATGTAGGAGCAGGTGAGATTGTACTACCTCATCCAATGACTATTAAAAAAGATGGAGCAACAGTAGGCGGTACACTTAATGTTGCTATAGTAACAGATACACCTTTTGAAGGTATCTTCAATACATTTTTATCTTCAAATGCTGTAGATACTCAATTAGCAGAGCCTCTACAATCAGGATTCATGAGATCAGGTCCAAACAAAGAAATAGCAAATGGTGGATGGTGTGATGTTGATTTCGACAGAGAAGCTAAAACAGCTACTTACAAGATTCACAAGGATTTAACTTGGTCTGATGGAGTACCTGTGACTTCTGATGATTTAATCTTTGTATACAATAGTATAGGACACAAAGATTATAAAGGCGTTAGATTTGACAGTGATTATCACAATGTTGTAGGTATGCTTGACTATAACCAAGGAAAAGCAGATACTATTTCAGGACTTAAGAGAATCGATGATAAAACTCTTGAAGTAAGCTTCTATGAGTTTACACCAGCGATATTATGGGGTGCAGGTCTTACCTATCAAGCTGAGCCAGCACATTATCTAAAGGATATTCCAATAGATGAGATGGAAGGACATGACAGAGTTAGAATAAGCCCACTATCTTATGGTCCATTTATGGTATCTAATATAGTACCTGGAGAATCAGTAGAATACGTTCCAAATCCACATTGGTTTGGAGAGAAACCAAAGGTAGATAAGATTGTAGCAAAGAGAACAGGTTCAGATACTATTGTAGAAGCATTGAAGGCTGGAACATTTGATATAGTTGATAAAATCAATGTTAATAGTTATCCAGAGTACAAGGATTTAAGCAATATCACTTTAACATCAGCTATGAGTAGATCTTTAGGATATCTAGGATTTAAACAAGGAAAGTGGGATGTAGAAACTAAAAAAGTTATGCCAGACCCAAATAAAAAATTAGCTGATGTGAAATTAAGGCAAGCAATAGCTTATGCTATGAATAATGAAGAAGTAGCAGAATTGTTCTATAATAATTTGAGAATACCTGCTAATGCATTAATTACACCATATCATGCTAGTTTCTGGAATGATAAGCAAGAAGGTTATCCATATAACCCAGAAAAAGCAATGCAAATATTAGATGAAGCTGGATATAAAGATGTAGATGGAGATGGACTTAGAGAAGATCCAAAGGGTAACAAGCTACAAATCAACTATCTTTCAATGTCAGGTGGAGATATAGCTGAGCCATTAGCTCAATTCTATATTCAAAACTTTAGAGATGTTGGATTAGATGTAGTATTACAGAATGGTAGATTAATAGAGATGAATGCATTCTATGATATGGTAGAAGAAGATAATGAAGATATAGACTTATACATGGCAGCTTGGAGTGTAGGATCTAACCCAGAACCATCAGGATTATGGGGAAGAGATGCTATGTTTAACTATACAAGATTTGCAGCAGATGAAAACGATAAATTAATTGCAGCTATTAATTCAAATGATGCATTTGGAGAAACTGGAATGGATAATGAATACATGGTAAAAGCATATCATGATTGGCAAAAATATGCTATGGAGCAAGTTATAGTAGCTCCAACTCACTATAGAATTGAATTGACAGCACTTAATAACAGAGTTACCTACTGGGATAAAGACCCTATGAATACTGATTGGGGATGGGAGAAGGTTGGTTTATTAGCTGATACTCCTGAAAAAGCAAAATAGTAAGATTCTAATTAAATAAATTAAAGTAAAGTCTAATGATTTTTATCATTAGACTTTATTTTGATGGTACATTACAATATCACCTTACCTTACCACACAGCAAACGTCAAATTCATATATTTTTCTGTTAGTTCTAACTCTGGTAATATTAGTTTTTTAGTTGGCTGTAAACCTAAAGAAAGATCAACCAGTGGTTTTCTTTCAATTAATTTTCATACATAGAATTAATTATGCAAAAATGGGTATAACTCATATAATAGTAAAAAAAGGTTAGGATGATATTATGAAAAACATAGCAGCATTTTTTGATATTGATGGAACCATATTTAGAAATTCCCTAATGATCGAGCATTTTAAGAAATTAAACAAATATGAGGTAATAGACCCGTCTATCTGGTATACTCGAGTAAAAAAGGTCTATGAAGAATGGGAAAAGAGATTTGGAGATTTTGAACTTTACTTAGAAACTTTGGCACAAGTATATATTGAAGAGCTAAAGGGAGTGAATAAGACATATATAGAATTCATAGCATCACAAGTAATTAATCTCAATGGTGATATGGTTTATAAATATTCTAGAGATCAAATTGAATGGCATAAAAGCCAAGGTCATAAGGTATTTTTTATTTCTGGAAGTCCAGATTTTTTAGTAGCGAAGATGGCTGAAAAATATGGTATTACAGAGTATAAAGGAACCATTTATAAAGTAGATGAAGAGAATAAGTTTACAGGGGAAATAGTTAGGATGTGGGATTCTGAAAGCAAACAGAGAGTTCTAAATGAATTGATAGCAAAGTATAATGTTGACTTAGAAAACAGTTATGCCTATGGAGATACTACTGGAGATATCTCCATGCTTAGAATGGTGGGAAATCCTATTGCTATAAATCCAAATAAACCTCTTTTTTTAGCTATAAGAGAAGATGAAGAATTATCAAACAAGATATCTATTATAGTAGAAAGAAAAAATGTCATATATAAATTAAACCCAGATGCAGAAATATTATAGAAAATATAAACAAAGAACCTTTACTATACTTAAGGTCACAGCTATTTTTCCACCTTGAGTATAGATAAAGGTTTGATTTTTTTATAACTCACGAGTCTCAGTTGAAACCAAGTTAGATTGTAATATTATCGTAAAGACTTTTTTATAGAAATATATTATAATTATAGTAAAAGAGGATATAATCTAAATGAAGTTATAGTTGGACAAATTAGTTATAGGAGTGATATTATGAAAAAATTATTTTCCTTATTATTAATAACATTATTAATTTTTTCTTTAATTGGATGTAAACAAGTTATATCTAAAGATCAAAGTAATATCAAAGGTGATGAAAAAATATCAACAAAGGAGATTTTAACAATAGCTGACTATTACCCTTTTAAAGAAAATACTATTATGGACTATGAAGGTATAGGAAATGAATATGCTGAACAAAAGACCTTTATAGAGTTTGTTGAAGGAAATAGAGCACAGATGAAAATCATGAATCCAGGTACTGTTTTTGTAAAAGTTATGGAATATAAAGATGGAGCGTTAACAGAAGTATTTGCAGAAGGGGAATTTTATCATATTGAAAATATGTTAAATGCTAATACAAATAGTAGTAATACCATTCTAAAGGAACCATTGCAAGTTGGAAATACTTGGTCAAATGATGAAGGAAGTACAATGGAGATAACTAGCTTAGATAGAAAAATAGAAACACCTTCTGGGACTTATAATGCATTAGAAGTGACTACTGAGTTTAAAGATGGTAGAAATCAAAAAGAGTACTATGCAAAAGATATAGGCCTCGTGGCAAGAATATATAATGATGGAGAATATGAAGTTAAAACTCTATTAGAAGAAATAGAAAATAGTAAACATGAAATGGAAATACTATCCTATTATCCAACATCTGAGGATATTGGTACAGCATATATAGAACAAGATATGGAATTTGGAACCAATGATAGTATTGAGGAAATTTTAGCAAACATTATGAAAAATCCCCCATCAAGTAAATTGATTTCTCCAATTTCAAAAAATACTAATATAAACAAAATACATTTAAATCGAGAATCATGGACTTTAGAGGTAGATTTTTCAAAGGAATTATTAATAGATATGAATGCTGGTTCTTCTTTGGAATTAGAGATATTAAAGTCTATAGTAAATACCTTGGGGAAGTTTTATGACGTGGAAAAGGTATATATAACTATTGAGGGAAGCCCTTATGAATCTGGTCATATCGGGATAAAGCCTGGAGAATCTTTTAGTGTGGATGATGTAGATGTAAAAGAGTTTAATAAATAAATGAAGGTCCTCTAGTGATGAGGACCTTCATTTATTTATTTGTCATCTTCGTTTTTGTTGTCATCTCTTTTTGATTCTTGTTTGTTTTCATTTTTTCTCTTTTGATTATTTTGTTTATTCTTTGCCATTACCACCATTTCCCTCCTTTTTCAAATAATTATTCCTGCATTTATAGTATTACAAATAAATAAAATTTTACTCTTAAAAATGTTATAAAAACTAAAAAATAACAAATTTTTATAACATTTTATAGCGAAAAAGAGAAAGCTTAAGATTTCCCTTTTTCTAGCTCTAATAAAAATCTTGAAGGCTCTACACTTTTTCCACCAAGATTATTTAGAGTAATTAAAGATAGATGGTATTTTGCTCTACTCATCCCAACATAAAATAGTCGTCTTTCTTCTTCTATTAATTCATACTTACCCTTTTCAACTGCTTCGATGCTAGATATAGATGGAAAATCACCATCTACTAAATCTATCATATATACCCTATCAAATTCTAAGCCTTTAGCAGAGTGAACAGTAGATAAAGTTATAGCATCCTTAACATTTTTAGAACTTTTACACAGATATTCTAGATATTTTAATCTATTGGTTAGTTCGTTTAAGTTATTAGTATTACTAGCTATAATTTTCAAAAAATATATAGTAGTCTTTAAAACATCATAGGTATATCCAAACTTCATAGAATTTTCCTTAAGATATTTCTCATATTCTAAGTCATATTCAATAAAATTTATTGCATCGCTAGGGCTCATCTTTGAAAGTTTTTTGAAATCAAGTTTTAGCTCTTTAAGAATTGATTTATAAAAATTAGATATTCCAGGAAAATCCATTATTCTATCAAAGACTGAAAGACTATAATTCAAGGTTTTAGCATAATTAATTTGTTTTTTTGATATATAACCTCTTTTCTTATAATAGATATTCTCGTATATACTCATATTGCTAGTATCTTGAGAAAATATTATAAAGTTTATTATATCCTGTATAAGCCAGTGATTAAAAAATCTAACTTTAACATCCCTCATGTAAAAGGGAATTTTATGTCTCTCAAACAGTTCAATAATGCCTATGGATGACAAATTATTTCTATACAAAATGCAGCATCTAGATAACTCTCTATTTTTCAAATCCTCCACTAAGTATTTATACTGCTCAGCAATTGAGTTGACTTTTACTATATTGATAGGCTCAATAAAATTATTATCAGTGGAAATATTCTTATTATACCTCAATGTGTTTCTTTTAATAAATTGATTACAAACAGAGACAATATTCTTTGATGACCTATAATTTTGTTCCATAAAGAATAACTTCCCATTGGAATAAATTTTATTAAAGTTAAGTAATCCTTTAGGATATGCCCCTCTAAACCCATAAATAGATTGGTCATCATCTGCTACAATAAATAAATTATTTTTGGGACTTGCTAATAATTTTATTATTTCCATTTGTACCTTTGAAGTATCTTGTCCTTCATCTATCTGAATAAAATCATATTTAGCACGATATTTTTCCAATATATATTTATTTGATTCAAGAATCTCTAAAGCAGTAGTTAACATATCATCAAAATCTATGAGATTATTATCTCTTTTATATTTTTCATAAGTATTATATATGGTTTTAAAATTCTCAATATCAGATTTATTGTTTTTTAAGAATTCATCGACCGTAAGCATCATATTTTTAATATATCCTATGGAGTTTAAAAGTGATTCTAACTTTTCTTCAGTGATATAATCTTGGTTTGCTGCAAAATATATTTTTTTAATTACGTTATATTTATTAAGTTGATTCTTTTCTTCTTCAATCAAAGTATATTTAATTTTGTTTATATATGCATATTCTCTAATTAAACTAAAGCAAAAACTATGTATTGTAGAAAATTGAACCTGAATAGGTGATAAGTCTAAAAACATTTTATTAAATCTCTCTTTCATGTCTTTGGCAGAAGCTTTACTAAATGTTATTGATAATATCCTTTCAGGACTTATTCTATGGTTTAATATTAAATTTACTGTTCTATGTATTAATACAGTAGTTTTACCTGCACCTGGGACAGCTAATACTAAAGCAGGACCTTCCTTATGTTGTATGGCTCGTTCTTGTTCTATACTTAAATGCATATCTACACCTACTTTTGAATTTATCTTCTATATTTTAACATAAAAAAGAAATAAGTAGTATAGATATATAAATCAATAAAATTATTGATAAGTGGGTAATAATAAATTACAATATAATATTAGGAGTAAAAGACAAATTTCTACAATAAATTCTATTATTAAAGGTGAAAAAATGAAAAATAAATTAAAAAAATTCGACGATCTTTTTATTAACATAATTAATAGGAAAATGAAACATAGATATTTGGATGCTATAATGTATAGAGCTACAAATCTAGGGGGAGCGGTATTTTCTTCTCTCTTAGTTTTAATTCTAATATTAATAGGAAGCAGCAATGTTAAACTTATAGGACTTGAGGCTCTTGGAGCTTTAACTATTAGTCAAATAATAGTCCATGCACTCAAAAGAATATTAAGTAGAGAAAGACCATATAAGATAATAGAGCAATTAAACACCTTTGGTATAAATTTAAAAGATTATTCATTTCCTTCAGGACATACTACTGCAAGCTTTTCTATTGCTACTACTATAGCACTTAATATACCAAAATTATCTATTGTAGTATTTGTTATTGCTATAATCGTTGGTATATCAAGGATATACTTAGGAGTTCATTATCCTACAGATGTGACTGCAGGTATATTATTAGGCATTGGTACGGCTTTAGTTATACATTTTTACCTACTTGAATATATCTATACCTTGGCAGAAAGTCTGGGACTAAAATGATAGATTAGAAAATTACAATAGTGGTATATATACTATATATTTATATTGAGGGGGTTTTGGTATGTTAATGACTAATTTTTTGAAGAAAAGAAAATCAGTGAGAGAATTCAAGAATAAAAAGATAAATAGTGATATATTAGATGAGATTAAATTATACTTAGATTCATTGGAAAGAGAATATGGTACTGGAAATTTAAAGTTTAAATTATATGAATATGGTGAGAAATTATATGAAGGTTTAAGAGGAATTGGGGGATATTCAGGTGTAATGATTGAAAGTCCACACTATATTGGACTTGAGTTAATAGATGATAAAGATAGAAATACAATCTATGGTTCATATTATATGGAAAAGCTTATAACAAAGTTAAACACTATGGGATTAGATACTTGCTGGGTAAGTGTAGGAAACGTAGGCAAGGATACTAAAAAAGATATATTTGGAGATATGGTAGGGGAAATTAATTATATTTTAGCTATAGGATACGGAAAGGCGAGAAATCCTTTTATAAATGATAGTTTTAGTGATAGGATTGGTGTTGAAGAAATAGTTTTTACTGATAAAATAGGAAATCACGCAAATGTTGATGATTTAGAAAATAGGGGACTAGGTGATTTATTTTATTATATAAGATTTGCACCATCAACTCTAAACAAGCAACCTTGGAGATTTTTACTTGAAAGAGATAAAGTGACATTATTGATTAAATATAATAAAGGAGAAGAACCAAATCTTATAGATGCAGGAATAGTAATGTATTACTTTGAATCTCTAGGAGAGTCTATAGGCTTGAATAGTAAATGGCAATTAGTGAGTAACACAGTAGAAGAAGGAAATGATTGTTATAGATATATAGCAGAATTAAAATTATAAGAAAAGCTTGGGAAGCAGTATTTACTGATATTGGAGTATCTATATTAGCCATATTAAACTCAATGAGAGCATTAAAAGTAGAGGAATAACATTTTCTCTACTTTTTTGGCGTAAATGTGATAGACTATATATAGTATAGAAATTAAGAGGTGTTTTTTTGGTGAGAGAAATAAAAGAATATACTAGACAATATAATTATGTGTTATTAGCTGAAAACGCATATATTAATGGTGATAAAGAAAAATCTATTGAATTTTATAAAAAAGCATTAAAATTTAGAGGAAGTATAGAAGATACAATAGCAATATTATATAATATTGCTGAAGTCCATGATGAATTAGATAATGCATTAAAATCTTTATCTACATATGAACAGATAACGGAAATTGATTCTGATGAAGCAGGGGCATATTACGGTATAGCCATGACATATGAAAAGATAGGAGATAAAGATAAAGCTTTAGAATATTATCATAAAGCAATAGATATAGATCCATACTATGACAGAGCATATTATTATGCGGCTAATATATTTGATGAAAAAGGTCAAAAGAGCAAAGCTATAGAATATTATAATAAGGTAATTCAATTGGTGCCTGATGATCATATAGCTTTGAACAATTTAGGATCTATATATGAAGAATTGGAAGAGTACAATAAGGCCTATGAGATGATAGAGAAGAGTTTAGATTTAGAGCCTAATTATTATAAAGCATTGTTTAATATGGGTGTTATTTACAAAGCGATGGAGAATAATGACAAAGCCTTAGAATATTATTTTAAATCGATAGACATTAATCCTGAATATTCCTATTCATATCTAAATGTCTCTGCCATTTATATAGAAGAAAAAAGGTATGGGGATACTATTGAATTGCTAACAGAGGGAATAAATAATAACCCAGAGGCTCATGATTTATATTATAATAGAGCTTGCTGCTATTCAATATTAGATGATAAAGAAAAGGCCTTGGAAGACTTAAAAAAAGCAGTAACACTGTTGCCGCAAATAGTAGAATTTATAAAAACTGATAATGATTTTCAGAGTTTATATGGAGATAAGGAGTTTTTAAAGATAATAGATAAAGAAAATAATAAAGATTAATAGGATTTATTTACTATAAACAATATTATGATATATGAAGGAAGGTAGATTAAATGATTATATTAAAAACAGAGCAAGAAATACAGAATATGAAAAAATCAGGAGAGTTATTAGCAAGACTGCATAAGGAAATAGGAAAGATGATTAAACCAGGTATATCGACTATGGAGATAGATAAATTCGTGGAAGATTATTTAAAGGAACATAATGCTTATCCAGAACAAAAAGGATATCATGGCTATCCTTATGCAACTTGTGCTTCAATAAATGATGAAATCTGTCATGGGTATCCAAGACCAGAACCTTTAAAAGAAGGTGATATAGTGACTATAGATATGGTAGTCAATATAGATGGATGGCTAGCTGATTCTGCTTGGAGCTATTCTGTTGGGAATGTATCAGATGAAGCTAAGCAACTATTAGATGTAACTAAAGAAGCCTTATATAAAGGAATAGAACAGGCAGTTGTAGGCAATAGACTAGGAGATATTGGTTATGCTATACAATCTTTTGTAGAATCTTATGGGTATTCGGTTGTCAGAGATTTCGTAGGTCATGGTATAGGTAAAAAAATGCATGAAGATCCTCAAGTTCCTCATTATGGAATACCGGGTAGGGGACAAAGACTTGTTGAAGGAATGGTTATAACTATAGAGCCAATGATAAATGTAGGGACATATCGTATGAAAATGGATGATAATGAATGGACTGCTAGAACAGTTGATGGAAAGTTATCAGCACAATATGAGCATACAATAGCCATTACAAAAGAGGGACCAATGATTTTAACAGAGCAAGACTGAAAAAGATAATTAACAGATGACAATTAACAAAGAACAATTTTATCAATTAGCAATTGTCAAAAAATAATTAGAAGATTAAAGATTAAAAGATCAATATCATTTTAAGAATTTAATTTATTCCAATTTTTTTATTGTTAATTGTTAATCGTTAATTGTTAGTTGATTATAGAAAGGATAGGTGAAACGATGAAAAAAGAAAATCCAGTTCAATTATTGAGTAAGAAATATACAGTTAAAGAAGAAATTGCAAATGGAATTACTCATGGATTAGGAGTATTATTTGGTATTGCATCTTTAATTGTATTACTAGTAATTTCTATAAGGAAGGGAGATAATATATCAATTGTTGCATTTAGCATATATGGTGCATGTTTGACTTTGATGTATTTATCATCAACATTATATCATAGTATACCTAACGAAAAAGCAAAGAAAATACTTCGTGTATTTGACCACTCCTCTATATTTTTATTTATAGCTGGAACCTACACTCCTATTGCACTTCTTACTATGAAAGGAGCTTTAAGGATTGGTATACTAGTTGCTGTATGGTCTATAGCAGTATTTGGTGTTGCATTTAAAATTTTTACCTTTGGAAAATTTGATAGATTTAAGGCATTGTCATTGAGTCTATATATAGGTATGGGATGGATAGCAGTATTCACTATAAAACCAATTATTAGAATGACCTCTGTAGGATTTTTTATTTGGATATTAGGAGGAGGACTTTTATATACTTTAGGAACTATATTCTATAGTATTAAAAAGATTCCTTATCACCATGCTATATGGCATTTATTTGTATTAGCAGCATCGGTAGTTCATTTTGTAGGGATAATACTATATTTGACTTAGAATATAATGAACAATTAAAATAAAAGCAGGATGAGTCTTGAATACCTAAAATAAGTAATGTTTTTAAAAGGGGTTTATCATGATAAAAGTTCTTATAGTAGATGATCAAAGTTTAATACGAGAAGGCCTTACGATGATGCTGAGTCTTTATGATACTATAACTTTAGTAGGTGAAGCTACTAATGGTAAAGAGGCCATAGAATTAATAGATAGAATACAAGTTGATTTAATATTAATGGATATACGAATGCCCATTATGAACGGAGTAGAGGCTACGAAAATAATTAAAGAAAAACATCATGATATAAAAGTATTAATACTAACAACTTTCAATGAAGATGAGTATATCTTTGAAGGTTTGAAAAATGGTGCAGATGGTTATTTACTCAAAGATATATCGTCTCAGGATTTGGTGAAGGCTATAAAAACAGTATATGAAGGAAACGTACTGTTACAACCAGATGTAGCTAAGAAGATGTTAGGGGCTATGACGTATAATAATGCTGCACAAGGCAATCTAGATAAACATATATTTAAAGAGTTAACTAAAAAAGAATATGAAATAGCACTATTAATTGGAGAGGGAAAATCTAATAAAGAAATAGCAAATATCCTATATATAACAGAAGGAACTGTTAAAAATCATATAACAAAAATATTAGATAAGTTAGACTTGAGAGATAGAACTCAATTGGCAGTATTAATTAAAGACTAAAAACTGTGATTAACAATCACAGTTTTTTTTTAATCTATAGGAGAGCTACCACTTATTTTTGATTTTTTAAAAATAGATAATTTCAATGGTTCAAAAAAGCTGTCTTAATAATGCTTCAATAGAAGTTTTTGTTACTTTAGTCATGAAAAAACATGACCTTTAATATTACCTTAGCTAGATTTTTTATATTGAAAATTCTTATATATTTAAGGTAAGAATATTTAGGGGGTTATGCCGTGAAAGAGCTAAGAAAGGTTATCTATTTCATATCTTTTCCGTTGTCCTTTATAGGATTTATATTTCCTATTTATGCTTCTTCTATAGGAGCAAACATTATTCAAATAGCATATCTTTATTCCATATTTTCAATAATCAGTATAATAATACGGCCAATGGTTGGAAATTTAATAGATAAGAGAGGAAGAAGAATAGGGATATTAATAGGTACTATACTTTATACAATAGTGAATATATTTTTTATATTAGCTAAGGATTTTAAGTATCTATTGATAGGGAGAATAATTCAATCTTTAGGGGCTTCATTTCTATGGATAAGTGTAGATACTTTTATCTCCGATATTAGTGATGAGACTAATAGAGGTAAAAATTTTGGTTTATTAAATCAATTTATGGCTAAAGGTGAATGGGTGGGTAGTATTATTGGGTTTACTATTCTATACAATAATTTTACTGATAATCCATTTAAATTAATATTTACTATCTTTCTAATTACTAGTTCCATATCTGTCTACTATACAATTAAAAAAGTTCCGGAGACTATTAATCTTAAAAAGGAATATAAAGCAGGTAATATTAAAGATAAGAAACAATTAAAATATTTCCTGGGAATAATGGGGATTCTTTCATTTATAACTAGCTTAACTGCACCAATATATCTTATATATCTACAAGAAAATATTACAAAAGATATTGGTCTAATATCCTTCTTGTTTATTCCAGCATCTATATTGGCACTTTTTCTGCCAAATATATTCGGAAGTTTCTCTGATAAATATGGCAGAGAGAAGATAGTTATAGCTGGTATGTTCATAAATGCTATACTTCAAATATTTATACCATTTAATAAAGAATATTATAGTTTTATGATTCTTTATACATTGATTTCTATCGTTGTAATGTTTTATAGTCCAGCATTTTCTTCATTGATCATTGATTTTGTAGGAGAAAATAAAAGAGGAAGATCCTATGGTTTATATAGCTTTGCAAGTGGAATAGGGGGAGCAATAGGATATATGGCTGGTTCTTATATATATGAAAATATAGGAAATGATATTTTATTTTACACTAAAGGAATACTTTTAGTTGTAATGACTTTATTTATTTGCTATCTTTATATTAAGAATATAAGAATGAATAGAAAAATGGAGATAACTAGAATAGAACAATGAGGTAGTATAGATGAAGAATATTTATAAATACAATAATTATTTATATAGAGTATTGCAGACTTCCATAGGACTTGATATTATTTATCGATGCAAAGATAATATTACTGCTTTACTAATTTCTTTTGGGCTATTTTTAGTAATAGTAATCAATGACCATCTAAGGAGAAAATACTTTTATAGAAGTGTAAAGAAGTATTATTCATCCATATTTATATCTATGGCAATAAGCCTAATGTTGGCTTTGAAAATAAGTGGATATATAGAAATATATTTATACATGATTTTATATGAACTAATTCTATATACAGAAGGAAAAATCTCAAGGTTATTTATATCACTGGAGATCATATTTATTCTAACTCTAATTCTGCTTAGCACAATATCTGGTGAAGATATAGGTTCAATAGAATTTTGGAAAGAGAATATATTAGATGTTATTATGGTACTGATGAGTTTATTTTTCTACTTAGCAAGTTTATTTGGATATAAATTTTTGAGAAAAGAAAAAAGAGAAGTAGATAGGTTGAATAAAGAATTAGAATTATCCTATAACAAACTAAAAGAGCAATCAGAAAAAATAGAAAAGTTAACTATAGCTAAAGAGAGAAATAGAGTAGCTGGAGAAATCCATGATAACTTAGGTCACAGCCTTATAGCTTTAAATATGAATCTAGATGTAGCGGAAAAAATTATAGATAAAGACATTGTTAGGGCTAAAGAGCTAATCAATAAATCTCAGATATTAACTAAAGAAAGTATGGAAAGCCTGAGAAAAGCTGTCTATGCTTTAAAAGATGAAAGAAATAGAACTTTGCTGGATTCAATAGAGAAAATAGTTGATAATATTGAAAGCACAGGAAAAGTTAGTGCAGTATTAAATATAGATGAAAGAGTGGAGGAATTGTTGCCAGAATATAAGGATGTTATATATACCTCTATAAAAGAAGCTTTAACTAATAGCATAAAACATGGCAAAGCAGATAAAATCAATATAGAGATAAAATTAGGTAAAGAAGAAGTTAGAGTTGGAATTAGAGATAATGGACTAGGATGTGTAAGTTTGATTAAGGGTAATGGATTAATGGGTATAGAGAATAGAATAGAAGCTTTTGGTGGGAAAATAATTTATAATAGAGAGGAAAAACAAGGATTTAATTTAGGTTTAATCTTTAAATTAAATTATATAGAATGTACTAATGAGGAAGGAAAATAAAATGACTAATATAAAAACAAATGCTATGCGTATTTTAGAACAGATGAAAATAGATTATAATGCTATCACCTATAGTAATAATGATGGAAAAATTGATGGTATTTCAGTTTCTGAGAAGATTGATAGAGAACTGAAATTTGTTTACAAGACATTAGTAGTCCAAGGTCATAGCAAGAATATTTATGTGTTTCTTTTACCAGTTGCAGAGGAATTGGATTTAAAAAAGGCTGCAAAAATTGCGGGAGAAAAAAGTATTGAAATGATACCAGTTAAAGATATATCAAAAATTACAGGATATATAAGAGGTGGATGTTCTCCAATAGGGATGAAGAAAATTTATAAGACATTTATAGATAAATCTGCTTTAGAGATAGATAAGATTATTGTAAGTGGAGGAAAGATAGGAGTTCAAATAGAATTGGAAACATCCAAATTAATTGAAGTCTGCCATGGTGAAGTCGGAGGTTTTACTATTATAAAATAACTATTATTTTTGGTGCCTGGCACCAAATACTATAGTTATTTATTAGTTGGAGATCTTATCAAATAATTATTTTATTTATTTAATGCATATATTATAGATTACATATTATGGTATAATGAATCTGCATTAGTATTAGTTATTTTTTCGAAAGGAGTGGACAATATGAGAAAAATAAATGTTAATTCAATCAATCAACTAGCCATTGGAGGAATTACATTTTAACTAAATGTACTTAACCCATTGGCAAAATTTAAAAAACTATTTGGAGGGATTTTAATGTCAATGGAAAAGTCTATAGCAGAGAAAAGTATATTCAATTGGATAGAAGAAAAATTAGCACCTATATACTGCACATCAGAAGAATTCATTTATAATGAAATGGAATCTCAGTCAGGGTATAGTTTGCCAATCATCTATAAGCCTTTTGATGCAACAGAAAGATCCCATTGGGATGATAGAGGACGTATGTATGATTTTCTTTATTCAATTAAGGGAGAAGGAAAAAAATTATTAGACTTTGGACCCGGTGATGGATGGCCTTCATTAATTGTGGCACCTTATGCTAAAGAAGTAATAGGAGTAGATTCATCGGAGAAAAGAATATCAGTCTGTAAAGATAATGCTAAAAGTCTGGGAATTACAAATGCTGAATTTATATTCTATAATTCAGAAGATAGATTACCATTTGAAGATAATACTTTTGATGGAATAATGGCAGCCTCATCTATAGAACAGACACCTAATCCAAAGAAAACCATAGGAGAATTATATAGGATATTGAAGCCTGGCAGAAGTATAAGGATTTACTATGAAGCATTGGGTAGATATAAAGATGGATCTGAAAGTGATATATGGATAGAAAAGTTAAATAAAGAAAGCTGTAAACTAATTATATTTGATAGAAATATTAAAGAAGAATATGTAATACAATATGGTTTAACTATTGCTATGTCTATGGAAGAATTGATTAGCAAGTTGAATAACAATACTGATTTTTCACAGATAACCATTTCTTTCTTAGAAGAGATTAAACCTAAGGTTACAAATGCTTTAGTCTTAAGAACGATTCATCCTTCTGGTAAGACATATATAAAATGGTTTAGGGAAGCAGGGTTTAGAGAAGTAATACCTACTTATTCTGGTGGGATAGCTGCTAGCAAATTATATGATTTATATAAAGAAGAATTACCTAATTCTTTAGAACTAGTCGATGAAGCAATTAAAAAAACTGTAAAGATAGTAATAGATTTAAAAGCACCTATTGAAATGGCCCCAATGATTATAGCAGTAAAATAAGACATAAGCTAGACAAGGGAGATGAGATGTCTCCCTGTTTAGCTATTTTGCTAGTTGCAATAATTTTGTAAGGAGATAATAGGATGATAAAAGCAAAAGATGAATTTAAAATTTCACTACCTCAAATTCCAGCAAGGTTAGAAAACTTAGATATAACTGACAAGGATATTCAAGATGAGGACTCTTTTAATATGGCTACTATCAGTGATTGTTATATAGAAGAGCAAAGGGCAGAGAAAGTAATATTTGAGAAAATTATATTTAGAAATGTTATATTTGAAGATATATTTTTTAAGAACCTTGAGCTAACGGATGTTAAGTTTATTAATTGTGACTTATCTAATATAGATTTAAGTGGCGCAATTATACATAGAGTAGAGTTTATGGATTGTAAAATGATGGGGATAAAATTAATTGAAGGAACTATTAGAAACGTAAGATTTAATAATTGCAATTTATCCTATGCCAATTTTAGATTTTCTAATATCAAACAGGTAATTTTTATGAATTGCTTATTAAGAAATGGAGATTTTCAAAGTGTTGAACTCTTGAAAGTTAAATTTGATGAAAGTGATATGAAACAAATACAAATGAGTGGAACAAAGTTAAAGGACATAGATTTAAGTACTTGTGATATAGAAGGAATAGGTATAAGAATAGAAGAATTATATGGAGCAATAGTCTCAAATATACAAGTAATTGATTTTGCTAAGTTACTAGGACTTGTGATTAAGGATGAATAAAAAGGGGAAATAAGTGATGAAGATAGATAGACTGCTTTCTATTATAGTTATACTACTTAATAAAGATAATATAACTGCTAAGGAGCTGGCTAATAGGTTTGAAGTTTCTGTAAGGACTATATATAGAGATATAGAGACTATTAACTTAGCGGGGATTCCCATAGTGTCTAGCCAAGGGAGAGATGGAGGATTTAGAATTTTAGATAACTATAGGATGAGCCATCAGTTGCTAACATTAGATGATATGACTTCAATCATTATTGCATTAAAAAACATAGGCAATTTCTCAGAAAATGAAAATATTGACATAACAATTGATAAAATAAGCAATATTGTACCTAAAGATAAGAAGCAAGAGTTTGATTATCATTTTAATGAATTAATAATATGTGATCTGCCATGGGGATATAGAGCTAACTCGAGAGATAAAGAAAAATATAGAATCATATATGAAGCAATAAGGGAAGAAAGGCTAGTAAATATAGAATATAGAGATCCATATGGGAAGATAACAGAAAGAAAAATAGAACCTATGAGTCTTGTTTTAAAAGGACTTAATTGGTATGTTTTTTCATATTGCAATTCAAGAAATGATTATAGATTTTTTCGGCTTTCCAGAATACATAAAATCAATATATTAGAAAAAAGATTTAATCGTAGAGATATTTCTTATGAAGAGTTTAAAAAGCAAAATACTTATATAAATAATATGGTAGAATTAGTTTTAAGGTTTTCTCCTGAAGTGCAGCAAAGAGTTGATGAATTTTTCTATGAAGAAAATATTATAATAGATGAAAAGGGATATACAGTAGTTAGGATTTCATTTCCAGAGGATGAATGGGTTTATTCTATGATATTAAGCTATGGTGAATATGTAGAAGTTCTTGAGCCCCATTATATTAAAGATATAATCAAGAAGAAAGCACAAAAGATTTATGAAAAGTATTAAATATGACATACTGTTGTCAAAAGATAGTGATATTATAGGATAAAACAATAAAAGACAAGGGGGAAAATCTTATGAAACAAGAGTATTGTCAAAGTTGTGGAATGCCAATGGAAGATGTTAACCTTTATGGTACAGAAAAGGATGGAAGTAAAAGCCAAGATTACTGCACATATTGTTATGAAGATGGAAATTTTAGCAAACCTGATGAGACAATGGAAGAAATGATAGAAACTTGTGTACCTTTTATGAAAGAAAATGAAATGGATGAAGAAGAAGCAAGAAAATTATTAAATGACTCTCTTCCACATTTGAAACGTTGGAAAAAATAAAATGGTTTTTAATTTTAATTCTCCTATTTAGCAAATGTGCTGGATAGGAGAGTTTTTCATTGGTTTATCTATATAGGAATAGATATTAATTAGGAGGATAGGTAATCTAAAATGAAATATATTGATGCTAAAACAATAATTATACATAATAAATATCCAAATGCATGGTTTGGGAATAAATATAATATGAATATTTATCGTGGGTGTAGTCATGGATGTATTTACTGTGATTCTAGATCTGATTGCTATCAGATAGAAAATTTTGATGAGATTGTAGCAAAGAAAGATGCTCTCATAATAATAGAAAAAGAATTAAGAAGTAAAAGAAATACTGGTATTGTAGGTACTGGTTCTATGAGCGATCCATACAATCCTTTAGAAAAGAAACATAATTTAACTAGAGGTGCATTAGAACTTGTAAATTCATACGGTTTTGGTATTGGTATTACGACTAAATCAGATATTATAATTAGAGATATTGATATTTTAAAAGATATTAATAAACATTCACCAGTATGTATTGGTATTACTATAACAGCGGCAGAAGATTCTTTATCACAAAATATAGAACCTTTAGCACCCTCTTCTTCAAGACGATTTGATGCTCTAGCTAAGTTATCTAAGAATGGAATATATACAGGAATTTTGATGATGCCTATTTTACCATTTATATCTGATAATGAAGAAAATATTATTTCTATTGTAAAAAAAGGAGCAGATTGTGGTATTAAATATATTTATCCAGCATTTGGAGTTACTTTACGCTCGGGGAACAGGGAATATTTTTATCACAAGCTTAATCAAACTTATTCAGGAGTTAGTGAAAGATATAAAATGAGTTTTGGATATTCCTATGAATGTTTGTCACCAAACTATAAAGAATTATGGAAAATCTTTAAAAAAGAGTGTGATAAATATAATATTGTTTATAAAATGTCTGATATTATAAAGGGTGCAGAGAAAAGCAGCCAAACTAAGCAATTATCGATGTTTAGTTGATTACCAAAAAAATTGGGATTTGCAGATTAGATAGCTAATAAAACTTTAAAAGTTTCTCTTATATAACAAATATATTACATAAGAGTTTTTTCGTTGACTTTGCTCCCTTACTCTGATAAAATCATCCTTACGTCTAAAAAATAGAGAGGAGGGTTTTATATGGTTATTGTAGCAAATGAGCTGTCAAAAGGATATAAGATATCCCAAAGAAGCCCAGGTATAGTAGGTGGACTAAAGAGCATTATACACAGGGAGTATAAGGAAATAACTGCTCTGGACAAGATATCCTTTGAAGTAGTGAGAGGAGAGTTGGTAGGATATATTGGACCAAATGGAGCTGGTAAATCTACTACAATTAAAATACTATCAGGTATTTTAACACCAGATTCAGGAGAATGTAAAGTTCTTGGAAAAGTTCCATATAAGGAAAGGATAGATTATGTAAAGGATATAGGGGTAGTTTTCGGTCAGAGAGCTCAACTATGGTGGGATTTACCTGTAATTGATTCCTTTGAATTACTGAAGGATATCTACAAAATTCCTTTAGGAGACTATTTAAAGATTAAAAAAGAGCTGGTAGAATGGCTCGGCCTAGAGAACTTTATAAATACTCCAGTAAGGCAGCTAAGCTTAGGTCAGAAAATGCGATGTGAGCTAGCAGCATCACTTCTTCATTCCCCAAAAATACTTTTCCTTGATGAACCTACTATAGGGTTGGATGCTATATCTAAATTAGCTGTTAGAGAATTTATAAAAAAGCTGAACAAGGAAAGAGGAGTTACAGTCATACTTACGACCCATGATATGGATGATATCGAAACTCTATGCAATAGAGTAATCATAATAGGGAAGGGAAAAATCCTTTTAGATGGTTCCTTGCAATCCCTTAGAAACACAGTATCTAAAGACAGAAGATTGATTTTAGACTTTGATGAAGGAATAAATGGCTTTTCAATAGTGGGAGCAACTCCCATAAGTCAAGAGAATAATAGGCTTGTAATTGATTTTAATCCTGATATAATCACACCTGCAGATCTAATAACTACTTTATCCACTAAATATAAAATAAAAGATATATTAATAGAGAACCCTCCCATTGAAGAAATTATTGCCAAGCTCTATGGAGAATTTAACATATGAAGGCATTTATATCTATTATAAAAATTAGATTTAATCTATTATTGCAATACAAAGTTGCTGCTATAGCAGGTATGACTACTCAATTTTTCTTTGGGATGATTATGGTCATGGTATTATATGGGTTTTATAGTTCCTCAGGTGGAGAGATGCCTATTAATCGTGAGGCAGCTATTACCTATATATGGATAGGTCAAGCTATGCTTGGAATGTTACCATGGAATGGTGATAGTGAAATACAAAATCTAATAAGGACAGGGAACGTAACCTACGAACTTATTAGACCAATGAATTTATATAATTATTGGTTCGCAAGAGCCTTTGCTTTAAGAACTGCGCCAACTCTACTTAAATCCATTCCTTTATTTATTATAGCTTTATTATTACCAAAAGATTATAGAATGGAATTACCACCAAATGCTTTGGCTACTATAGGGTGGGCAGTAACCACCTTTGGTGCTCTTATGATTTCTTGCACCATAACTAATATAATTAATATGACTACTCTTTATTCTCTGTCAGGAGATGGAATACAAAGACTATTAGCAACCATCGTCACAATATGTTCTGGTATGATAGTACCATTACCACTTTTTCCAGATAAGTTCAAACAAGTATTAAATTACTTACCCTTTAGCGGATTAGTAGATATCCCAGCTAGATTTTTTACTGGAGAAATACCTTTTAGTCAGTTGCTTGGACATTTTTTATTTCAGTGCATATGGGCATTTGTACTATATTTATTAGGCCAATGGATTTTAAATAAAAAAATAAAAGACTTGATAGTACAAGGAGGCTAGAGTATGGATAGTATAAAATTATATTTTAAGTATATTAAACTAAGTATAGAATCTCAGCTTCAATATAAGGCCTCCTTTATTATGATGTCTATTGGTCATTTCTTAATAACTTTTATTGAATTTCTCGGTGTATGGGTATTGTTTGAAAGATTTGGTAGTATTAAAGGTTTTACTTTTGAAGAAGCCGCCTTATTCTATGGAATAGTTCATATTGCCTTTTCCATTACAGAAGGTTGGACTAGAGGATTTGATACTTTTCCTAGACTAGTCAGATTAGGAGATTTTGATAGGATATTACTTAGACCAAGGACTACAGTATTACAGATTCTAGGACATGATTTTCAGATAATGAGAATAGGTAGATTTGTTCAAGGTCTTGTAGTGCTTATATGGGCTATGCTTAAATTAAAGATAGAGTGGACTTTAGGAAAGACTCTATTATTAATTGGATCTATTATTGGAGGAAATTTTCTATTTTCAGGTCTTATAGTACTTCAAGCTACCTTATCTTTTTGGTCTGTACAGAGTCTAGAAATAGTAAATTCCTTTACCTATGGTGGAGTTCAAGCAGCACAATACCCCATTTCTATATATAAACCTTGGTTTAGAAAAATACTTATATATGTTATACCATTAGCTACAGTGAATTATTTTCCTGCTATGAGTATATTAGGAAAGTCTCAATTATTAAACTATCCTATTTGGATAGGGTGGGTTTCTCCATTCATTGGGTTCATGTTCTTTATATTTTCTATATTAATATGGAGAATTGGAGTGAAGCATTATACTTCTACTGGAAGTTAAAAGTAACAGGAGTTGTATCTAACAACTCCTGTTACTTTTTTATTCTCTAAATCTATATCCAATACCACTCACTGTATCAATATAATGTTTTTGTTTTTTAGTATCTCCTAGCTTTTTCCTTATAGAAGATATATGCATATCTACAACTCTAGTATCTGGGCTATAATCCAGTCCTCCAATTTTATCTAATATAGTTTGCCTATGTATAACTTTACCAGGATTTGAAGCTAATAAATATAGTATTTCAAATTCCTTGAAGGAAAAGTTAATGACTTCATTATTCTTTTTTATTATTCTCTTATTTACGTTTATTTCCAAATCATGAAAAGCTATTATAGGACCAGTTTTATCTTCAATAGCCTGAGATCTTCTTATAGAAGCATTTAATCTAGCTATTAATTCCCTATGATGGAATGGCTTTGTTATATAATCATCTGCACCCATTTCAAGTCCAAGGATAGTATCTAATTTATCATGGTTTACTGTAACTATTAAGATGGCAATATTTTTATGTATTGGGTGATTTCTAATGTATTTTAATATTTCAAACCCACTAGTGTCTGGCAGGGCTAAATCCAGTATAGCAGCAACAATTTTATTATTCATCAATGATTCTATAGACTCTGCCCCATTAGTTGCTTTTAATACAGAAAAACCATATTTATTTAATATTGCATTAAAAAGCTTCATACTTATAATATCATCTTCAACCACTAAGACTTGATTGCCCATAATTTGTCTCCTTACTAATATAGTTTAGATAATGTACTTCTTACAATTATAGTTTAAACTAAGAGAAAAATATTTTCTATCATAGATAAATATATACATTGTATCATATAAAGAGAATTTAATACAAATAATTCCGATAATAACATAAAATGGAAGGTGAGGAGAGATTGGATACTAAAAAGACAGAAAAGTGTGTATTTAAAAATATTAGAGAGATGGACAAAATAGAAGACCAGTTACATAGTATACATCCCTTGTTGGAGTATATGTTTGAAAATGCTACAGAAGGGATGTGTATTATAGATGATAATCGTAGGATAATAAAGGTTAATAGTAAATTATTAAAGATATTAGATGTTAATGAAGATAAGATATTGGATAAAAAATGTTATGAAATTAACTCTTATATTATCTGTGATTTAAAAGAATGTCCATTAGAGAGAATGAAAAAAGGAGAACATTACATTACTTATGAAATCAAAAAAAGATTAATGGATAGGGAAATTTTTTTACTTATTACAGCAACTCGACTATTTGCTATTGATAAAGAATTAAGGGGAACTGTGTTACGACTGAAAGATATAACAATATTCAAAGAGGAAGAAAAGTCTATAAAAAAACATCTGAACTTATTAAAACATACAATAGATTCTATTCAAGATATAATAGCTATAATTAAACCAGATTTAACTGTAGAACTATTAAATAAAGAAGGATATAAATTTTTTGATTCTAATCAGAATAATGTTATAGGTAAAAAGTGGAATCAGCTTATTGAAGAAAAGCTGGGAAAAGAAGGAGTATTAAATTGTCAAGTAGCAAGTTGTAAAGATAGATTTATTAGGAGAAGGTATTTTGCTAAAATTGATAAATATATGGATTGGTATAGCAAATTAATTTTTGATGAAAGGGGTAATATAAAATTTATTATTGAAAGGTTAGTCGATATAACAACATCTGTAAAACATGAAGAAGAGATAAATCAAGATAAAGAGTTAAATATAATACAAAATGAATTTTTAACAGACGTGAGTCATGAAATACGTACACCAATGAATGGAATTATTGGTCTGGTAGAATTATTAGGAGATACACCATTAAACGATATACAAAGAGAGTACATTGATATGTTAAGATTTACGACTGATAGACTTCTTTCTCTTGTAAATGATATATTAGATTTATCTAAGATACAAGCTGGGAAGTTTGAACCTATAAATGATAAATTCAATATTTTAAAACTACTCAAAGATATTACACATTATTTCAAATTACAGGCAGATAAAAAGGGATTAGACTTTGATTATAAAATAAATGGTAATATGCCTCATAGTATAATTGGCGATGTGGATAGATTAAGTCAAGTCCTATTTAATATCATTGGAAACTCTATAAAATTTACTGAAAAAGGATATATCAGTCTAGAATTGGAAGTGTGTTATGAAGATGATAAACAAATAGATATTCTTTTTAGTGTAAAGGATACAGGAATAGGTATACCTAGTGAGAACATAGATACAGTTTTTGAAAGTTTCAATCAAGTAAACTTAAAAGTTTCAAGGAAATATGGAGGTACAGGTTTAGGACTTGCTATTTCTAAGAAACTTGTAGAGCTCATGGGAGGAGAAATAAAAGTAAAATCACAGCAAGGTAAAGGAAGTATATTTTCTTTCAACTTAAAATTTTTAAAAGATGATTATAAAAGTTTAGATAAGCAATACTTAAATTCAAAAGAAAGTTCTACAGAAAATATTTTATTTTATGGGATTCGTATTTTAGTTGCAGAAGATGATATTGTGAATCAAAGAATAATAAAAAGTATATTGGATAAAAAAAAGTGTATAGTGAGCATAGTTTCAAATGGCAAAGACACATTGGAACATTGGCAAAATAACGATGTTGATTTAATACTAATGGATATTGAAATGCCAGTGATGAACGGATTTGAAATAGTAAAAGAAATTAGAGAAAGAGAATTGATAACAGGTAAGTATACCCCTATAATTGCATTAACTGGAGCTACGATGAGAGAAGATAGAGAGAAATGTTTAAAAATGGGAATGGATGGATATATATCAAAACCTATAAGAATAGATGGGATTTATCAAGAAATAAATAGTGTATTGAGAAAGTATAGAAAAATAGAAAGTTTAAGTATCAGACAGTTTCTTGAGAGAGTAGATGGAGATAAAGAAGTTTTGATGGAGATAATAGAAGATATAATATCTGATGATTATGAGAAAGAATACTTAGGAAATATAGAAACATGTATAGAGCAAGGAAATTTAGAAGCTTTAAATAAGAATATTCATAAATTCAAGGGAAGTATATCAAATTTTGACGCATATAATGCTATTAATATTCTAGAAACAATGGATGAGAATATAAAGTCTAGAAATCTATATACAATAAAGCATTTATTTAAAGAATTAAAAAATGAATTTTTTGATATTAAATGTGAGCTTAAAGAATATAAAAGAAAATTCCTAAACAACCTATAAATATAGGTTGTTTTTTACAAAAAAATTACATAATCTCCTATGGAATTTACAACGATTATATATAATAATTTTCAATAACGTCGAAGGCTGTTGTCTTTTGTAATATTATATAAAAATTTTAAGACTAATAATATAAATAAAAGCTTTGAAAAAGTTTTTCAATATGGTTTAAAGAATCTAGAGAATAAGGAGTTCACAAAAATATTATGGGAAGATATACTCTATGATAATTCCTATAGTTTTAGAGAAACTATAGAAACTGTGGCATGGGGATATTTAATTAGTAGATTCGTGGAAAAGATAAAATTTAAGAATTATTGGTTAAAAGTAAAAAAAATTTATGATTTATATTATTTAAAAATTAAAATGGAGGTGTTATAAGTGAAAAGTATAAAAACAAAACTTATTATTTATTTTTCTGCATTGATTTTACTATCATCTATTGCATTAGGAGCAATTTCTATTATATATTCTAGTATAACCTTAACGGGAGAGGCAGAAAAAACTCTTATTGCCCTAACGGCAGAAGGTGCTAGGGTGACAGACAGTAGAATTGAGACTCAAATGCGAACATTAGAAGCTATAGCAAATATGGCAGATATAGGAAGTATGGATTGGACGTTACAAAGACCTATTTTAGAAGAACAATTAAAAAGAACTAATTTTCTTGACTTTGGAGTAGTGAATCTAACAGGAAATATCTATTATGCAGATGGTACAATTTCTAAGTTTGAAGATAGAGAATATACAGAGAAGGTCTTAAAAGGTGAGGATAATATATCAGATTTAACGATTAGTAGTGTGACAGGCAAGCCTGTTTTTATGTATGGAACTCCTATAGAAAAAGATGGCAAAATAGTTGGTGCTTTAATAGGCAGTAGAGATGGATATGCTTTGAGTGATATAATAGATGAAACTGGCTATGGTGAAAGTGGTTATGCATATATGATTAATGACATTGGAACCACAGTTGCTCATCCTGATAGAGATATGGTATTGAGACAACAAAATATTATAGAAGAAGCAAAGAGTGATGAAAGTCTAGCATCAGCAGCGGAACTATTTAAAAAGATTTTAGTAGAAAAAAATGGAGTTTCCGATTATTCCCTTAATAATCAAGATTTATATGCTGCATATGCACCAATAGAAGGAACTAACTGGATATTAGTTATTACAGCAAATATAGATGAGGTGTTGTCTGCGATTCCACCAATGCGTAATAGCATCTTAATAGCAGCAGCTATTAGTTTAATCGTTAGTATGGCTATTACATATTTAGTAGGGAATTCAATTTCAAAACCTATTATTCAAGTGGTAAGATATTCAGAAAATATAGCCAATCTTGATATTAGGGAAAGTGTTTCCCAAGATTTTCTTAATAAAAAAGATGAAATTGGAATATTAGCAAAATCATTTCAAAGTATAACTGATAATCTTAGAGATATTATTAAAGAGGTTAATTATTCTTCAGAGCAAGTAACTTCTACTTCGGAAGAACTGACAGCTACTACACAGCAATCGGCTGCTGCTGCAGAAGAAATAGCAAGAACAGCAGATGAGATATCAAAAGGTGCAGCTGAACAAGCGCAGAATACTGAGGGAGGATCTTCAAAGGCTGTTTTATTAGGGCAGATTATCGAAAAAGACATAGGATATATGAAAAACTTGAACACTGTTTCAAATAAGATTACGGAAGTAGTTAATGAAGGATTAAAAGAAATTCAAAACCTATATGAAATAACTGAAGAAAGTAACAGTGCAACGGGAGAAATCAATGAGGTTATATTAAAAACAAATGAGAGCTCTATTAAAATAGGACAGGCTAGTAATGTAATAGCATCAATAGCAGAACAAACTAACTTATTGGCTTTAAATGCAGCAATAGAAGCAGCAAGAGCTGGAGAATCAGGAAGAGGATTTGCAGTTGTAGCAGAAGAGATTAGAAAATTAGCAGAAGAATCCACAGAGTCTACAAAGTCTATTGACCAGATAGTTAATGAATTACAGGATAATGCACAAAATGTTGTAAAGACAATGGAGAGAGTATCAGCCATATCTCATGAGCAAACAAAGAGTGTAATTAACAGTAAAGATAAATATATATTAATCGCAGAAGCTATGGAGGAGGCAGAAAAAGCAGTTTTAAAATTAAATGATTCGGGGTTAGATATGGAAAGAATGAAAAATGAAATACTTCACACCCTTGAAAATCTATCAGCTATTGCACAAGAAAATTCAGCTGCAACAGAGGAAGTAACAGCATCTATAGAAGAACAAACGGCTTCAATAGAAGAAATTGCAAGTGCCAGTGAGGGATTAGCAAACTTAGCACAAGATTTACAATCAATTATTAAGAAGTTTAGAGTTTAAGATAAAAGCTCCTATGTTTAATTAAATGACTTAAACATAGGAGCTTTTGTAACCAGTGAGAAAATAAATATAACTTTCTATAGATGGATTTCATAAAATGCTTTTTCAATATATGAATGTTTAAATGAATGCTTTTTATATAAATCTATCTAATTATCTTGAATAATCTCTAACTTTAATGTAAAATTACTTAGAGTTACTAAATAGAGTAACTATTAATCAACTAGGAGAGGCTAATATGAGTAAAAATATTAATTTAACAGAAGGTAATATTTCCAGTACCCTTACTAAACTAGCATTACCTATTATGGGTACATCTTTTATACAGATGATGTATAATTTAACAGATATGATGTGGCTAGGGCGACTTAGTACTAAGGCTGTAGCTGGTGCAGGTACAGTGGGGTTTTTTATGTGGTTTGGGATGTCATTAGTGCTGATTTCTTCAATAGGAGTGAGTGTAGGAGTATCTCAGGCTTATGGAAGGGAAGATATGGAGGATGCTAGGGAATATATATCTAGTGGAATAAAGCTAGACATACTTATAGGTATCATATATTCATTATTATTACTAATCTTTAGACATCAGGTGATTGGATTTTTTAATTTGGGTGATGCAGAGACTATTCAATTAGCCACAGATTATTTAACAATTATAGCTTGTGGATTTATATTTCACTTTATTAACCCAATATATTCAGCAGTATTTAATGCATCAGGTAATAGTATTACACCTTTTATTATAAATACTATGGGGTTAGTTACTAATATAGTTTTAGATCCTGTTTTAATCTTTGGTATAGGACCTTTTCCTGAAATGGGGATAAAGGGAGCGGCATTAGCTACTGTACTTGCTCAAGTTGTAGTTACTTCAATATACATAGTAGTATCAAGAAAAAATAAAGAGTTATTTTCCCATTTGCATCTTTTTAAGTCACCAAAGAAAAACTATATTAAAAGAATACTTAAATTAGGTTTTCCTGCGTTTTTACAGTCAGGAGCTCATGCATCAATATCAATGGTTTTGACAAAAATACTAGCAAAATGGGGTCCTACTCCAGTAGCAGTACAATCTGTAGGCTCTCAAATAGAGTCTATATCTTGGATGACAGCAGAAGGGTTTTCTACTGCAATAGCAGCCTTCGTAGGACAAAATTATGGTGCTAGAAACTATGATAGGGTAAAAGAAGGATATTATAAGGGGCTTAGGATAGTTGGTACTATAGGAATTTTTGCAACTATATTACTTATATTTGCTGGGGAACCTATATTTAGAATATTTACACCAGGAGACGCTACTGCAATAGCTCAAGGAGCCATATATCTAAGAATTTTAGGATTTTCTCAATTTTTTATAACTATTGAAATAGCATCCACAGGAGCATTTAATGGAATTGGTAGAACTCAAATCCCAGCAATAACCGGAATTATATTAAATTCACTAAGGATTCCAGGAGCTTTACTTTTATCCAGTACCATATTAGGAATGACTGGAGTATGGTGGAGTATGAGTATTAGCACTATATTTAAGGGAATTATTTTAACCTCTTTATTTATGTATGTAATAAAAAAGGGATTACATACTAAATAAGTAACAAAAATGGTGCAGCCCTAATCCTAAGCCTATTGATAGGCTAGGACGGCCACCAAGTTTGTTACTTATTATGATCAGTTTACTCTTCTAGCTGCAACTACATCAACACCAGTACCCAATATATTTTTTATAATGATCTCTCCCTTTTCTATAGGGGCAGATACTTCAGTTACCTTGATAATTTCCATGCATTCATCAACCAGATTTTCTGGAATAACTCCATTAGTTTTAACTGGAAGTCTGCCCATAGGACCATTATTAAGTAACACTCTAGATGTAAGAATTCTTGAAGGTTCTAAGAGTTCATTAATACCATATTCTTTACCTCTATTGCATCTATTACCTTCAACTGAAAATTGAGAATCATCATTTTTGGTTATTCTAAGGTGACAGCCCACAGGGCAAACCTTACATTTTTTTTCAACTATGTTCATAATAGGACCTCCATGATAAATTAACATAATCATTATAACATATTATGGTGGATGTAGTATATTTAATAAAAGGAGATGATTTAATGGATGTTTTGCAGGCTATAATGACTAGAAGAAGTATACGAAAATTTACAGGAGAAGTAATCACAGAAGAACAATTAGATACATTGCTTAGAGCGGGATTTCAAGCACCTTCTGCTCATAATATTCAACCTTGGCATTTTGTAGTAGTTAGAAATAAGGAATTACTTGAAAAAATATCAGATTTTCACAAGTATGCAAAGATGCTACCTAATGCTGGATGTGGAATAATAGTTTGTGGTGATGAAGAAAAACAGTCAAATAGAGGGTTTTTGGTAGAGGATTGTTCTGCCGCCATACAAAACATGCTTTTAGCCGCTCACGGCATAGGATTAGGTGCAGTATGGTGTGGCCTATATGATTCTGGAAATCTAGTTGAGGTTATGAAGGATGTACTAGAGTTACCTAATAATATTATACCTATAGGTATGGTAGTAGTAGGAAATAAAGAGAAAGATATGGAACAAACAAATAGATATGATGATAATAAAATACACTATGATAAATGGTAGATAAAAAATGAGTATATGTATATAATAGAGCATAAGTATAATTAATATACCTAGATAATATTATTATAAGGGGTTTTGTTATGATATCTAGAACCGAAATAGTTACAAGGCTGTTGCTGTCTGCTATAATAGGTGGATTTATAGGCACTGAAAGAGAGGTTAACAATAGGCCAGCAGGATTAAGAACACATATACTAGTTACATTAGGATCCACCTTAGTTATGCTTGTTTCCATTGATGGATTTCAATCTGCAGATCCTTCTAGATTAGCAGCACAGGTTGTTAGTGGAATAGGTTTCCTTGGGGCGGGAACTATTATGAGAACAGGTAATAATATCAGTGGACTTACTACTGCTGCCAGTTTATGGGTATGCGCTGGAATTGGCTTAGCGGTTGGAGCAGGATATTATCTAGGAGCTATAGTTACTACTGCCATAGTCCTTGCTACTTTAATGAGTTTAGGTATATTTGAAAAAAGGATATTAAGGAAAAAATATCAGGCTATTGAAGTAATAGCCACAAATAGACCAGGGATTATAGGGCAAATAGGAGTTTTATTCGGGAAACACTATGTTTCTATTAAAGATATAACCATTTTAAATAATGACAATGAATATGACGAAGATAGCGGGATTATGGAAATTCGATTTCTAATCAAGACACCTAATAATTTTAATATAAATAACTTATATAAAGAAATCTATCAGATTCATGGTATTATTAGCGTTAGCTTTGAAGGTAATATTATACCGCATAATAAAGATATAGATTTTTAATTAATATAGTTATTGTATAATATAAGATAATGTCGTATAGAAAGTATTAAGGAACTAGGAGTTGCAAAAATGTATAAAAAAACTATTAAAATTTTAATATTATTACTAGCTACATCCTTGATTTTATTTACAGGAGGATGCAAAAAAGAAAAGATAGTAGAAAAAGAAGAAATAGAAAAAAATGAAGGAGGAAATGATATGACATTAGAGCAGCTAGAGCAACCACAAGAAGGAGAAGAAATTGCAGTTATTACTACAAATTATGGAGAAATAAAAATAAGACTTTTTCCAGAAATAGCACCAAAAGCAGTGGAAAATTTTAAGACTCATGCTAGAGATGGATATTATAATGGTGTTACTTTCCATAGAGTAATGAATGAATTTATGATTCAAGGGGGAGATCCAGATGGTACTGGTAGGGGTGGTCAAAGTATCTGGGGTAAACCTTTTGAAGATGAGTTTAATGTAAATTATAGAAACTTTAGAGGAGCATTATCCATGGCTAATGCTGGGCCTAATACTAATGGGAGTCAATTTTTCATAGTACAAAAAACAGAAACTGAGGAAAACATAATCAAGCAAATGAAAGAAGCAGGTGAACAAAGAGGATATCCAGATGCAGTAATAAATGCTTATGCTGAACTAGGAGGTACCTATTGGCTAGATGGTGCACATACAGTATTTGGTCAAGTATTTGAAGGAATGGATATTGTAGATAAAATAGCTTCTGTAGATGTTGATGCAAACGATAAACCAGTTGAGCCAGTTGTTATGGAGAAGGTGGAAATATTAGAATATAAATAATCAGCAATAAGGGGGAGGATAGCATGAAAGAAAAGGTTGGAAATATTATAAAAGAATTTGTTTTCAGCTATCAAAACAATGAGGATATATCTACAAAGTGGAAAGAACCATTAATTGCTTATGCTGATGCAGATGATATTATGTTTAGTAAATTAAAAGAAGCAGTAAGCGAAACTCATTTATTACCTCATGATTTGCTTGATGATGCAGAAACAGTAATTGCTTATTTTCTTCCCTTTGAAGAATATATACCAAATAGCAATATCGAAAATAGGCACAGCTCTAAGGAATGGGCAACTGCCTATATAGAAACAAATAAAATTATTGCGGAAATAAATAAACATCTAAAAGAGAAACTACAAGAGTCAGGATATAGCCTTGAAGTTGTACCTGCAACACATAATTTTGATACAGAAAAACTAATGAGTGATTGGTCCCATAGGCATGTAGCATATATAGCTGGACTTGGAAAGTTTGGATTAAATAATATGTTGATTACTGAAAAAGGTTGTTGCGGTAGAATAGGCACTGTGGTTACAAATATAAAAATACAGCCGACTACGAGACAAGATAAGGAAAATTGCCTATATAAGCATAATGGCAGCTGCAAGAAATGTGTAGACAGATGTGTAAATAATGCATTGAAACTAGATGAATTCAATAGACATTTATGTTATGAGATGTGTTTAACAAATGGAGAAACCTATAAAGATATGGGATTGGCAGATGTTTGTGGCAAATGTTTGGTTAAATTGCCTTGTTCTTTTAGAAATCCAGTTAAGTAGTTGTTGACAGAGTTATATGAACTAAAAACAAAGCCTATGGGTGAAATTCCATAGGTTTTGTTGTAATATAGATCGTTTTGCCAGTTCAAATTTACAAATAGAAAAACTCCAGAAGAATATGTTAATAAGATATCATCAATAGTACGCAACAAATTAAAATAGGAAGTAAATATTAATAAGGTTTTATTACAAGGGTTAGAACAAAGATTTTAAACCGTAACCTCTATCAGAGTATCAATAAAATATCAAGTAATGAGATAATTTTGGGTATATATTAAAGAGCTTATGTTTAGAGAATGTTCTCAACTTATTTTCTTATAAGATAGCTTTTTGCTAAAAAATAATTGACATGAATAATAAAGATGTGGATTTTCATATAAAGCATATATATGGGGGAGATATATGAGAAACTATAAAATTATAAGAGGTTTATTATTAACTTCAATATGTATAACATTATTGACAGCATGTGAAAAGGAATCAGAAAGTATTTCTCAAATGGAAGAGTCTGAGGTTTATAAAAGTACCTATATAACGCAAGAAAATGATAATAAGAATCAAATTGTGAATCAGAAAGTATATGAAAGTTTTAAGGGGACATGGAGTGAGGAAGGTAAACAGAAAGAAGAAATTTTACATAATGGAGGTAGTTATTTAGAAGTATATGAAATAAATAATAATTTTCTCAAGGGCTCTTATATATCTGTTCAGGAACAATCCCTAAGAATTGCTGAAGTTGATATTGCTGCGGAAATCAATGATTATTACATTTCTGAGAGCTTTTCTGATGATGGATTTGGAAATAGAGGAATCATGCAAATAAGAATGGCAACTGAAGAGGTAAGAGTTGAAATATTATTTGAACATAAAGAAGAAAGTAATTGGTCGATTCAGGATTCAGATTTAGTGCCTATGAATGAAATAAGAAAATATGACGAAGAGGAGCTTGTTTTGTATACGAGTGCAATTAATGATTATAGAGAAAAAATGGGGAAATTTGATGTAGACTATGATAATTTTATTTTTGATACGGATGAAAGAGTATATTCTATGGAGGAAATAGAAGAATTAACAGAGATACAGCGTTCTATTTTTCGAAATGAGATTTATGCAAGGCATGGATATGTATTTGAATTAGAAGTACTTAATCAGTTATTCAAAAAATATAGTTGGTATGTGCCAATGAAGTCACAAAAATTTTTTGATACAAATGATTTTTCAGAGTATGAGCAAGAGAACCTAAATAATATTGTGTAATATTAATATATATTGTTTTGATATAAGAATAATTGTGAAAAAACAACTATAAAAAACGGTGGTCATCTCAGCCAATAGGACTAGGGATACACGTTTTTTATAGTTGTTTTTATTCTACCATCTTTTAAACTTATCTTCTAATATAGCAACTAACTTATACATTACAGCGGATATAATAGCTAATATGAATACACTCATCATTACAATATCCAGCTTAAAGACTTGCCCACCATATACAATTAAATATCCTATGCCTGCTTTCGATACTAAAAACTCTCCTACAATTACTCCTACCCAAGATAAACCAATATTTATTTTTAATGTGCTTATTAGAGCAGGTATAGAAGAAGGTAATACTACTTTTTGTAAAATTTGCAGCTTAGTGGCACCAAAGGTATTTAACAATCTAATTTGATCTTCATCGACAGCTATAAAGCTTGCAAACATATTCATAATAGTGACTACTATTGATACGGTAATAGCTGTGACAATAATACCAGAATAACCTGCTCCAACCCAAATAATTATAATAGGTGCCAAGGCAGTTTTAGGAAGACTATTTAGCATAACTAGATATGGATCTAATACTTTTGCCCAAAAATCTGACCACCAAAGCCCAACGGCAACAACCATGCCTAATAATGTGCCTCCCAAAAAGCCTACTATAGTTTCAAACACTGAAATTCCCACATGATAAAATAGATTTCCTTGCTTAGTATAATTTAAAAATAGTCTCCATATTTGCGATGGGTAACTGGTTAGAAAGGTATCTATCCATTTAAAGTGTGCAGCTATTTCCCATAAACAAAGAATTAAGACTAAAATACTTATTTGAGTTAATAATATATTTCTATTTTTCCTTTTTACACTAATTAGGTAATTCTCGTGCTCTTCAGAAATATTTTTATTAGACATGAACATCCAGCTCCTTCCATATTTTATTGAAATAGTGTCTAAACTCTGGAGCTTCTCTACACTTCAGCGGTGTTCTACATCCATCAGGACAAGTTAGATTTATATCAATTATTTCCTTAATATGTGCAGGTCTCTTTGAAAGAATAACTACCCTATCTGACAAACTAATGGCTTCAGCTATATCATGAGTTATCAATAGACCAGTTTTTTTCTCTCTTTTTAATATAATTCCAATTTCATCTGCTATGGCAAGTCTTGTCTGATAATCTAAAGCAGAAAAAGGTTCATCTAGAAGAAGTAAATCAGGTTCTAGTAAAAGAGTTCTAATAAGAGCAACTCTTTGTCTCATGCCTCCTGATAATTGGCTTGGATAACTATTGATAAAATCACCTAATCCATAATTTTCTAGCATTTCCTTTGCTGCTTTGTAATCTTCAGGAGTTAATTTACCTTGAATCTCCAGTCCAAGTATTACATTTTGCATAATAGTTCTCCACTCTAATAGTTGATCTTTTTGAAACATATAGCCGATATTTCTATTAGATTTAGTTACTTTCTTGCCATTTATCAGGACACTTCCGGTACTTGGCTGGATAAGCCCAGCTATTATTGAAAGTAAGGTAGATTTTCCACATCCACTTGGTCCAACTATTCCAACGATTTCTCCCTCCAATATATTTAAATCTATATTTTTAATAGCTACAGTTTCTCCCTCTAGGCTGTGGTAAGTCATTCCAATATTTTTAATTTCTACTATAATTTTTTCATCCATAGTATCCCTCCCAAAAGTAATATATAGTACTTTATTGTATTCTCAAGGAAAGGAATATGTGAGATTACAAAAAAATATTAATTTTGTAGAAAGTAAGAAAAGATGATATAATATTGCAGTAATAATCTTAAGGGGGAATTATTTTGCATCAGTACAAAGGAAAATTGATTATACATACAGGATCTATGTTTTCTGGCAAAACTTCTAGTCTAGAAAAGGACATAAAAAGATTCAATATAGCAGGATATAAAACTGTAGCTTTCAAGCCGGCAGTAGACACTAGATATCCTAAATCTGAAATAAGAACGCATGATAATACAACATTAAATGCAGTAATGGTAAACAATATATCTGAAATATATGAATACTGCAGGATTCACAATCCAGATGTTATAGCTATAGATGAGGTACAATTTTTAGGTGGTAAAATAGAAGATATAGTGAAAGCTATCACTAAGTTTCTAGAAAAGGATGTAACAGTTGTATTAGCAGGTCTGGATATGGATTTTAGCGGACAGGCATTTGAAATAGTAAAGGAATTAATGCCTATGGCAGATTATCTATATAAACATCATGCAGTATGTGCTAAATGTGGAACAGATGCTTGGGTGAGTCATAGAAAGACTAAAGCACAAGAAAGAATAGTTATAGGAGCAACAGATGAATATGAGCCTCTTTGCAGAAAATGCTTCCTAGAAGAACAAAATGATTAGGTGAGAGAAGATATGGAAAGATATATAAAATTTGAACCTTCAAAACAGCCACTATATGATGAATATAATAAGGATTATATGTATTTATTTAATGAAGACAGACTTATGGTAGAAGTTAAGGATGGAGAGTATACTATACCTAATAGAGAAGGCTTAGAGAGATTTAAACCACATATAAACTATCTACAGTGTTTAGGTGCTTATAATGGAATAAATTGTTACTGTGGCGAAATAGAAGAATTTACAGCAGATAATTATAAGTTTATAGATTTGAGGGCATACTCGAAAAATATAAGTCACGACGATTTTTTAATATCAGCCAAAGCACTACTTTTACTAGATTATGTGAGGACTAATCAAAGATGTGGAATTTGTGGTTCTAAGATGATTATGAAAGTTAGTGGAAATGATAGAGCTATGATATGCACAAACTGTGATCATATGGTATGGCCTAAAACGGCACCTGCAATAATCGTAGCAATTACCAAAGAAGATAAACTACTATTAGTACATAATAAAATGTTTCCAGAGGGAATGTATAGCATATTAGCAGGGTTTGTTGAGATGGGAGAGACATTCGAGGATTGTGTAAAGAGAGAAGTATTCGAAGAAACGGGAATAAAAGTACATAATATAAAATACTTTGGTTCACAACCTTGGCCATTTCCAAATTCAATGATGATAGGATTTACAGCAGAATACCTTGAAGGTGAGATAAAGGTAGATAATGATGAAATAGTTGATGCAAAATGGTTTTCAAAAGAGGAAATACCAGGAAAATATAGGAAATCTATTAGCATTAGCACAGAGTTAATAGAGTGGTTTTTGAATAGGTAAGATAGAAGGAGACAGAGTACATTTCTTCTGTCCTTTTGATGATTTTGTTGATTTCTTATTGAAAAACTAGATAAGCTATGGTATCATTTAATTAATCAAAATAATATAAAAGGATGGAAATTGCAATAATGAGAATATAATTCACTTAATTTAAAGGAACAATTTGAACTTAGAAAAATAATACCTATTTGATAGGTTTGTTTTTGGTGTAAAAATGTTCTGAAGTGGATTATTAATCGCTTATTATTTATTTAAATTAACCATGCTATTTGGTTGGTTTATTCCTTTTTGTAATAATAAAAGATATTTAGTCCCTTCAGATTTTAGGAGGGATTTTTTTATGTTGATTTTAGATATTAATAATTTAAAAAAATATTATGGATATAGGCTTATATTAGATATTAAAGATTTAAAAGTATATTCAGGTGATAAAATAGGTTTAGTTGGGCTAAACGGATCTGGAAAAACCACATTACTAAACTTAATTTCAAAAGAAATCAATCCTGAGGAAGGAACAATTAGGACCACCATGGAACCATTCTATATTAAACAGCTAGAAGACAGCCCTAATAAAGAAGTAGATAAGGAGTATATGAGTAAATTTGGGCTAAAAGATAAAAATGAGCAATTTATGAGTGGTGGAGAATTGACTAGATTAAAAATTGCTAAGTTCTTGACTGATGATAGAAAATTTCTTCTTGCAGATGAGCCAACTTCCAATCTTGATTTTGAAGGAATAAATTTATTAATAGAAAAATTATCTAAATTTGATGGAAGTATGATTATCACTTCTCATGATAGAGATTTACTAGATAAAGTATGCAATAAGATAATAGAAATCGAAGATGGAAAAATTAAAATATATGAGGGCAATTATTCTGACTATAAAGCTCAAAAAGAACTAGAGAAAAAGACTCGAGAACTAGAGTATGAGAAATATATTAGAGAAAAGGAGAGATTGCAGAAGGCTCTAATTGATACAAAACAGAATTTGGAGAAAATTAGAACGACACCTAAAAGAATGGGAAACTCAGAAGCAAGACTCCATAAGATGGGGGGGCAGGTAAATAGGAAAAAACAAGATAATAAAGTTAAAGCAATAGCTAAAAGAATAGAAAAGTTAGAAGTAAAAGATAAAGTGAAAGAGCTAGAAAAAATAAATCTAGATATTAGAGGTAAAGAGATTTTTTCAAAAATAGTAATTGAAGGTAAGGATATTACTAAGGCTTTTGGAAAGAGAATATTATTCAAGAACTCAGATTTTCAAATATATAATAAATCCAAGGTAGGATTAATTGGTGATAATGGTACTGGAAAGACTACATTATTGAAAATGATACTAGAGAATGCAACTAATATTAATATCTCTAAGAAAGCCAATATAGGCTATTTTAGTCAAAATTTAAATATTCTAGATGAAAATAAAAGTATAATAGAAAATCTTCTTGAATTAAGTTGTCTAGAGCAAGAGGCAAGAGATATTTTAGCAAGATTTCTATTTAAGAGGGACGATGTATACAAAAAGGTTAGTGTGTTAAGTGGTGGAGAAAAAGTAAAAGTATCTTTGGCAAAAATACTATTGAATAATTTTAATATATTAATATTGGATGAGCCAACTAATTATTTGGATATATATTCAATTGAAGCGGTAGAAGAAGCTTTAATAAATTATGATGGTACATTATTATTTGTATCACATGATAGGAGATTAATTGAAAAAGTAGCAGATACAATAATGGTAATTGAGAATAATAAAATCAATACATTTCAAGGAACTTTCAATGAATATAATAATAAAGCTTTAGTTAATGATTCTAATCACAAAGATTTGCTCTATAGGAGGGCAATATTAGAAAATAAACTAAGTGAGGTAATAGGACTTCTTTCTATTTCCAAAAATGATGAAGAGAAGGAGAAGCTTGATTTAGAGTATCAAAAAATATTGAAGGAATTAAACCAAATTAAATAAAAGGAGACAGAGAAAAATATAGAAAATCTATTAGCATTAGTATAGAACTAGTAGAGTAGTTTATAAATAGGTAAAGACGGAATAAAATATTTCCGGTTTTTACCCATTTATTATTAATTAGGACCTTGTATTAGGTAGGATAGTATATAATATAGTCAACAATATTTAATAATATAAAAATACAGGGGGGATATTGGTGAATAGAAATTTTGTTGTTTCATTAATTTTATTGTTTATCTTAATTGTCATTATTGCAACTGGATGTAATCAAGCAAAAACTTCTATAGCTAGAGATATAAGTTTAATGGAAACAATAACTGAATCGAAAAATTCTATTAATGTTTCTGTTGATCCAAGAATAGAGCTTTTGTCTATTGTTCAAATTTTAAGTAATTATCCAGAAAAATTTCCAACGCTAATTACTAAAGAGAAGTTTGATTACAAAGATAAAGTAATGGATTATTTTAGTGAGTTTAAAGAACATAAGGCAATAAAGACTTTAGAAGGAATGATGCCAGATTTTAGCTATGATGTACCTCCAGGACTGATGCTTTTTATGGATAAAAACTTTAATGTTAGAGAAGATGTTGAATTGACAGAATATATAATTGAGAGGGCTGATGGAAAAAATAATATAAATGAATTATTTGAATCTCTTAAAGAGTTTTGTATAGATACCAATTTTATTGATTTCTTCAATGATAATAGTAATTATTATAATAGAATAATTAATAGCACTCTTGAATTAATTCCTTCTGATTGTAATATTATCGAAGATTTAGAAGAATACTATGGAATGAAGCAGAAAAGTTATAATGTTGTATTAGTGTCTCTATATGGAAATGGAGCATTTGGACCTAACATTGACACTAAAGAAGATGATACAGAAATATATAGTGTTTTAGGCTGTATCGGGATTGATATGATGGACCTACCAATGTTTGGTGGTTGGAGTTTCTTTACTGGATTACAGCAACATGAATTTAGCCATTCATTTATCAATCCTATAACAGACAAAAATTATAATTTGGCTTATTCTTATGAAGAATTATTCATACCGATAAAAGGCAAAATGAGAAGTATGGCATATACTAATTGGGGCACTTGTCTAAATGAACATATAATTCGTGCACTAACGTCAAGATTTGCCTATCATGAAGATAATCTTGATGGAATTAGAGCTCTTGAAATGGAAAAAGAAACTGGTTTTATTTATGTTGAAACTCTATTTAATAAACTAGAAGAATATGAAAATAATAGAGATAAATATTCTACAATAGAAGATTTTTATCCAGAGCTTCTAAAATCATTAGATGAATTTATGGATAAAAACTAAAAATTTAAAACCTACGAAAGTGAGTTTTTTATACGGAATAAGTTGTGTATTTAGTTTTAATTTCACCTCTTTATGTTATAATATTAATATTAACTAAGAGCGAATCTAAAACACCAAGGAGATGTAATAGGATATGAAATATGTAACTAGTGATATACACGGCAGATTAGATAGGTTAAAGAAACTTATTGAAACTATAGAGCTTCGAGAAAATGATATACTCTATATAATTGGAGATTTAGTAGATAGAGGGGAAAAGCCTATTGAAACTATCGAATTTGTCATGAATCATCCACAGATAGAAGTAATTATGGGAAACCATGATGAGATGATGCTCTATGCATTAAAGTATAAAGATGAGAAACAAATAGAAAGATGGGGGAGAAATGGATGTGAGCCTACTATAGAAGGCTTTTCCAAAAGAACTTTGGAGGAACAAGAAAATATATTATCTTATATAGAAGGATTACCATATTTTAAGATAATAGATAACAAATATTTACTTATCCATGCTGGATTTGAACCTTCAAGATTATTTGAACATATGATAGACAAGCCTTTAAAAGATGCTTTGAGTGAACAAAAAGATAGACTTGTTTGGGTAAGAGATGACTTTATAAAGAATAAAGCCTTAGATAATCTAATAACAGTATTTGGGCATTCTCCTAGAATATATATAGATAAGTTATTTGAAAGAGAGTCGAAGTTACCTTATGAAATTTGGATTGATAATGTTTATAATGATAAAATAGGTATTGATACGGGCAATTGCTATGAAGGTGGTAGAATGGCTTGTTTGAGGTTGGATGATCATAAGGTATTTTATATTGAATAGTAGCATACTCTATTTATATTGAAAAAACAAGGGTGCTGTTTAAGCATCCTTGTTTTAATTGTTTATAACATATTGTATCGCTTCATCATTTTCATAACTATATCCAACTGCAGAATCAATTTCTATATCAGGAGGAGTTTGTACTTCCTCATTTATAGTTCCGTCTCCATTTAAAGCTAATAGACTACTAAACCTTATTACTATACCACTATTAGGTAAAGAGAAGAACAATGGATCAATTCCAATCCCATCTCCACCAGTAGTTGTCCCTACTAGAGTTGCAAGACCACTATCCTTACAGAAAGCAGCAAAACTTTCTGAAGAAGAATATACACCTTTATCTACCAATAAATATATTTTTCCATCAAAATCTATAGGGTTTTTTGGTTGTATAGTTCTGTTGGATATGTGATAATAATCAAAATCCATCTTTATTTCTTGAGGGAAATTTTCTAAGATATTTTTATCTAATTTTGATATTGGAGATTGTTTCATCCCTCTTGCTTTATAGAAAGGTTTTCCATAGTTACCCCTTGTGAAGATATAATTACCTACAGATATTTTTTCCTTGGTTAAAGGTTCTATAACATTTTTCATCCAATATAGATCATCGCCACCACTATTACCTCTAATGTCTATTATTAACTTATTATAATCTTTGACTTCTTCATAAAACTTTCTTATTTCTTTTCCGTCTTCCTCAACTCTTTCACCGTTCATTTGACTAATCTTCAAATAAGCTACCTCATCAGGTATAATAATGTCTGAATGAAAAGCAGGGGCATTAGAGCCAAAAAATCCTTGGCTTTTTATATTTTCAAATTCATCTTCGTTAAATCCATACCATTTTAGAACAGTTTTGTCTTTAAAGACTTTAGACCAAGGTTTGTTAGATTTTTTATATTTAGGATTTGTGTATACAGTATAATACCATTTAAAGCTTTCTTTATCTACCACATGGGTATGACCATTGTTTAAATCTTTTACTATAGCAGATATATTATTCATAAAGATTGTATCATTATTCGAGTTTTCAACTAATTTTATATACTTTTCTTTTTGTTCTAGCCAATTAATACCATTAACTCTTTCATTAACCTTTAAAAAAGGATAATTCTCTGAAATGATTTTATACAGATATTCAAAATCTTCTAATCTATCTTCCATAGATAATGGTGTGGAAGTATCTGTAGTATTTGCTTCTTTTGCACATCCAATTAGGCTACTAAATATTAGTGTAATTAACAAAGAATATACTAAAAACCTTTTGCTAGTAAACCTCAAAATTATCTCTCCCTTTTGAATCTATATATTTTATTTAGGGGAAGCTCATGTGCAAATGAGTCCCCTTTATATGAATTTTTTTATCTTTCTATTTATCTGAATTCAACATCTCCAGATGAAGTACTAATATCAATAGATTTTTCCCCTGAACCTATTGTAGCTCTAAATCTGCCTTTTTCATTTTCTTCTATATTCATATCTACAGATGAACTGAAATCACCAGAAGAAGCTGAGCCTTTTATATTATAACTGGCATCATCACTAAGGTCGATGGAAACATCGCCAGAACTAGTAGAGATTTTCATATTTCCACTTACTTTCTCATTACCTAAAGAAATATCTCCAGAACTGGAAGTTACACTGATTTCACCTATAAATTTATCTAATTCGATATCACCGGAAGAAGTAGATAATTTTAATGATTTTCCTTCTAAGTTTTCTAATTCTAAATCACCAGAGCTAGAGGAAATATTTATATCTTTACCAATTAAATCTTTCATATAGATATCTCCAGAAGAAGTAGAAGTATTAAAATCATCTTTGAATGATTTAGGTACAAATACTTCTAGGACAACATCAGATTCTACAACTGAATAACTATTGACGTTTGATTCAAGTTTAATATTTAGCTTATTAGATATTTTTTCAACTTTTAAACTAGGTACTACATTAGTCCTCATTCTGCCATAATAACGAACGCGAACATCATCTCTATCCTCTGAAGTAACTTTAACATCTATAAAGGGAGAAGAGACAACTACATTATTTATTCCATCTATTTCAGCTAATTTCTCTTCATCAATTGTTTCCCATTTTACATCTTTAGAATTCATTCCAAACCACCCCCAATTCCAATTCTTATCAATATTAACTCTGGACTTACCATTTTCATTAAATTTTATCCCGTCCCATCCAATTCTGACTTCATCTCCGCCATCATCTACCTTTATTCCATTCCATCCTATAGATACGTGCTCATTTCCATCCCTAATTTCGATTCCGTCTGTACCTATTTTTACTATCCCATCCCTAGATCTAATATTCAATAAATTGCCAGACTTGGAACTTACAAAGCTATAATTATCATTATATCTCAGGGACAAAAAACCTACTCCAAGAGCAATTAAAGCAACAGCTACTAAAATTGGAACAAATTTTCTTATATTCATTTTTCAAACCTCCTATTTATTAATTGTTTCTACATTCCATTGAATATATTTCACTACAAGTTTATAAAATCCTTTTGTTAGATATACTGACAGTATTATTCCCAATGCGCCTAATGCAAGTAACCCTATACCGAATGATATAGAAGTAAGTATATGAGGTGATGGTATTGGAGTAAAAATAGTAATTGGAAATCCAAATAAAATTACAATTCCACCGATTACACAACTAACAGAAACGCCATATAATCCAATTAATAAGGCTACTAGAGACATAAAAGGAGCAATTACTACCACTAGGTTAAATCCTATTAACAATAATGTGACCAACAGTTTTCTTGTAGTATCATTAGAGGAATCTGTATTATAACTATTTCTATTATAGTTGGGTCTATACATTGTTCTATAATTACTAGCTACTTCTCTAGGATCTCCTAATTCATTAGATATTTCTTCTTCTGATTTGCCTTTGGAAATACCTATATCAAAATGTTCATTATAGTCTGATAGAATATCTTCTAACTCATCTGTAGGTAAACCTTGTAAAGATATTCTTAATCTATCTAAATATTCTTTTTTACTCATGATAACTCACCCCTTAATATGCTATTTACTCCATCAATAAAACTCTGCCATTCTATTTCTAATTCTTCATAAACTTCCTCGCCTCTATCAGTCAATTTATAGTATTTTCTTGGAGGACCCTCTTGAGATTCCTCTAGATAGGTAGTTACATATCCTTCGGCTCTAAACTTTCTAAGTAAGGGATAGATAGTTCCCTCAGAAATATTTATATATTGTGAGATATGTTCAACCAACTCATAACCATAAAAGTCTTTTCTATCTAGCAAGGAAAGAACACAAAGCTCTAAGACACCTTTTTTAAATTGAATATTCATAAGCTTCTCTCCCTATTATTATATATTGACTATAGTATATCATATGCTACCTTTTAATACAAGGTACTAAAATAAAAAAATAATGGTTAAATAGACGATAAAATATAAAGGATGAAAAAGACAGGAGAAACATCTCCTGCCAGCTAAAAACTTAATTCTTCTCTATGAACGCTTACGCTTAATATTATTCCTATACAAATCATATTAGATAATTGAAATGTACCACCATGACTGATAAATGGCAATGGAATTCCCGTTATAGGCATGAGGCCCATAGTCATTCCAATGTTTTCCCATATATGGAAGAGAAACATGGCTGTAAATCCTACTATCATTAAAGAACCGAACAAATCTTTAGATTTTCTAGCTATTAAAATAAATCTACTAAGTAATATAAAATATAGAAAAATAAGCCCAAGTCCTCCCATAAGCCCAAGTTCTTCTCCTATGACAGAAAATATAAAGTCTGTTTGTTTTTCAGGTATATAGTTAAATTGGGTTTGTGCGCCTTGAAATAAGCCTCTGCCAAAGACTTTACCAGAACCAATAGCGATTTTGCCCTGATGGGCTTGGAGTCCCGAATCAGCCAAATCTCTCTCAGGGTCTAAGAAATTTAAAATACGATTTTTTTGATAATCACCAAGCTTAAACCATAGTAGAGGAAGACTAAATAGTCCAATTAAAAATGTATAGCCAATATATTTCCACTTGATTCCAGCAATAAATAACATTACAGCTATGAAAAAGATAAAAACCATGGCTGTACCGGCATCAGGTTGAAGAAGTATAAGAACAACTGGAGCAAAAGCGAAAGCCAATATTTTTAGCAAAGTGAAAGGGTCATTTATATTTTCTTTATGATTATCTATAAATTTAGCTAAGGAAATAATTAAACCGATTTTTACAAATTCAGCAGGCTGAAAGGTTATAGGACCTACAGTAAGCCATGAGCGAGAACCCCAATCTTTATCACCTGTACCAAATACAAGAACGGCTATAAGTAAAATATTACATACTGCATAAATAGGTATATAAAGTTTCCCTAGAAATTCATAATCTAATAGGACTAATATAACAATGGCAATTAGTCCAATGATGGTAGCTATTCCTTGAGTCTTTACATAAGACATAGTTTCTTTGCTTAGAGTGGCACTCTTTATCATAAGTAGACCATAGCCGCAAAGTAATAAAGTAGTTAAAAATAATATATAGTCAAATTTTTTATAAGCTTTCTTTTTAAAGTTGAACATTATACTACTTCCTTTCATCGGATAAATTACCAGTAAAAACCAAAAAATCCCTATTTTCGCCTTAAATTCAATTATAACATATTTTATTCTTTTGAAATAGTTAAAAATAGGTGACAATATGGTATTATAATATATAAGAAAGGATGATTAGAATGTTAAATATTGGTTGTCATTTGTCTATTTCTAAAGGATTTTATAATGCAGCACTAGATGCAGTATCTATAGGGGCTAATACATTTCAATTTTTCACAAGAAACCCTAGAGGTGGCAAGGCAAAAGAAATTGATATGGAAGATATAAATAAACTTAAAGAGTTAATGATAGAGCATAAATTTGTACCACTTTTTGCTCATGGAGCTTACACTATGAATCTTGCTTCGGATAAGGAAGAAACTAGGGAATTTGCAAATATGATATTAAGGGATGATTTGGAAAGACTTAAGATAATTCCAAATACCTATTATGTATTTCATCCAGGATCTCATGTAGGACAAGGGAGCGAAAAAGGTATAGAATTTATAGTAAATGCTCTCAATAGAGCAATAGATGAAGATAATGAGACAATAGTATTATTAGAAGGCATGTCAGGTAAAGGTACAGAAATAGGCAGGAATATGGAAGAGCTTAAAGCTATAATAGATGGTGTGAAAAGCAATAAAAATCTTGGAATCTGCATAGATAGCTGTCATTTATATTCAGCTGGTTATGATATAGTCAATAACTTAGATGGGGTATTAGAAGAGATAGACAAAATAATTGGTATAGATAGATTAAAAGCAGTCCATCTTAATGATAGTAAGGTAGAGTTTGGATCTAATAAGGATAGACATGAAGTCATAGGAGAAGGCACTATTGGAATAGATGCAATAATAAATATAATCAATCACCCATTGTTAAGAAATTTGCCTTTTAATCTAGAGACACCAAATGAATTAGATGGTTATAAGAAGGAAATTGAAATGCTTAGAAGGGAATATAGATGAATTCATTAAATCAATATATAATTGATAAATCTAAAGAGTTAAATATAGATATCTGTGGTTTTACAGATTCATTACCATTAGATAAATTACAAGATTATCTTATCTATAGGGAAAAAATCAATATAAAAACTGAATTTGAGGAAAATGATATAGATAAAAGAATTGATCCTAAGCTTACTATGCCTAATTGTAGATCTATTATAGTTGTAGGACTTTCTTATAACGTAGATTATACTGAAAAGCCAGATTATCTATTAAAAGGAAAATTATCAAAATCTACTTATGGTATAGATTATCATAAAGTATTGAAACAAAAAATAGAGGAACTTATTCAAGAGATAAAAAAAGTTGTAGAATTTGAATATAAATATTTTGTAGACACTGGTCCCTTAATAGACCGAGAATTGGCAAAAAAAGCTGGCGTTGGATATTATGGGAAAAATTCTTCCATTATAAATGATGAATATGGATCATTTGTGTTTTTAGGTTATATATTAACTAATTTAGATCTAGAATTCAGCAAAGAAGCATCAAACAAATGCGGAGACTGTGATTTATGTCTAAGAGCATGCCCCACTGGTGCATTGGAAGGTCCTTATAAATTTAATCCTAAGAAATGTATATCATATCTAACTCAAACAAAGAATGATATACCTGTTTCCCTTCGGGAAAAAATGGGAATAAAAATATATGGATGTGATACCTGCCAATTAGTTTGTCCTAAAAATAAAGATATAAAAAAATCTAACCATAAAGAATTTATACCAGAGATAACTAGGGGGTATATGGATATAGAGGAACTGTTATCCATTTCTAATAGAGAATTTAATAAAAAATATGGAGATATGGCTAGCAGTTGGAGAGGAAAGAACATACTAAAGAGAAATGCAATAATTGCCTTAGGTAATATGAAAAAAGAGGAAAATATACATCTTCTTATACCAATGCTAAGAGATTCTAACCCTATGATAAGAGAGCATGCAGAATGGGCAATAGTTAATATTTTTTTTAACAATTGTATCCACTAAATAATAAATATATGTTATAATAGAATTGTGTTACATATTAGAAAATTTAGGGAGGTCTTACTGTGTCTAATGTTCACGAGTTAAGTTTTTTAAAAGAAAAAATTGAGGAATTAAAAAAAGATGGTGTTTATAGGACGTTGCCTGTATTAGGAACTCCAAGCCAAGCAGAGGTAATATTAAATGGAAAAAATGTTATAAATTTATCTTCAAATAACTATCTTGGATTTGCAAATCATCCTAGATTAAAAAGAGCTGCTATTGAAGCTGTTGAAAAATATGGTGCAGGCTCAGGTGCAGTTAGAACTATTATAGGAAATATGGACATTCATGAGAACTTAGAAGCCCTTATAGCTAAATTTAAAGGAGACGAGGCAGCATTCTTATATCAATCAGCTTTTAATTGTAATGCAGGTACTATTCAAGCAATAACAGAAGCAGGAGATATAATAATATCTGATGAATTAAATCATGCTTCAATAATAGATGGCTGTAGATTATCAAAGGCTTCAAAGGGTGTTTATAAGCACTCAGATATGGATAGCCTAGAAGCAGTATTAAAAGATGCTAGAGATAAATATAAGAATATCTTAATCATTACTGACGGTGTATTTAGTATGGATGGAGATATAGCAAAGCTTCCTGAAATAGTTGAACTAGCAGAAAAATACGAAGCTATGACCTATGTAGATGACTCCCATGGTTCAGGAGTATTAGGTAGAAGCGGAAGAGGTACTATTGACCATTTTGGATTACATGGTAGAGTAGATTTTGGAATGGGATGTCTTTCTAAGGCCATAGGTGTAATGGGAGGATATGTAGCTGGTTCCAAGACTGTATATGAATGGTTAAGTCATAGGGCAAGACCAGTATTATTCAGTACATCTTTACCACCAGCGGCTGTTGGAGCAATTACTGAGGCAATAACTATGCTGATGGAATCAACAGAATACACTGATAAGCTATGGGAGAATGCTAAATATTGGAAATCAAAGATTGGAAGTCTTGGATTTGACACAGGACATAGTGAAACTCCAATTACTCCAGTAATTATTGGAGATGAAGCAAAGACTATGGAATTCAGTAGAAAGCTACTTGAAAACGGAGTTTTCGTATCAGGTATTGTATTCCCAACAGTTCCAAGAGGAACAGGAAGAGTTAGATGTATGGTAACTGCGGAACACACAAAGGAACAGCTAGACAGAGCAGCAGCTGTATTTGAAAAAGTAGGAAAAGAAATGAATATATTAAAATAATTGAAAGGGAGAGATATTCTCCCTTTTTCTTTTATAATCCAATAAGAAAGTTCTTAATTTATTTATTTTATTTAACTTAACTAGAACTTGCTATGACCCCAATGAGTTTTAAGCAGATTGCCGAAATCTTTGATTTCGTATAAGTCACTTATGCAATGGTCAAAAAAGGCCTCTTTAATATAATAGGTTTTTTATAGAAGATTTTTTTACATAGAATAAGATAAAGGGTAAAATATATACTATAGAGGTGATACTAGTGATAATAGGAGCTTGTAGGGTTAAACTACTAATATATGAATCAAATTCTCTGAAGGATAAAAGACATACTATAAAAAGCATAATAGGAAGGATACAATCAAGATTCAATGTTTCAATAGCAGAGATAGATTTAAATGATAGTTGGAGATCATCTATAATTGGATTTGTTTGTGTGACAAATGATACAAATCTTGCTAACCAAATTTTGTCAAATGTGATAAAATTTATAGATGAGGATGGTAGAGTGGAAATATTAGAATATCAAATAGAAATATTGTAGGTGAGAAAATGAAAAAGATTTTATCAAAAAAAGAAATAAAAATAGTCTTAGAAAAACTTATGGAAAGATTTCCAGATGCAAAGGCAGAATTAGATTTTACAAATTCATTTGAGCTCTTGATAGCAACAATTCTATCAGCGCAATGCACAGATGTTCAAGTGAATAAGACTACATCAACTTTATTTAAAGAGCTTAAAACACCAGAAGACTATATAAAATTATCTGAAGAAGAACTGGGAGCAAGAATTAGATCCTGTGGATTTTATAAGACTAAGAGTAAGAATATCTTAGAGACATGCAAGCTTCTTATAGAAAATCATAATAGTCAAGTTCCAGATACTATGGAAAAGTTGACTACTTTACCAGGTGTAGGTAGAAAAACTGCCAATGTAGTCTTGTCTAATGCCTTTGATACTCCAGCAATTGCTGTAGATACTCATGTTTTTAGGGTAGCCAATAGAATAGGATTGGCTAATAGTGCCAATGTCCTAGATACAGAAAGAGATTTAATGGATAATATAGAAAGAGAGATGTGGTCAAAGGCTCATCATTTATTAATTTTTCATGGAAGAAGAATTTGTAAGGCTAGAAAACCCTTATGTGATATATGCCCAATAACTGATTATTGTTTTTATTATAAAAAAGAAGTTAAACAATAGGAAGAAGGTGGTATTGTGAGAGACGAATTAATATTTTCCCTAGATATTGGAACTAGAACTATTATAGGGATAGTAGGAGAATATACTGAAGATGAAAGATTTAAAGTGTTAGCTTATTCCATAAGGGAACATAAGAAAAGAAACATGTATGATGGTCAAATTCATGATATTGATGGAGTAGTAAAGCTAGTTAAAGAAATAGTATTAGAATTAGAAGAAAAGACAGGTGAAAGATTAAAGGTTGTATCTATAGCTGCTGCTGGTCGGGCTCTTAAGACTCATAAAATTAGGATAGAAAAACATATTGATGGCTTAAAAGAGATAACTAAATTTGATGTGGAGGCCCTAGAATTAGAGGCAATACAAAGGGCACAGGGTGAAATAAATGAAGTAGAAATAAATAAGCACTTTAAATATTATAGTATAGGATATACTGTATCAGATTATTATTTAGATGAAGATAGAATTGAAAAGTTAGAAGGTCATAAGGGAGAGAGAATAGGCGTAGAACTTTTAGCCACATTCCTGCCTCAAATAGTTATAGAAAGCTTATATTCTGTAATCTCCAGGGTGGGGTTAGAAGTAGGTAGTATTACCCTTGAGCCGATTGCTGCAATTAATGTAGCTATAAAGAAAGAGTTAAGACTTCTTAATTTAGCATTGATAGATATTGGTGCAGGGACATCAGATATTGCTATTACCAAAGATGGGCAAATTGTTTCCTATGCTATGACTTCCACTGCAGGAGATGAAATAACTGAAAGACTAGCAAAGGCATATTTACTTGATTTTAATAGTAGTGAAAAGTTAAAAGTAAATCTAAGCAAAAAAGAAGAACATGAATTTGTAGATGTAGTAGGCATACAATATAAATTAACTACTACTGAAATAGTAAATACCATAATAGATATAATTGAAAAGATTGCAGCAGAAGTATCAGAAAGAATACTTGAATTTAATGGAAAATCACCAAATGCAGTATTTTTAATTGGCGGAAGTAGTCAAATGCCTATGTTAAAAGAAAGCATTGCAGAAAAGCTTGGATTACCAAAGGAAAGAGTTGCAATAAGAGATGCATCTATCATTGAAAATATAGAAGGGCTAGAAGAGGTTAATGGGCCAGATATGATAACACCTATAGGAATTGCAATAGAAGGCGCCCAAGATAAATATAAAAATTTTATAAAAGTAAATTTCAATGGTGAAGAAATTCGCATATTTAATACTGAAGATATAAAGGTATCAGATGTTTTAATACTGACAGGATATAATCCTAGAGATTTGCTGCCAAAGAAATCCAATGATTTTATATATTATCTAAATGGAAAGAAGAGAATAATAAAAGGTAAAGAAGGGACTCAACCACAGATAATAGTAGACAAGGAACTTGCTAATTTAAAAACTAAACTTTATGATAAAGCTAATATAGAGATAATCTCTAGTGTAGTAGAACCTTTAATTATTCCATATCTTTATGATGTAGTGCAAATGGACAAGTCAGTATATTTTGAAGGAGAAGAAATAAACCTTGTTAAAACTATCAAGATAAATGATGAAATAATAAACCATAATATTATTCTTAGTCCAGAAGTATATATTGAGATTGAGGAAATAAAAACATTGGAAGAGTTAATACTAGAATATAAAAAAGACATATCTATAGATGAATTCTTGGTAAATGGAGCTAAAGTATTTCATACTTATCAATTGAAAAAGGGAGATGTTATTAAAAGAATAGTTGGTATTAAAGAAGATAATAATATAAGAGATAATGAAAAAAAGATTAAATTAGTAATAAATAATGAGGAAATGGAAATATACTATAAAAAGGATAAGTTTGTTTTTGTAGATATTTTTGACTATATAGATTTTGATTTATCTTCCTTAAGGGGAAAATTAATTCTGAAAGTAAATAATAGAGATGCAGAATACTTGGAAGAATTAAAGGACGGAGATAATATAAAAGTCTATTGGGAATAAAATATTAATACTCTGGGCTGGAGGATTTAAATGAAAAAAGGTATATTGATTTTATTATTTGTTACTGTAATAGTATTAGCTATAGTTCTAGGATCTGGAACCTATATTTACAAGAATATCCTAAATATAGATACCATCTATAAAGGTATAAGGATAGATGGATATGATGTAAGTAATAAAACAATGAAACAAGCCTTAGAGTATATAAAAGAGAAAAAAGAAGCAGAAATCCAGAAGAAGTCTATGAATTTAATATATAATGAAAACATATATAAGATTAGATTAAGACAATTAGGATTTTCATATAAATATGATGAAGCAGTTAATATAGCATTTCAGCTAGGCAGGGAAGGAAATTTCATTAAAAGGTTGAGGGATATAGCTAAAATTAAATCTGGGGTAGAAATATCACTTGAATCCTTTTATGAAAGTACTAAGTTAGAAGAGGTAGCAAAAAACATTTCCCAAGAAATAAATAAGGAAGCTGTAGATGCAGTTCTTAATTTCAATAATGGTAAAATCACTGTAACAGATGAAACCGTAGGGAAGAGAGTATTAACAGATAAATTAATTGCAAGAATAGATGAAAATATCTATGAATTAAAAGACATAGAAATTCCGGTAGAAGATATACAACCACGAGTTAAAAAAAGCCTACTATCTAGAATAAATGGAGTAATAGGAGAATTCTCCACTTCTTTTAAGGGAAGTAGCAGTGGAAGAATACAAAATATTAAATTATCATCTAAAGCAATTAGTAATAAATTAATTTTACCAGGAGAAGAATTTTCATATAATAATACAACTGGACCTAGGTCTGCCCAATCTGGCTATAAAGAAGCGAATGTGATCATAGGAGGAGAATTAACGCCAGGTCTTGGAGGAGGAGTTTGCCAGACATCAACTACGATGTATAATTCCTTATTACTTGCAGATCTTACTATACTTGAACGTCACCCCCATTCTATACCAGCAAGTTATGTTCCTTATGGCCAAGATGCTGCAGTGTCATATGGTTATTTGGATTTGAAATTCAGGAATGATTTTGATTTTCCAATATATACTTATGCAAAAGTAGTAGGAGACAGAGTTAATATATATATATATGGAGATACAAAGACAAAAAATTATAATGTAAAGATAACTCCAGAGATTATTGAAACGATTCCTCCTAAAACTGAAAAAATATATGATGCAAAATTATCACCAGGTACTACAATAGATATACAAAAAGGCAGAACAGGATATAAAGTTAAGACTTATAAATCTATAATAAAAAATGGGAAAGTAGTATCTAGAACACAGATTACTGTAGATCATTATAGGAAAAAAGATTATATATATAAAGTTGGGCCTGCCTTACCAGCTAGTACTATAATAGAGGAAGAAAAAGATATAATAGAAAGGTGAGTTGCAAATTGACAGAACAAAGTGAACTATTTGACAAAAAGGTAGAGTGCCCAATCTGTAAAAAAGAATTTTTGACTAAAAAAGTGAAGACATCTAGACTAAGGCTTTTAAAAAGAGATGAGGATTTTTTAAATCATTATAGTGCTGAAAATCCCATAAAATATAGTATATTCGTATGTCCTAACTGTGGATATGCTGCATCCGAAAATAAATTTAATGATATAAAAAAAGATCAAATTGGAATAATTATAGATAACATATCATCAAGGTGGAATAAAAGAGACTTTGGTGGAATAAGAGATTTAGACGAGGCAATAGAATCCTATAAATTAGCATTACTTGCTGGAACATTACTTAAAGCTAAAAATTTGGAACAAGGGAATATTTGCTTAAGTTTAGGTTGGCTATATCGTCTAAAGGAAGAAAAAAATGAAGAAGTTAGATTTTTAAAATTAGCTAGAGACCAGTTTATAGAAGCATATAATACAGAGTCCTTGTCAGGTACAAATATGGATGATAGTAAGCTATCTTATTTAATAGGAGAATTATCAAGAAGGTTAAGCGAAAAAGAAGAAGCTTTATCTTGGTTTAATACATGTTTAAATCTTGCTTCCACAAGGATGAATCCTGCATTAAACGATATGGCTAGAGAACAATGGAGATTAGTGAAGGAGATGTAGTGGACAAGTATATAATGCTAAATCATAGATGTATTAAGAAATACACTAAAAACAGACAAAATACCATAAAGAAATAATTAAAAAAGAGTTACTTTTAGGTAAAAACAAAGGTAACTTTTTTATTTTAAATTAATGCATGGTCCAATATTGCAGAAATAATACCCAGTTTTGCATATGGTGTATACAATTAAAATAGTAACATGGTAAAGTAACAGACAGGAGGAGATATATATGGAAAAAATTAATCAAGATGATTTTAGAAAAGCATCCAATAAAGTAGGACTATTGTTTATTTTACATATGCTTTCATTTGGACTTATTCCACCAATTCTTTCTAAAATAGGAATATATAATCAATCTACGAATGGTTTTCTATTTAATATGGGGTTTATATTGATTATAGCTTGTTTATTGTTTCCCTGTGATTTTAGAAAGATGTTTTTAAGAGAGAAAAAAATTGGTATATTAGAGGGAGTTTTCTATGTATTTATATTTTTATCTATATATTTTCCATTGGCTATTATAATAAGTAATTTATTCTCACCTCTATATTTTACTAGTATAGGTGAAGAACAATTAGCAGTTGGAATATTTATTTTACAAGGAATTATAGTACCAATTGTAGAAGAAATCGTATATAGAGGAACATTATTAGAAAACCTGAGGAAATATGGAGACAGCTTTGCTATAGTTATTTCTGCACTTATATTTGGTATGATGCATGGTCATAGAGTAGTAGATATATTTTTCGCAGGAATATTTACTGGAGTTGTATATGTTAAATCGAATCAACTATCTTATTCCATTTTAATGCATCTGTTTATAAATTTATTTTTTACTTCATTGGTATTTTGGATAAGAAAATCTTTTTTAATAGAAGATATAAATATAGAATTCTTAATATTAACTATTATTTCAATGACTATAGCTTTTATATTATATATTATAGCAAAGAGAAAAGATTATCCAGAAATCAAAAAAGCAAGGGTTTTTCAAATAAAAGAAATTATTCCACAATTGAGAAAAGACAAAGAAAAATATAAGGTTTTCTTTCAGGAAGGAGGAGTAATTTTTGCTTTAATAGTTTTCTTCATAATAACATCAATAGAAATAAAATTAATTATAAGTAAATTAAAGTAAATGTTATGATTGGGGATTTAAAATATAGATATAAACTTTATAGTATATAAAATATAGTTCATTTTATATATAGTTTTTAAAGTTTCTACGAAATAAATGAATTACTTTTAGATAAAAATAAAGGTAATTCTTTTGTTTTATCAATTCTATGACAAAAATTGACAAAATTTTTATTACATATATGCTATATCAAATATACCTTAAGTATTATGAAAAATTATCTAGCATGAAGTCATTAACAGATAAAGATAGGATAATTGCAATGAAGAATTTTCAAAAAGTAGGTGAATACAATGCATATAGCTATCTGCGATAATGAGAAGTTTTATAGAGATAAAATTAAAAAATATCTAGAAAAATATATAAACTTATATCGAGAAATAAGTATCGCAGATTTTGATTGTGGAGAAGATTTGATCAAGGCTTATGATAGTGAGGAAGAATTCGATTTTATTTTTTAGATATACAGATGAAAGATAGGGATGGAGTACAGACTGCCCAGAAAATAAGAAAAAGGGATAAGCATACAATAATATTCTTTATAACAAGCTATGTAAATTTTTTATCAGATACATTTAGAGTAGGAGCATTTCAATTTCTTATAAGATCTATTAATGCTATTGAAGCCTGTGAAAAGATATCATCAGAAAATGAGAAAAAGATCCAACTTAAGATAATTTAGATAGAAGAATACTTATCAATAGAAATAAGCAATTCAATAATTGATAAAGTTAAACTTAAAAAAGGTAGGAGTTTTACTACAAAAAAGATAAGTTATTCCATGGTTTCGGATTAGGAAGTATAAAAGAAATAGTAGAGAAATATAACGGACATATAAATTATGAACAAGAAGAAAACTCTTTTATAGTTAATATATTATTACAGAATTCAATAGCTAATCCAATATTGCAGAAATAATATCCAGTTTTACAAAGAATTGCATTTAAATTAAAATTTAAAGATGTAAAGGAGAGATGTTAAATGAATAAAAAATCTTATGTATCTATATTAGTTGTTATAATAACTTACATAATTACTCGTATTGTTTATAAACTAACAGGATTTAGTTATAGTTTCTCTGAGGGAATACTAAATATAAAGCTGTTAATAGATTTAGGTTTATGGATTATAGTAGCTGTATTGGTTAGTACCGCTTTAAATAAGATATTATCCAATATCTAAGGAGCAATTTGAAAACAGTGTAAAAATAATAGAGTTAAAACATTGCTAATCTTCCTTATATATAAGTGGAGTATTTCTCATGCCATTAAATACGATTTAAAAGGAGGATTATTACCTTGAAGAATAATATTAAACTAGCTGAGGTTTTGAGTGAGAAAAATATAAAAATTATTGATATTATTAAAATATACATATATATTAATGCTGTTAATCATATAGTTTTACTATTTCTAACCATAATTGAATCAATATTAAATACTAAGGGGTATTCAATAGATGTGAATCTTTTGTATGCCAGTAAAGGAGAATATATAAAAGCTTCATTAGGACTTTATTTACGTGTATTTATAATTGGCCCCGTTATAGAAGAACTTATATTCAGAGGTGGAATATTAAAATGGTTAAAGAAATATGGAGTAAAATTCGCTATAGTAGTGCAAGCCTTAATTTTTGCTATTTTACATAATAACTTAATGCAAGTAGTACCTACTTTTATAGTCGGAATATCATTGGGGTATATTGCAGTTATGACAAATTCAATTTTAGTAACAATTATTATACATATGATAAATAATTCTTTTACTGGCTTAATTCAGATGATCATATTAAAAAATGTAAGCATAGCTAGTCCAATATATATTATTATGTCTATTTCATATGTTATAATGGGAGTAATCACTTTATATCATTCAAAATGGAAAGTGATATTAGAAAATACAGTAAATATCGACATTAAAGAATTTTTTAGCAGAAATAAACAACAAAAAATAAGGAGAGGTAAATATGAGCCCTAAATATTACTCGTTTGAATCACCCATAGGTGAATTAACAGTATATTTTACTGAAAAAGGAATAATAGCTCTTTCTTTTCAAGAAGAGGACAACCTTAAATATATAGAAAGATACTATGATACTCCTATTAAAGTAGAGGAAAAAGACTATAATTATCATGAGGAAATAATTAAATACCTAGAGGGAGAATTAAAGGAATTTACTATGCCAATTTCCTTTAAGGGAACTCCTTTCCAAGAAAGCGTGTGGAAGGAATTATTAAATATACCCTATGGAGAGACAAGAACATATAAGGAACTTGCTGAAAAAATCGGGTGTCCTAAAGGACCGAGGGCAGTTGGCGGAGCATTAAATAAAAATCCAATAGCTATTATAGTTCCGTGTCACAGAGTCATAGGTTCCAATGGAAATTTAGTAGGCTTTGCTAGTGGAGTTGAACTAAAAGATAAACTATTGAAATTAGAAATGAATAACACCATATAAGTAAATTGAATATCCTGATATAAAAGCAGAAAGGAGAATAAATATGGACTATCCTATTGTTTTTATACCAGGACTTTTTGGTTCTATGGGTGATGATATAATAAAGGGGACTGGGGATTTTTCTTTTGGATTGGCAGAAAGGGTTTATAGACCATTTATTGAAATATTAAACTCTATGGGTTATGAAGAAGGAGAAAACTTATTTATTTGCTATTATAATTGGAAAATCCCTGTATTGGAGGCAGTAGATAGGTATCTAGTTCCTAATATAGAAAAATTAAAATTGAAGACAGGTGCGAGAAAAGTAATACTCATCGGCCATAGTTTAGGGGGACTGTTAGGGAGGGCATATATTAATTATTTTAATCCTTCCTATATTGATAAGCTAATTATGTTAGGAACTCCGAATTTAGGAAGTGTAGATGCGTATTGCTTCTGGAGTGGAGGAAAGCTTCCCTATCCGAAAATAGAGGATAATATTCTTTACAATGGACTAAAGCTTGGCTTTATACTTTATTATTATTTGTTTGAAAAAATACATTATATAGAGGCTTTAAGAAACATATTTCCTGTTGCTAAGGATTTATTGCCAAGTTATAGATATGGAAATTATTTATTTTGGAAAGATAAAGGAGTAAAAAAAGAAATTTCCGTAGAAAATATGTCTATAAATAATTCATTTTTAAATACATTGGAAAAGGAATCTATAAATGAAGATAAATTATTTATTATAAGTGGAAAAGGGATTTATACAAATAAAGAATTTATAGTAGAACTAAAGGGAAAAGAAAAAATCAAATGGGCAGATGGAAAGCCCATAGAGGCATTTAAAACAAATTATGGAGATGGTACTGTAACTACAGCTAGCACATTAGGATATTTGGGCGGAAATAATATAATATTAGAAGGAAATCATACAGAAATTTTATATAAGTCAAAGGATTATCTATCATCAATTCTAAGCAAACCTATAACTAGGGAATTTAAAGACAGAGAAGTAGAAAAGGTATATATTATTTTAGCCGATAACTGTAACAAGATAAATATTAGGACTTCAATATCCAATGAGATATCCAGTGAGTATATGAAGATTAACGATAATAGAGTTCAAGCAATAAATCTATCATACAATAGATACTTAGTAATGGTTGCAGGTAATAATAATTTAGATATTAAATTAGATATAAGTCCTACTGAGGTAAAAAAGCCAAAGGTATTTATGGCAATTATCGATAAAGACGGATTTATATTTGAGGATAACCCCTTGAAATATAAATTTTAATTTGATATTATTATTTTACAAAAGAATAGATTTATAGGTGTTCCATATTAATGGAACTTAAAAGGGAAAGTGGTGAGATCCCACTACAGCCCCCGCTACTGTGATTGGGTACGAAACCAGCAAAAGCCACTGGGAAACTGGGAAGGTGCTGGGATTAGGATGATCCATGAGTCAGGATACCTGCCTATATTTAAGCCTCGGAGGGAGGGATGAGATAGATTATAAACTTATCCTTTATAAAAGGCATAAGTTTTTTTATTTATCTTTATAACTAAAAGAAAAAACGGGAGGTAAAAAATGAAGAAGTTTAGAAATATCGCATTATTTTTATCATTAATGCTAATAGCATTTACAATTGTTGGATGTACACCAAAGAAGGATTCAAATGAAGGATTAAAAGTAGAAGGTGTAGAATCACAAAATAAAGATGTAGGAGAAGAAACTCAAGAATTCCCAATAGAAATAGAAGATAACTTTGGTAATAAGGTTACTATGGAAAAAGAACCTATGAAAATAGTATCATTAGCACCAAATAATACAGAAGTTTTATTTGCCTTAGGCTTAGGAGATAGAATTGTAGGGGTGACATCTTATTGTGATTATCCAGAAGAAGCTAAGACAAAAGAAATAGTAGGTGATTTTACGGCTACTAATTTAGAGAAAATTGTAGAGTTAAATCCAGACCTAGTATTGGTATACGGTGCTGGCAATGAGGAAGATAATAAGGTATTAAAAGATGCAGGGATTAAAGTTCTTGGATTTATGCCCGAAACCATAGATGCTGTGATGGAAGATATTGAAACCGTTGGAAAAGTAACAGGAAAGAATAAAGAAGCAAAAGAACTTGTTGAAGCTATGAATAATAAGAAAAATGATATATTGGAAAAAATAAAGGGGCAAGAAGAAGTGAGAGTATTTTATGAAATATGGCATGATCCACTACAGGCAGCTGGTAAAGGTTCCTTCATGAACGAGCTTATAACATTGTCAGGTGGAATAAATATTGCAGCAGATGAAAAAGATGAAAAGGGTGTAGAAATAGCTTATCCTCAATACGATTTAGAAAAATTAATTGAAAAAGACCCAGAAGTCTATTTAGCATCTCAAGATATGCCAGATAAAACTATTGAATCTATAAAGATGAGACCAGGATTCGAGACTATATCGGCTATAAAAGATGACAGAGTATATGTATTTGAAGGTAATGAAGCAAATGTAGTGTCTAGACCTGGACCAAGAATAATTGAAGCATTGGAATTAGTGGCAAAGTCTATTCATCCAGAATTATTTAAGTAAAGTTGGGATTTTAATGAAAAAAAGCATAAATAAGGATAAATATGGTTTTATCCTAATAGTGTTGTTCTTAGTATTAATATTATCAATAGGTTTTTTTGCAGTAATAGGTACTGCCAATATTAGTTCTATAGATACCTTTAGGATTGTAGGCTCAAAACTACCTATTATAAAAAAATATATAGATGTTTCAGATATAGAGAAATCTCATCAAACTATAATCTGGTCAATAAGACTTCCTAGAGTGTTATTGGGGATTTTAGTCGGTGCTAGTTTATCTATGGCTGGTACTGCATTTCAAGGAATATTTAAAAATCCAATGGCTGATCCTTATGTAATAGGCATATCATCGGGAGCAGCCCTTGGTGCAAGTATTGCAATAATATTAGGAGTTAATATAGCATTTATAAATATATCCACTATTTCGATTTTTGCCTTTATAGGTGCCTTGGGAGCAGTATTTACAGTATATAATATTGCTAGAATAAAGAACAAGGTTCCAGTTACAACCTTACTTCTAGCAGGTATTGCCATAGGCCAATTTTTAACAGCTATAATGTCCTTTCTAATGGTTATATATAGTAAAGATATGGCAAAGATTATATATTGGACCTTAGGTAGCTTAGCAGGTAAGGGGTGGGAGCCTTTAATTAAGATATCAATTCCTGTAATTATTTCAATGATTTTTATAAATTTTTTTGCAAGAGATTTAAATATTATGCTGACTGGAGAGGAGTCAGCTCAAAGTTTAGGAGTAGACGTAGAGAAAACAAAAATATATATATTAATATTGGGAACTTTTATGGTTTCCATGGTAGTATCTATAGCAGGAATTATAGGATTTGTAGGACTTATAATTCCTCATATAGTGAGGATTATACTTGGACCTGATAATAGAATAATTCTTCCTGCATCAGCATTTGTGGGCGGAATATTTATGGTATCAGCAGATACAATAGCAAGAACGATTATCTCACCTGTTGAAATTCCAGTAGGCATTATAACGGCTTTATTTGGAGGACCATTTTTTTTATATTTACTTAGGAAGAGTAAAAGATAGTGAAAATCAATTAACAAATGACAATTAACAAAGAACAAAAATCAATTAAAAGATTAATGATTTCAATCGTTAATCGTTAACTGTTAGTTGTCAATTGAATGGAGTGTTACCATGTATGCATTAGAAGTGAAAAACTTAAAATTTGGATATGCAAAAGATCTAATACTAAAGGATGTATCCTTTAGTATAGAAAAGGGGAAATTTATAAGTATAATAGGACCCAATGGCTCTGGAAAATCAACACTTTTAAAAAATCTCAATCGGATATATACTCCAAAAGGAGGAGAGATTGTTGTAGAAAGTGTTGATATTAACATGATAAAGGCTAAGGAATTAGCTAAGAAAATTGCATTGGTACCACAAAATACCATTATTGATTATGAATTTACCGTAGAAGATATAGTATTAATGGGTAGGCATCCATATAAGGGAAGGTTTCAAAGAGAAGATGATAATGATTATGAAATTGTAAAGGAAGCCTTAGAGATGACTAATACATTTCATCTAAAAAATAGAATTATTACAGAGCTTTCTGGTGGTGAACGACAGCGAGTTATCATAGCTAAAGCTTTAGCCCAAAATCCCTCTATTATCCTTTTAGATGAGCCGACTTCTCACTTAGATATAAATCATCAAATAGAGATATTAAACCTTTTGAGAAAATTAAATAGAGAGAAAGGGACTACTATAGTGGTTGTAATCCATGATATAAATCTAGCATCTAGATACTCTGATGAGGTAATTATGTTAAATGAAGGACAAATTGTTGGCATAGGAAGTCCAGAAGAGGTCATAACAAAGGAAAATATAGAATTTGCATATAATATAAAAGTTGTTATAGAAAAAAATAAATATACTGATGCAATTTATTTAACTGCATTGTAATAATTATAATAAAGTGAAAAATCCTTTTTATTTAATTAATAGAAAGGGTTTTTTATAATTATAGGCAAGCTCTAGCTTGTTTTTAATATTTTAAAAAGAATTTTATATAAATAAATTTCAGAAAAGCTATTTCATATAGAAATTCTTTATTAACATCAAAGGAGATTTTGATATAAAATAACAATAAAGGTTGTTATTATTTAAATTTGTATTTTATTATTTTATTTTTTATGCTATATTAAGTAGTTGAGGAGTGAGAAAAATGAAATATAAATTAGTTGCTATAGATATGGATGGTACACTTTTAAATAGTAATAATCAGGTATCGGAAAGAACAAAAGTAATAATAGAAAAGGCAAAGAACAAAGGTACTCACATTGTTTTATCAACGGGAAGAGTATTAAAATCAGCTTTATCATACTCTAGGTCTTTGAATTTAAAAAATCCGATAGTTGCATGTAATGGAGCAATAATCGTAGATGAGAATGCTAATATTATATATAAAAAGCCTATAGATAATAGTTTAGTTAAAGAAATAGTAAATCTTGCTATGAAGAAAAATATCTATTATCATTTCTATGATGAGTCTAGATTTTATTCTCATGTTAAGGTTGATGAAGTGCTTCAATTTTATAATGAAGGCAATGGAAATACCATTATAGATATAAAGGTATTTCAAGATATAGAGGAAATAATCAAACTAAAGGATTTAAATGTATATAAGTTCTTATTTATTGATGATAATAGAGCGAAACTTCAAGATTTAAGAATGGATCTAGACAAGTTAGGAAATATAGGTACTTCTAGTTCCTGGGCTAATAACATAGAAGCTATGGGCTTAAATGTGTCTAAGGGAGAGGCTTTAAGGGAGTTATGCAATAGACTCAAAATTATGCCGGAAGAAGTTATAGCTATTGGAGATAGCGAGAATGATTTATCGATGTTGACATTTGCAGGATTAGGTGTGGCTATGGGAAATGGTGATGAATTCATAAAGAAAGAAGCAGACTATATTACAGACTCAAATGATGAAGATGGTGTAGCTAAAGTAATAGAGAAATTTGTATTAGAATAGGAGATGGTGACTTAATTATGGCACTACATATAGTACTTGTAGAACCAGAGATACCTTCAAATACAGGAAATATTGCTAGAACTTGTGCCCTTACAGGGACAGTGCTTCATTTAGTAAGACCTTTAGGATTTTCTGTAGATGACAAAGCTCTTAAAAGGGCAGGACTTGATTATTGGAATTTAGTAGAAATACATTATTATAATAGTTTTTTTGAAGTATTGGAAAAGTACCCTAATGGTGAATTTTATTATGCTACTACTAAAGCAAAAAATAATTATGCTGAAAATTGCTATAAGGATGAATCTTTCTTTGTATTTGGAAAGGAAACAAAGGGATTATCTAATGAAATACTAGATGGGAATCTCCAGAAGGGTATTAGAATACCAATGAAGAGCAATATAGCGAGATCACTAAATTTAGCAAATTCAGTTAATATTATATTGTATGAAGCTTTAAGACAGTTAGATTTTCCCAATATAGAATAATATTTTATTTGATGATAATAATTGAATAAAATATGATATTATGTATTTAGAATAAATAGTTCAACAAAAGAATAAATAGGTCAATAAATTTGTCTAGGAGGTTAATTATGGATATAGCACTACCAGTACTTGGTGGACTTGGATTATTTTTATATGGAATGAACTTAATGGGAACAGGTCTTCAAAAAGCTGCAGGTGAAAAACTAAAGAAATTGATAGAAGTACTTACTAACAATAGATTAATGGGTGTTATAGTTGGTACATTGGTGACTATGGTTGTTCAAAGTAGTTCTGCTACTACAGTTATGGTAATAGGATTTGTTAATGCAGGTCTTATGTCTTTATATCAGGCAGTTGGTGTTATTATGGGTGCAAATATAGGTACAACTATAACTGCCCAGTTGATTGCATTTAATTTAACAGATTATGCACCCTTAGCAGTAGCTATAGGCGTGGGAATTTGGATTGCAACTTCCAAGAAAAAAGCTAAAAACATGGCTGAAATACTTATTGGGTTTGGTATATTATTTATTGGTATGGATATGATGGGGAGTGGATTGAAACCTTTAGCTGATTTACCAGCCTTTAGTAATATTATGGTTAGTTTAGAAAATCCTGTTCTTGCTATGTTAGTAGGTTTAGGTCTTACAACTATTGTTCAAAGCAGTAGTGCCTCTATAGGTTTATTGCAAGCATTAGCTGGGCAAGGCTTACTAAATATTAATGTTGCTTTTCCAATCCTTTTCGGTGACAATATTGGTACAACTACAACTGCTATGATATCGTCAGTTGGGGCAAATAAGACAGCAAAAAGAGCAGCTATCATACATTTTTTATTTAATTTAGTTGGTACAATTATATTTATGACTGTTTTAAAGACACCAATTCAAAATATAGTAACTAAATTGTCTCCAAATGATGTTCAAAGGCAAATAGCTAATGCTCATACTTTATTTAATCTAATAAATGTATTAATTCAATTGCCTTTTGCTGGACTACTAGTTAAGGCAGCTAAAGCTATAGTTCCGGGGGATGATAAGCTAGAAGGACAGGAAGCAAAATTCCTTGATTTCAGAATCATAGAAACTCCTTCTATAGCATTAGGTCAAGTAAGAAAAGAAATTGCTAGAATGGGTAGTTATGTAGAGGATAACTTAGGAAAAGCCCGAAGAGCCTTTGTGGAAGGGAAATATGATGAAATAGAACCAGCACTAGAGCAGGAACAAAAAATAAATAAGTTGCAAAGAGAAATAACTGATTATCTAGTAAGACTTTCAAATGCACCATTATCAGATGAAGAACATAATCAGGTCAATGTATTCTTCAATAATATAAATGATATAGAGAGAGTTGGAGACCATGCTGAAAATATAATTGAACTTGCCGAAGAAAGAATGGAGGGTAATCTTCAATTTACAGAGGAAGCTATAGATGAGCTACATGAGATATTTGGTAAGTGTCAGCAGGGATTTCAGAAGGCAATGGAAGCATTTAAGACAAATGGCGAAGCTTTAGCTAAGGAAGTTTTAGTTATAGAAGATGAAGTGGATGCATTGGAAACAAAAAATAGAACTAATCATATAGATAGATTAAATAAAGGTTTATGTTCAACAGGACCTGGAATAATATTTTTAGATGCTATATCTAATCTAGAAAGAGTATCAGATCACTGCTCTAATATAGCATTATATGTACTTGATAACTATAAAACAAAGCCTAGGAATATATAAAAAATATTAATATAAAAAGGGGTTGTATAATTATATTTTATATATTATAATGTTAATGAACTGTGAAAAAAGTATCAAAATATTACATTATCTGGATGACTAATGCGGAAGAGACCATGTTATATGGCGCCGAAGGAACAAGTTGATGGGTAGCCGATCCACAATGAAACTCTCAGGCAAAAGGACCGTATTGTGACAGAACTCTGGAAAGCGAAAAGCACCGAAGGAGCAATCCAAATATTGGAGAATCTCTCAGGTAAATGAACAGAGTAAGTAGGCCTACTTAGACCTATTTATTCTGTTTTTTTTATTCTTAAATAATTAAAAGAATTATTTTAAGCTACTACAAATATTTAAATTTTATATTGATTTTCTTAAATCGTTGAGTTTATAATTAGATTTATGTAATTGATAAAAATTATACTAGTTCTTCAATGAAAATGAATAATATTTTAAAATGGAATATTATCAATATAATTTGGCAAAAATGCCATATTAGAGAACTACATAAAAAAATATTTTCAAGGGAGGAAGACAAATGATTTATGATGTAATAATCATAGGAGCAGGTCCAGCAGGTTTAGCAGCAGGTCTATATGCATCAAGAGCAAGACTTAATACTTTGATTATCGAAAAAGAAGGCGAAGGTGGACAAATAAAGACAACTGACGAAGTTGCTAACTATCCAGGTTCTATAGAGCATGCTAGCGGACCATCTTTAATAGCTAGAATGGTAGATCAAGTTAATGAATTTGGTGCAAAAAGAATAATTGATGAAATCAAATCCGTAGAACTAGAAGGCAAAATTAAGGTTTTAAAAGGTGCAAAAGAAGAATATCAAGCAAAAACAGTTATTATTGCAACAGGTGCAACTCCAAGACCAATAGGATGTCCAGGAGAAAAGGAATTAACTGGCAGAGGAGTTTCTTACTGTGCTACATGTGATGCTGCTTTCTTCGAAGACTTAGAAGTGTTTGTAGTAGGTGGAGGAGATTCAGCAGTTGAAGAAGCTATGTATTTAACAAAATTTGCTAGAAAAGTAACTATCGTTCATAGAAGAGATGAGTTAAGAGCAGCTAAATCAATTCAAGAAAAAGCATTTAAAAATGAAAAAATGAATTTCATGTGGGATTCAGTTATCACTGAATTAAAAGGTGATGGTATACTTGAGTCAATGATAGTTAAAAATGTTAAAACTAATGAAGAAACAGAAATATTTGCAGATGAAGATGACGGTACATTTGGAGTATTCGTATTCGTAGGATATAATCCAGCAACAAAATTATTTGATGGAATAATTAATATGGAAAATGGGTATATAAAAACTGATGATGATATGAAGACTAATATACCTGGAATTTTTGCTGCTGGAGATAACAGAGTTAAGTCACTTAGACAAGTAGTTACAGCTACTGCAGATGGAGCTATAGCTGCTGTTCAAGCTGAAAAATATATAAACGAGCATTTTGAAGACTAATAAATAATGGCAGACTAGTAATGCTTAAAAATAATATTAGGAGGTATAATAAATGTTAGAACTTAATAAGGACAATTTTGAAGCAGAAGTATTACAAGCAGAAGGATATGTATTAGTAGATTACTGGGGACCAACATGTGAACCATGTAAAGCACTTATGCCACATGTTCACGCTTATGAAGAACAATATGGTGATAAAATCAAATTTACATCATTGGATATTACAAAAGCAAGAAGACTTGCAATTGGACAAAAGGTTATGGGATTACCTGTAATCGCTATCTACAAAGGTGGAGAAAGAATAGATGCAGTAGTAGCTGATGAAGCTACAAAAGAATCAGTTGAAGAATTAATTAAAAAATATATTTAATTAATTAAGGTTTTAATTCTGGGCCTTGAGCCCAGAATTGAGATATAGATACTTGCTAAAATAAGAGGAGGTGAATTTATGCGTCTGGAATTAGGCCATGTGCTAATTAAAGATGTTCAATTTGGTAATGAAACCAAAATTGAAAATGGGGTGCTAACTGTTAACAAAGAAGAGTTAATCAGTTTAATTAAAGAAGATGAGCACCTTACATCAGTAGACGTAGATATTGCAAAACCTGGTGAAAGTGTTAGAATTACACCTGTTAAGGACGTAGTAGAACCAAGAGTTAAAGTGGAAGGTCCAGGAGGTGTATTCCCAGGAATATTATCAAAGGTTGATGTTGTAGGTTCAGGAAAAACCAATGTATTAAAAGGTTGTGTTGTTATGACAACTGGTAAAATCGTTGGTTTCCAAGAAGGTATTGTGGACATGACAGGACCTGGAGCAGATTTTACTCCATTCTCTAAAACAATTAACTTAGTATTAAAATGTGAACCTGTAGAAGGATTAAAGCAACACGATCATGAGAGAGCAGTAAGATTCGCAGGATTTAAAGCAGCAGCTTATCTTGCAGAAACCGCAAAATCATTAACACCAGATACAGTAGAAGTATATGAAGTAGACCCATTCTTAAAAGGAATTGAAAAATATCCTAATCTTCCAAAGGTTGGATATGTTCAAATGCTTCAAACACAAGGATTACTTCATGACACTTATGTATATGGAGTAGATGCTAAGCAAATTGTACCAACTATAATGTATCCAACAGAAATTATGGATGGTGCAATTGTAAGTGGTAACTGTGTATCTGCTTGTGATAAGAATACAACTTACCATCAAATGAATAACCCAGTTATTCATGATCTTCTAGCTCAACACGGAAAAACGCTTAACTTTGTAGGTGTTATAATCACAAATGAAAACGTTTATTTAGCTGATAAAGAAAGATCATCAAACTGGACAGCAAAACTTGCTGAATATCTAGGACTTGATGGAGTTATAGTTTCACAAGAAGGTTTCGGTAACCCAGATACTGACCTTATAATGAACACTAAGAAGATAGAAGCAAAAGGCATTGATACTGTAATAATTACTGACGAATATGCAGGTAGAGATGGTGCCAGCCAATCTCTAGCAGATGCTGATCCTTCAGCTAATGCAGTAGTTACAGGTGGTAATGCTAATGAAATCATTGTATTACCAAAGATGGACAAAGTAATCGGGACTTTAGATTATGTTGACATTATAGCTGGTGGATTTGATGGAAGTTTAGCAGCTGATGGTACAATCACAGTTGAGATCCAAGCTATTACAGGTGCAACTAATGAAGTTGGTTTCAATAAAATGTCAGCAAAAGGTTTCTAATTTTATATAAAAATATATGCAAAAAAATTAAAATATAATACAAAAGATTAAAGAATATAACAAAGAAAGGAAGTGGCTAGATGTCAATTTTTAATGAAAACTCAAAAGTTATCATTATTGGAGACAGAGATGGTATACCAGGACCAGCTATGGAAGAATGTATAAAGACCACTCCTGCAGAAGTAGTATTTTCAGCAACAGAATGTTTTGTCTGAACGGCTGCAGGCGCAATGGACTTAGAAAATCAAAAAAGGGTTAAAGATTTAACTGAAAAATACGGTGCAGAAAATATGATCGTATTAATCGGTGGTGCAGAAGCTGAATCAGCAGGATTAGCAGCTGAGACAGTTACAGCAGGAGACCCAACTTTCGCAGGTCCATTAGCAGGAGTTCCGTTGGGACTTAAAGTATATCATGCAGTAGAACCAGAATTCAAAGAATCAGTAGATGCTGATGTATATGATGAGCAAATTGGTATGATGGAAATGGTTCTAGATGTTGATTCAATTATTGAAGAAGTTAAAGCTATGAGAGATGAATTTACAAAATTTTAATGATTAAATAAAATCCCGATACGAAATATATGAGAGGAGGGGAACAAATGGGGAAATTAAAAGTTGTTCATTATATCAACCAATTCTTCGCTGGTATAGGTGGAGAAGAAAAAGCTGACCACAGACCAGAAGTAAGAGAAGAAGTATTAGGGCCAGGTCTAGCTCTTCAAGCAGGATTCGGAGATAATGCTGAAATAGTAGCTACAGTTATTTGTGGTGATAGCTATTTTGGTGAAAATCTAGAAGAGGCTAAAAAAGAAGTATTAGCGATGGTTAAAAAATATAACCCAGACCTATTCATTGCTGGACCAGCATTTAATGCAGGTAGATATGGTGTTGCCGCAGGTACTATAACAGAGGCAGTGCAAAACGAATTAGGTATACCAGCTTTAACTGGTATGTATATAGAAAACCCAGGTGCTGATATGTTCAAGAAAGCAGTTTATGTAGTTTCCACAAGGGACTCAGCTGCTGGAATGAGAGACGCAGTTAAGAAAATGGTTCCATTAGCACTTAAACTAGCTAGAGGGGAAGAAATCGGTTCTCCAGAAGAAGAAGGATACTTAGAAAGAGGTATCAGAAAGAATTACTTCACTGATAAGAGAGGTTCTGAGAGAGCGGTAGAAATGCTTCTAAAGAAAATGGCTAAGGAAGAATACAAAACTGAATTCCCAATGCCAAACTTCGATAGAGTAGATCCTAACCCAGCAGTAAAAGATATTACTAAGGCTACTATTGCTATAGTAACATCAGGTGGGGCAGTTCCAAAAGGAAACCCAGACCATATAGAATCATCCTCAGCTCAAAAATATGGCAAGTATGATATTGAAGGTATAGATGATTTAAATGAAACAAACGGAGAAACAGCTCATGGTGGATATGACCCAGTTTATGCTAATATAGACTTAGACAGAGTTATCCCTGTTGACGTTCTACGTGACTTAGAAAAAGAAGGAAAAATTGGAAAACTACACAGATACTATTATTCAACTGTAGGTAATGGTACAGCTGTAGCGAATTCAAAGAAATTTGCTGAAGAATTCAGTAAAGAACTTAAAGCTGATGGCGTGGATGCAGTTATCTTAACTTCTACCTGAGGCACCTGTACACGTTGCGGTGCAACAATGGTAAAAGAAGTTGAGCGTGCTGGTATTCCAGTAGTTCACATGTGTACAGTAGTTCCAATTTCATTAACAGTAGGAGCTAACAGAATAGTTCCAACAATAGCTATTCCTCACCCATTAGGAGATCCAAAACTAGATCCTAAAGATGAGAAAGCTCTTAGAAGAAAATTAGTTGAAAGAGCATTAGAAGCTCTAACAACTGAAGTAACAGAGCAAACTGTATTTGATGTAAAAAAATAATTAATAAAATTTATAAAAGGGTGATTCTTCTTATCACCCTTTTATAAGCAAAGTTTCTAATAAGCATTAAAAGGAAACTTTGCTTAAAACTCATTTACGAAAAGTTTAAATTTAAAAATAATAAAGAAAAACTTTTCTATTCGTTATAAGCAAAGTTTCTAAAAAACAAAGTACATACCAAAATTTATGGAGGTGGACATATGAATTATTCAGTAGTAAAAGGAACATCTTATGTTTTGATGCAAGCACCAGATATGATTATTCACAATGGTACAACTCAGACAACAGAAAGATTATTACATCCAGATTCAGAATATTTAAAAGAGCTACCAAATCATATACGTAGTTATGAAGAATCAGTTAACTATTTACCAAACCAAGTATATATTGGAAATCATAAGCCAGAGGAACTTAAAACAGTTGAGCAACCATGGTATGATAAGGATGTAGCAGATGCAAAAAGAGATGGAAAATTTGGTGAAATAATGCCACAAGATGAATTTATAGGTCTAATTAAAATAGTAGACGTATTTGATCTTGTGTTATTATCCAAAGAATTTACAGCACAAATTAAACCAAAATTAGAAGCTCATCCATTAATTAAAGATGAGTTTGTTGCAAAATTAAAAGATGGTGCAGAATTAGCAGATATTGAAAAATATATTAACGAGCAACATGCAGAACCGCTATATAATGATAAAAAAGTAGTAGGTTGTGTAAAGAGAGCTCATGATGTAGATGTTAACTTAACAGCTCATGTTATGTTTGAAAACTTAGTTACAAAGGCGTCAGGAGTATTAGCAGCATTACATTGCTTAGCTAAAAATGATTTACAACCTGAAGAAGTCGAATATGTAATTGAGTGTTCAGAAGAAGCATGTGGAGATATGAACCAAAGAGGTGGCGGTAACTTTGCTAAAGCAGTTGCTGAAATGGCTGGTCTTACAAATGCTACAGGTTCTGACCTAAGAGGTTTCTGTGCTGCACCTGCTCATGCTATTGTGTCAGCAGCTTCATTAGTTCAAGCAGGAACTTATAAAAAGGTAATGGTAGTTGCAGGCGGATGTACAGCTAAATTAGGTATGAATGGTAAAGACCATGTGAAGAAAGGTATGCCTATATTAGAAGACGTTATAGGTGGATTTGCAGTTATAATAGCAGAAAACGATGGAGTAAACCCAGTTCTTAGAACTGACTTAGTTGGTAGACATACTGTAGGTACTGGTTCATCACCACAAGCAGTAGTTACTTCATTAGTTACAGCACCACTTGATAAAGCAGGATTAAAAGTAACTGATATAGATAAGTATTCAGTAGAAATGCAAAATCCAGATGTTACAAAACCAGCAGGAGCAGGAGACGTTCCAGCAGCTAACTATAAGATGATTGCAGCTCTAGGAGTTAAGAGAGGCGAAGTAGAAAGAACTGGTATAGATGGATTTATTCAAAAACATGGTATGGAGGGATGGGCACCAACTCAAGGACATATTCCTTCAGGAGCACCATATATTGGATTTGCTAGAGAAGCTATGTTAGCAGGTGAAATAAATAGAGCGATGATCGTAGGAAAGGGAAGCTTATTCTTAGGTAGAATGACTAACCTATTCGATGGTACATCAATAGTTATGGAAAAGAATACTGGAAAGTTAGATGAAGGTAAAGGTGTATCACAAGAAGAAGTTAGAACACTTGTAGCAGAAGCTATGAGAGATTTTGCTTCTCATCTACTTCAAGATTAGAGGTGATAATATGGCAGATAATAATATAAAAAGCATGATCGGTAAGGTATTTAACGATATCGCTGATGCTATGCAAACTGGCCAATTTGGAGAGAGAGTAAGAGTAGGTATTACCGTAGCTGGCTCAGAGCTAGGTATTGACAATATAGTTAAAGGTGCTGAAATGGCTCAAGCTAGAGACAATAGCATTGAAGTAGTACTAATTGGACCAAAGGTTGATTCTAAACTTACTCAATACAATGTTGAAGGCGAAGATGCTCAACATAAGAAAATGGAAGAATTACTTGATAGTGGAGAAATAGGAGCATGCGTTACTATGCACTATAACTTCCCAATAGGTGTATCTACTGTTGGTAGAGTAATAACTCCAGGTAGAGGTCGTGAAATGTTCTTAGCTACAACCACTGGAACATCATCACCACACAGAGTTGAAGCTATGGTTAAGAATGGTATCTATGGTATTATAGCAGCAAAAGCTATGGGAATAGAAAATCCAACTGTAGGTATCTTAAATGTAGATGGTGCAAGACAAGTAGAGAGAGCTTTTAAAGATTTAAGTAGTAAAGGATATCCAGTTAACTTTACTGAATCAGGAAGAGCAGATGGTGGCTCAGTAATGAGAGGTAATGATCTATTAACAGGTACACCAGATATAATGATAACTGATACTTTAACAGGAAATCTTTTAATGAAAGTATTCTCTTCATTTGCAACAGGTGGAAGCTATGAAGCTCAAGGCTTTGGATATGGACCTGGTATTGGAGAGGATTATGATAGAACAATCCTTATTCTTTCAAGAGCATCAGGTACTCCAGTAGTTTCTAATGCAATTGGTTATGCTGCATCATTAGTAAGAGGGAACGTAACTAAAATTGCTAAGGAAGAATTTGAAAAAGCTAACAAAGCTGGACTTAAAGATATATTAAAAGGTCTTACAAAGGACACTAAAAAGGCTGAGGCTAAGGAAGAAGAAACTGTAGAAGCACCACCAGCTGAAACCGTAACTGGTACTATTAATGGTATAGATATTATGGAATTAGAAGATGCTGTTCAAGCTTTATGGAAAGCAGGTATCTATGCTGAGTCTGGAATGGGTTGTACAGGACCAATAGTAATGGTAAACGAAGCTAAGTTAAACGAAGCTACCAAAGCATTAGCAAAAGCTGGTTATGATGTAGGCGAAGCTGATCCATGCTAGGACTAAAAGCTCCAAGGAAACTTGGAGCTTTTTCTTGCGAAATAATTGCAATTAAATAAAAATTTACTTATCAACATAAATTATCAGAAAACATTGACAAACATTTCTCAATGGACTATAATATAACACAATAGCATTAACTAATGGACAAAACATAGACTAAAAGATATAGTCTCGATTAAATTTTAAATTATAAATTGTTTACATTGAGGACATAAATAATATTCTTTGTGATTATTTAGATAGATATTTAATAATAAATAAAATTAATTGGGGAATAGTAGAAATTAGAGATTAATTATTATGGAAGTAAATATGATATAATTGAGTCCAGAACTATTAACATTTCTAGGGTAGTTTTAGTTTGATGACTTATTTATACCATAAAAAAGGATTAGAGTTTTTATTTTAAAACTATTGAAAGCTTTACAAACACAGAGTTTAAATCTATTTAATAATATAAATGGGTTTATACTAATTTAAAAAAGGGGGGATACCATGAAGAAGAATGTCAACAAGGTAATACTATGCTTAACGTTAATTGCGATACTAGCTGTAAGCTTTGCAACGTCTTCAATGTATAATGTTGTAGAGGCAGCCGCAATAAACAGTGAGGTAGAAGTAGCTTCAACTTGTAGTAAACATCTTTATTCAACAAAAGTAGTAAGAGATTATAAAGATCACTATGAAAACGGAAAGCTAGTATATACTTTGGTAACCGAATATGTATATAATCGTTGCACTAGATGCGGTTATGAAGAATTTGTTGATGCAAGAACTCATATTATTTATCCCTAGAGATTGACAAATTAATGAATTAACAAATAAATTTTGTTAGTTTTAGATTTGTGTACATGACATCAAAAAACCCTTTATATATAATTATATATAGAGGGTTTTAGTTTGTTTACGCTAGAAACTTGTAGAGTTAAATCAGACCTTTTAATGAACAGAGGTAGACTTTACTTTTACAATTAAATATATAAAATAAAAACAAATTGAATACAAAACACTTGACTTTTAGTAACTATTTTTTATATAAGAAAATCACCTTCATAGCAAGTTCAATATTTTCTATATTAAGCTATTGCTTCAGAATTAGAGGTAACCTGAAGCTTTTTATGTTGAAATAATTAATAGTATACATTATAATTATATTGTAGTTAATCTTGTTTAAAAAGGTAATTATATAGTACTATTTTTAATAATACTATATGAGTTAATAAAAATTAAGAGGGGGAATAAAAAAGTGAAGAGAAAATTATCAGTGTTATCATTAGTATTAATCTTAGTTTTATCTCTTACATTAACAGCATGTACAGGTGGAGGTAAGTCATCAGCTCTTAAAGTAGCTATGGTTACAGATGAGGGTGGAGTTAATGATCAATCATTTAACCAATCAGCTTGGGAAGGCTTACAGCAAGCAGAAAAAGATTTAGGAATAAAAGTAAGCTACCAAGAATCAAAGCAAGATGCAGACTATGCTCCAAACTTTGAAACATTATTAGATGCGAGTAACAACATGATTTGGGGAGTAGGATATAAACTAGCAGATGCTACTTTAGCTGCTGCTAAAGCAAATCCAGAGATTAAATATGGTATCGTTGACTTCGATTATGGTGATGAGACTCCAGATAACGTAGTAGGAGTAGTATTTAAAGCTGAGCAACCTTCTTTCTTAGTTGGATATATTGCAGCTAAAATGACTGAAACTAATAAATTAGGATTTGTAGGTGGAATACCAGGAGATGTTATTTGGGGATTTGACTATGGATACCAAGCAGGAGTTCAATATGCTGCTAAGGAATTAGGAAAAGAAATTACAGTATTATCTCAATATGCCGACTCTTTCTCAGATGCAGCAAAAGGTAAATCTATAGCTTCTAATATGTATCAACAAGGCATGGATATAGTATTTCATGCAGCAGGTGGAGTAGGTGACGGTGTTATAGAAGCAGCTAAAGAACAAGATAAAAAAGTAATAGGTGTGGATAGAGACCAAAACTATCTAGCTCCAGACCATGTTATAACATCAGCTATGAAACGTGTAGACGTAGGTATTTATAATGTAGTCAAGGATTTAAAAGATGGTAAATTTGCTGGTGGTACAACTGTAAAATATGGTTTAGAAGATAATGGTGCTGTAGATATAGCTCCTACATCAAATAAACATGTGCCGCAGGAAATTCTTGATAGAGTAGAAGAACTTAAGAAAGATATCATAGATGGAAAAATCGTTGTTCCATTTAACGAAGAAACTTATAATGAATTCATGGAAGGTCTAAAATAATAAAAATTAGCAGCTCAGGCTTTAGTCTGAGCTGCTTAAGTCTAAATGGGAGGGAGACCTGTTGACCACTGGAAAAATGGATATGAAAGTAATAGAAATGAAAAACATAATTAAAAAATTCGGCAGTTTTACAGCCAATGATAATATTGATTTATCAGTCCATAAAGGTGAGATCCACGCCCTATTAGGAGAAAATGGCGCAGGGAAGAGTACGTTGATGAATATTCTCTATGGCCTTTATACACCAACTTCTGGTGAAATCTATATAAATGGCAAAAAAATAAATATTACTAATCCTAATGTAGCTATAAAGCATGGTATAGGAATGGTACATCAGCATTTCATGCTAGTAGATACCTTTACAGTAGTAGAAAATATTATATTAGGTATGGAAACAACTAATGGACCAGTATTAGATATTAAAAGAGCAACGAAAAAGGTAGAAGAATTATCTAAGAAATATGGATTATTTGTAGACCCAAATGCAAAAATACAAGATATATCTGTAGGCATGCAGCAAAGAGTTGAGATATTGAAAGCTTTATATAGGGGTGCTGATATCTTAATATTGGACGAACCAACTGCTGTACTTACACCTCAAGAGATTGATGAATTAATTAACATTATGAGATCTTTAGCTAGTCAAGGAAAGACTATTATTATAATTACTCATAAGTTGAAGGAAATAAAAGCTGTGGCGGATTACTGTACAGTTATTAGAAGAGGTAAAAAAATTGATACGGTAAAAGTTGAAAGTGTAAATGAAGAAGAACTTGCTGAAATGATGGTTGGCAGGCAGGTAAGTTTTACTGTAGATAAAAAAAATGTAAACAGAGGTAAAAAGGTATTAGATATTAAGGATATTGTTGTGAAAGATAATAGAAAATTAAATGCAGTAAATAATTTATCTTTAGATATTTATTCAGGTGAGATATTAGGTATTGCTGGAATAGATGGAAATGGTCAATCTGAATTTATAGAAGGAATTACGGGACTTAGACCTATTGAATCTGGACAAGTAATCTTTGATGAAAAGGACATAACAAATAAATCTCCTTTTGAAATTATAAATGCTGGGTTAAGTACTATTCCAGAGGATAGACAAAGAAGAGGTTTGGTATTAGATTTTACAATAGCAGAAAATATGATATTAGAAAATTACCATAAAGAGCCTTTCTCTAGAAAAGGCAGGTTGAATCATAAAGCGATAGAAGATTTTTCGGAGAAATTAATTGAGAAATTTGATGTAAGACCAAGAAATCATGGACAGAAAGCAGGAGCATTGTCTGGAGGTAATCAACAGAAGGTGATTATTGCTCGTGAAATCACGAATAATCCAGAGGTATTAATAGCAGCTCAGCCTACTAGAGGGCTAGATGTAGGTGCCATAGAATACGTTCATAAGTATCTAATTGAACAAAGAGATAATGGGAGGGCAGTTCTTTTAATATCTTTTGAGCTTGATGAAGTAATTAATCTATCCGATAGAATAGCTGTTATTTATGAAGGTAAAATTGTTGATATAATAGATGCTAAGGATGCAGATGAAAGAACGTTGGGGCTATTAATGGCCGGAGGAGGTGCAAATAATGAAGAAGATGAAGAATAGCAAATTTTTAGTTACCCTATTCTCTGTATTACTAGGTTTGGTAATAGGAGCAATAATTCTACTGATATCAGGATTTAATCCTATTGAGGCTTATTGGATAATGTTTACAGGGATATTTGGAAATATTAAATATATTTCTTGGACTATTATTAGATCTACTCCCATAATAATAACTGGTATATCAGTTGCATTTGCATTTAAAACTGGATTATTTAACATAGGTGCAGAGGGGCAGTTTATTATTGGTTCATTATTTGCAATGATGGCAGGATATTTACTAAATTTACCTCCAGTAATCCATGGATTAGTTGCTATTTTAGTTGGCGCATTAGCTGCAGGTATATGGGCGGGAATTGTTGGGATGTTAAAGGCAAAGTTTGGAGTTAATGAAGTAATTTCATCTATAATGCTCAATTGGATAGCGTTATATCTTAACAATTATTTCCTTACTTTTCCACTTTTAAGAAGACCGAATTCTGATGCTTCGTATAAAGTTTTAGATTCTGCTAAAATCAATGTTTTAGGACAATGGAAGGCATCGGAGGCAGGGCAGGCAGTTTTGAGCAATAATAAGTTTTTAAGAGATCTTCTAAATCCACCAGTAAATTACGGATTTATTTTAGCAATTTTACTAGCCATACTAATATGGTATATATTAAAAAATACTACTTTAGGTTATCAATTAAAAGCTGTGGGATATAATAAGGATGCAGCAGAATATGGTGGAATAAATATTAAGAAAAATATTGTAGTATCTATGATGATAGCAGGAGGTTTATCAGGTATTGCAGGAGCAACACAGGTCCTTGGAGTAGAACATCAGGTAGGAATTCTTGCAGCATCTCAGGGTTACGGTTTTGATGGTATGGCAGTATCCTTAATTGCAGGAAATAGTCCTTTAGCTGCTATACCAGCAGGACTTTTGTTTAGTGGATTGAAATATGGTGGTGGAAAACTTAATTCAACCATACAAGCTCCATCAGAGGTAATAAGCATAGTATTAGGTTCTATAGTATTTTTCGTAGCAATGCCAAAATTATTTGAAATGGCAAGTAGCTTATTGGCTAAAAAGAAAAGAGGTGAGAGTGTTGAATAGTATATTTGATAATATAGGTATTATAATAGGAATATCACTAATGTATTCAGCACCGCTTATATTTACAGCCTTAGGTGGAGTTATATCAGAAAATGCTGGAGTAGTAAATATTGGACTTGAGGGCATGATGACAATAGGTGCACTTATAGGTGCTACAGTAGGATATTACTCTGGGAATCCTTGGCTAGCTTTTTTAGCAGCAGGGCTTGCAGGAGGGGTTTTAGCTCTTCTTCACGGTATAGCTTGTATTACCTTTACAGCAGATCACATAGTGTCAGGTATAGCTATTAACTTTATAGGTCCCGGACTCTCCTTATTCCTTTCTAGACTTTTCTTTGAAGGAGCTGCGATGACAAAGCCTATACCTTTAGATAATAAAATGCCAAGACCATTTAATGATATTCTGCCAGAAGGAACTATATTAAATTCAATATTTAATCAATATGCCACAGTTTATATGGCATTTATTCTAGTATTTATAGTATGGTTTTTATTATATAAGACTAAATTAGGTCTAAGAATTCGTTCAGTAGGAGAACATCCAAGAGCAGCAGACACCTTAGGTGTTAATGTATACAAGATAAGATATATAGCTGTAATTCTTTCAGGAATATTTGCAGGATTTGGTGGGGCAGCCATGAGTATTGCAGTAGTTGCAAATTTTAGATCTACCTTAATATCAGGTCAAGGATTTATAGCACTTGCAGCTATGATTTTTGGAAGATGGAAACCTCAAGGTGCTATGTGGGCTTGTTTATTATTTGGTGCAGCTCAAGGATTAGCCATATATTTAGGAAGTACATCTTTAAAAGTACCATCAACATTATTAGCTATGACCCCTTATGTAATCACATTACTTGCTTTAATATTTGTAGTAGGAGAAGGTAATGGACCTAAGGCAAATGGATTATCTTACGAGAAAAATCAAGGGTAGATAAGGCAATTGACAATAAAAATCTAGTACTGATTAAATTATTATGAAAATAAAAGCTTATAATAAAATATTTGATAAAAGGCAAGGTTCACAAAAATTCCTTGTCTTTTTATTTTGTACTTTGTCGAATATTTGGTATAATATAGTTAAGACTATATATTAGGAAGGTTGAGCTGGATGAGACTTAGCTATGATTTAACTCTTGAACAGTCACAAAAATTAATAATGACACCAGAACTAAGGCAGGCTATAGAATTGCTTCAATTTAATAGTCTGGAATTAAAGGAATATATAACTAACGAAATGGAACAGAATCCTATGCTTGAGTCATTAAGTTCTTCTGAGGAATTTGAAAACTTAGATAAATATGCTAATGACAATGATGTAGACTGGAAGGAATACTTAGAGAAGTACGACGATATTAGCTATAGACCCCAAGTTGATAAAAATATAAAGGAATATAATTATGAATCCTTTGTTTCTTATGAACCCACATTAAAAGAGCATTTAATGTCACAGCTAAGTCTTATTCCTCTGGATAATAAGGAACATAAAATTGGCGAGAACATTATTCAGAATATTGATGAAAATGGTTATTTAAATATTTCAACAGAAGAAATTGCAAGCTTTATGAAATGCGAGAAAGATGAGGTTGAAATAGTATTAGATATTATTCAAACATTTGAACCAGCAGGAGTCGGTGCAAGAGATTTAAAGGAATGTTTATTAATTCAAGTAAGAAATAAAAAGGATGCTACTAACTATATTATCATAATAATTGAAGACTATTTAGAAGATCTTGGCTATAATAGAATACAAAAAATTGCTAAAGAACTGAATCTTGACTTACAGCAAGTTCAGGATGCCTGTGACTATATAAAGCGATTAGAGCCTAAGCCTGGTAGGTCTTTCAGAGGAAACAATGAAGAAGTAAGATATATTATTCCAGATGCTGAGATCCAATTAATAGATGGAGAATTTGTTGTGGTCATAAATGATGTTACAGGTCCTAGGCTTAACATAAACAATTACTATAAAGGATTAATGAAGTCAGGTGGAGATAAAAACACTATAGATTTTCTTAATGAAAAATTTAACTCTGCAATGTGGATTATTAGAAGCATAGAGCAGAGGAGAAACACGATTAAAAGGGTAATAGAATCTATATTAAAATTTCAAAAAGATTTTTTTATTGAAGGAGAAAAGGCACTAAAGCCTTTAACATTGAAAGATATAGCTGACGATATTGAGATGCATGAGTCAACCATATCTCGAGCAACCAATGGAAAATACGTGCAAACTCCTAGGGGACTGTTCGAACTAAAGTATTTCTTTTCCTCTGGGATATTAGGGGAAGAGGGAGATATATCATCCACTAGCATTAAGGTTACATTAAAAGATATTGTAGATGGTGAAGATACTAAGAAACCTTATAGTGATCAAAAGATATCAGACTTATTAAAAGAACAGGGTATAAACATTTCAAGAAGGACTGTTGCAAAATATAGAGATGAATTAGGCATACCTTCATCTTCAATGAGAAGAAGATATTAATTTGAAAAAAGGATATTTACTTATTGCATAAAAAATAAATATAATATATACTATAGGTGGTGGAATTTATATTCTACCATTTCTTTAATACAACCGGGACAAATAATACATATGTGGGTCGAAAAATGACCAGTTAAGCAATTAAAACTTCTTACTATGAGGTGATTTAATGGAAATACTAGAATTATTGAAAAAGATAACACCAGAAATTATTGAAATAATTGAAAAAAGATATCTTATTTTAAGGGCTATTTCCTATAATCAACCTATAGGGAGAAGAGCTTTGTCAGGAGAATTAGGATTTAAGGAAAGAACTATAAGGGATGAGGTAAGTATACTCAAAAATCAAGGGCTGTTAAATATAGATTTAATGGGTATGTATATCACTGATGATGGAAAAAAAATATTAGAAAATTTACACTCAATCTATGGTAACCTAAAAGGTATCCCAAAGCTAGAAGAAAGATTACAAGAGATATTAGGAATAAAGAAAATGATTATAGTACCTGGAAATTCTACGGAAAACAGTATGGTTCTGAAGGATATGGGTAAAATTACATCTAGAGTACTGAAGAATATCATTCAACCTAAGGATATAATTGGTATAACTGGTGGAAGTACAATGGCAGTAGTAGCTGAGGAGATTACTCCTGATAATAAATCCAGAGACATAATGGTTATACCTGCAAGGGGAGGTCTGGGACGTGAAGTAGAGACTCAATCCAATTCCATAGCAGCAAAATTAGGACAGCAGTTAGGTGGGTCATATAGATTATTATATGTACCAGATGGATTGGAAGAGAAAGCCCTAGAACTTATGTTAAAAAATGAAGAAATCAGAGAATCTATGGAAATGATAAATAATATGAATACTCTTGTATTTGGAATTGGCAGAGCAGATACCATGGCTAAAAGACGAAATCTATCTGAAGAAAGAATAGAAGAATTAATTAATAAGGGAGCAGTAGCAGAAGCTCTTGGTCATTATTTTGATATTAAAGGAAACGAAATTTGGGAATTTAAGACCATTGGATTATCTCTTGAAAAGTTTAAATCATTAAATAATGTTATTGGAGTTGCAGGGGGAGAGGAAAAGGCAGAATCCATAATCTCTGTATCTACTTTGAACTCAAATATGACATTGATAACAGATGAATCTGCTGCAGAAAAGATATTGGAAATTGTGAATGAAGCTACAAAGTAGCTAAAAATATAAGAACTAAAAAATACAAATAAATAGGAGGAGTTTTTTATGGCAATGAAAGTTGGATTAAGTGGATTTGGTAGAATTGGTAGAGATGTATTAAGAGCTTATGCGGAAAATGGTGTGGATGAATTTGAAATAGTGGCAATAAATGCATCAGGTAGCTTAGAAGATTTAGCCCATTTATTTAAATATGATACTATGTATGGAAAATTTAATGGTACATTAGAAGTAGCAGAGGATGGATTTATTATTAATGGTAAAAAGATTAAAGTTGTAGGTCATAGGGACCCAGCTGAGATACCTTGGAAAGACTTAGGAGTTGAATTAGTAATTGACTCAACTGGAGCATTTAGAGATAGAGCGGGCTTATCTAAACATATTGAAGCAGGAGCTAAAAAAGTAATTATAACTGCTCCAGCTAAAGATGAAGATATTACTATAGTATTAGGTGTTAATGAAGATAAATATGATCCAGCTAATCATCATATTATTTCAAATGCATCTTGCACAACAAACTGTTTGGCACCAGTAGCTAAGGTAATATTAGAGAAGTTTGGTATCAAAAAAGGTTTAATGACTACAATCCATGCTTATACAAATGATCAACAAATATTAGACAAGAGACACAAGGATCTTAGACGTGCAAGAACAGCAGCACAAAATATTGTTCCTACAACAACAGGGGCTGCAAAGGCTGTAGCATTAGTGCTTCCAGAATTAAAAGGAAAACTTAATGGTTTCTCAGTAAGAGTGCCAGTGCCTACAGTTTCCATGGTAGACGTAGTATTTGAAGTAGAAAAACCAGCTACAGCAGAAGAAATCAATAAGGCATTAAAAGAAGCTAGTGAAGGTGAATTAAAGGGAATATTAGGTTACTCAGATGAGCCATTAGTATCCTCAGATTATATTGCTGACCCTCGTTCATCAATAGTAGATGGTTTATCAACTATGGTTATTGACAATATGGTTAAAGTAATAGCATGGTATGATAATGAGTGGGGATATTCTGAAAGAGTAGTAGACCTTGCAAAGTTAGTAGCTAACAAATAGATATTTCACAAAATATAATAAGTAACAATAATGGTGCAACTCTAATCTCTAGCAAATTGATATGCTAGGACGGCTACCATTATTGTTATTTATTGAATAATCTTGGTGATGGGGGAATTTAAATGCTAAATAAAAAATCATTAAAAGATTTAGACTTTACAGGGAAAAAAGTATTGGTTAGATGTGATTTTAATGTGCCAATGGATGGAAATGGTAAAATTACGGATGATATAAGAATAACATCTTCACTACCAACTATAAATTATTTAATTGAAAAAGATGCTAAGATTATACTTATGTCACATTTAGGTAGACCAAAGGGAGAAGCAAATAAAAAGTATTCATTGAAAGCAGTAGCAGATAGGCTAACAGAACTACTTAACAAAGAAGTTATATTCGCAGAAGATGATAATGTTGTATCTAGTGCGGTGAAAAAACAAATAGATGCTATGGAAGATGGAGATGTTTTATTACTTGAAAACACAAGATTTAGAAAAGAAGAAGAAAAGAATGAAGAAAACTTCGCAAAGGATTTAGCATCATTAGGAGATTTATATGTAAATGACGCTTTTGGAACTTCTCATAGGGCTCATGCATCTAATGTAGGTGTATCCACCTATTTACCTTCTGCTGTAGGGTTTTTAGTGGATAAAGAGATATCTGTAATGGGTAAGGCTTTAGAGTCACCTGAGAGACCTTTTGTAGCCATATTAGGTGGTGCAAAGGTATCAGATAAAATAGGAGTAATAGAAAACCTTATAAATAAGGTAGATACCATAATAGTTGGTGGCGGAATGGCTTATACTTTCTTAAAGGCACAGGGATATGAAATTGGTAAATCCTTACTGGAAGAAGATAAGATTGAGCTAGCAAAGGAACTATTGCAAAAAGCAAAAGACAATAATGTCAAATTAATGTTGCCAGTAGATGTAGTAGCTGCGAGAGAATTTAAAAATGATACTGAATTTAAGACTGTTAAAATAGATAATATATCCGAGGATATGATGGGATTAGATATAGGTGATGAATCTATAAAATTATTCTCAAACCTAATCAAAGAAGCGAAGACGGTAATCTGGAATGGACCTATGGGAGTATTTGAAATGGAAAACTTTGCAAAGGGTACAGATGCCATTGCAAGAGCTATGGCGGAATCAGAAGGTATAACTATAGTTGGTGGTGGAGATTCAGCTTCAGCAGTTGAAAAATCAGGCTATGCAGAAAAAATGACTCATATTTCAACAGGTGGAGGAGCTTCCTTAGAATTTCTTGAAGGAAAAGTTCTACCAGGAATTGAGGCAATAACAAATAAATAGTGAATAACTAATAGTGAATAGTGAAAAGTTTTGGGTAAGGACTTTAGGGTTTTCAACTATTAGTTATTCACTCTTCACTATTCACTAAATACAGAGGGGGGTAATGTTAATGCGAACTCCTATAATCGCAGGAAATTGGAAAATGAATAATACAATAAGTGAAGGACTACAATTAGTGGAAGGAATAAAATCCCACAATTTAAATCAGGACGTAGAAGCAGTTCTTTGTGTACCCTTTACTATTATCCAAGATGTAAAAAAAGCTGTAGAAAATACTAATATAAAACTGGGTGCCCAAAATATGCACTGGGAAGAAAATGGAGCCTTTACAGGTGAAATTTCTCCAAAGATGTTAAAGGAACTAGGGGTTGATTATGTAATAATTGGCCATTCTGAGAGACGTCAATATTTTAATGAAACAGATATTACAGTAAATAAAAAAATAAAAGCTGCTATTTCCCATGATATTAAGCCAATAGTTTGTGTAGGAGAGACTTTAGAGGAAAGAGAAGCAAATACAGAAAAAGATGTGGTCAAATCTCAAATCTTAAAAGCTTTTGAGGAAATAAAAGAAAAAGACCTAGATAATATCGTAATTGCATATGAACCGATTTGGGCTATAGGTACAGGCAAGACTGCTTCATCAGATGATGCAAACGATATGATCCTTTTTATAAGGGAAACTATAGGGGAAAAATATAGTGAAAAGAAAAATGTAATTAGAATTCAATATGGTGGATCTGTGAAGCCAAGCAATATAAAAGAATTAATGGATAAATCTGAAATAGATGGTGCCTTAGTTGGAGGGGCTAGTCTAGTTGCTGAAGATTTTGTGGATTTAATAAATTTTTAATTGGAGGATAATATGGTTAAAGCACCAGTTATGCTAATAATACTTGATGGTTTTGGTATAGGAAAAGAATATAACGGCAATGCCGTTACACTAGCTAATACACCAAATATAGATAGGTTATTTAGAGAATATCCGAATACTATTCTGGAAGCAAGTGGCTCAGCAGTTGGTCTCCCAGAGGGACAAATGGGTAATTCGGAAGTAGGCCATCTGAATATTGGATCAGGACGTATAATATATCAGGATTTAACTAAGATATCTAAGTCTGTAGCAGATGGCGATTTCTTCGAAAAAGGAGAATTCTTAGAAGCAATAGAAAATTCTAGAAAGAATAATTCTAAAGTTCATTTAATTGGATTAGTATCATCAGGCGGAGTTCATAGTCACAATACACATTTATATGCGTTGTTGAAACTAATGAAAAAACAGAATTTTAATAATGTTTATATACATGCAATATTAGATGGCAGAGATGTATCACCAACTGCAGGTAAAGAAGATATAAAAGATCTAATGACCAAAATAGAGGAAATAGGTGTAGGAAAAATAGCGACTATATCTGGTAGATACTATGCTATGGATAGAGATAAGAGATGGGATAGGACGAAGCTAGCCTATGATGCTTTTACTCTAGGCAAAGGTAATGAAAATGATAATCCAATATCAGCCATAGAGAAATCCTATAATGAAGATATTACAGATGAATTTATTATTCCAACTATTATAAAAGAGAATGATGAACCTGTTACAACTATAGATAATAATGATTCAATTATATTCTTTAATTTTAGACCAGATAGGGCTAGACAAATTACTAGAGCTTTTGTAGATGACAATTTTGAGGGATTTGAAAGAGAGAAAAAAGTAAATACCTTTTATGTCACCATGACAGAATATGATAAAACCATAGAAAACGTAGAAGTGGCTTATACGGATGAATCACCTAGAAACACTTTGGGAGAGTATATTAGCAATAAGGGATTATCCCAACTTAGAATTGCTGAAACTGAAAAATATGCCCATGTAACATTTTTCTTCAATGGAGGTATAGAAGAACCTTATGCAAACGAAGATAGGGCATTGATTCCATCTCCAAAGGTGGCAACCTATGATTTGCAGCCAGAAATGAGTGCCATAGAAGTAAAGAATGAAGTATTAAATAGATTAGGAATGGATAAATATGATTTAATCATATTAAACTTTGCAAATCCAGATATGGTAGGTCATACGGGAGTAGTATCTGCCACAGTAAAGGCTATAGAAACGGTAGATAGCTGTTTAGGAGAAATAATAGAACTCCTTATAGAGAAGAGGGGCAAGGCATTAATTACAGCAGACCATGGAAATGCAGAAATGCTAATAAATGAAGATGGTAGTCCTGTAACATCTCATACAAGTAACAAGGTACCATTAATTCTTGTGGGATATAAGGATGTAGAACTACAAGAAGGTATTCTGGCAGATTTAGCACCAACTATATTAGAACTGATGGGGTTAGAAAAACCAGAAGAAATGACGGGGAAATCACTTGTAAAATAAATGCACAATTCACAGTTCACAATTCACAATTATGAAAGCGGTGAATGAAGGTCATAAAGACCCCAAAACATTCCTTAGCAATTGTGCATTGTGCATTGATAATTGTGAATTAACTAAAGGAGGAGTTAAATTTGAGTATAATAGTAGATGTTTATGCAAGAGAAGTATTAGATTCAAGAGGCAATCCTACAGTTGAAGTAGAAGTATGGACAGAAGATGGTGCTTTTGGAAGAGCTCTAGTTCCATCAGGAGCATCTACAGGTGCATTTGAAGCTGTAGAGTTAAGAGACGGAGATAAAGGAAGATTTCTAGGCAAGGGTGTTATGAATGCCGTAGATAATGTTAACAATATAATAGCAGAAGAAGTAATAGGAATGGATGTGTTTGAGCAAACTGCAATAGATAAATTGATGATTCAATTAGATGGTACACCCAATAAAGGAAAACTAGGTGCCAATGCAATCCTTGGAGTATCCCTAGCAGTAGCCAGAGCAGCGGCAGATGAATTAGGAATGCCTTTATATCAATATGTAGGTGGAGTTAATGCTAAAACATTACCGGTTCCTATGATGAATATACTAAATGGTGGAGAGCATGCTGATAATAATGTGGATATTCAAGAATTCATGGTAATGCCTGTAGGGGCAAAAAGCTTTAGAGAAGCTCTTAGAATGGGTGCAGAAATATTCCACAATCTAAAGTCTGTTCTTAAATCTAAAGGTCTAAATACAGCAGTAGGTGATGAAGGCGGATTTGCTCCAAATTTATCTAGTAATGAAGAAGCATTAAAAACTATAGTAGAAGCTATAGAAAAGGCAGGGTATAAACCAGGGGAAGAAATAATGCTGGCACTAGATGTAGCGGCTACAGAAATGTATGATGAAGAAAAGAAGGTTTATAATTTAGCTGGAGAGGGCAGAATTCTTACTGTAGATGAGATGATAAATTATTATGAGGAATTAGTAAACAAATATCCGATTATTTCCATAGAAGATGGTTTAGCTGAAGATGATTGGGATGGATGGAAACAGCTGACAGAAAGATTAGGGAAGAAGATTCAATTAGTGGGAGACGATTTGTTTGTTACAAATACTGAGAGATTGAACAAAGGTATAGACTTAGGAATTTCCAATTCAGTATTGGTTAAATTAAATCAAATAGGTACATTAACTGAAACATTAGATACAATTGAAATGGCAAAGATAAATGGATATACTGCAGTTATATCTCATAGATCAGGTGAGACTGAAGATACTACTATAGCAGATTTAGCAGTAGCAATGAACGCAGGACAAATTAAAACAGGAGCTCCTTCAAGAACGGATAGAGTGGCAAAATACAATCAATTACTTAGAATAGAAGATATGCTAGGTGAAGAAGCAATTTATAGAGGAAGAAAAACATTTTATAATATAAAGAAATAATATTTAGATATAAAAAGATTCTATTGCATGCAATAGAATCTTTCTATATCAAGAGAAGATTTAGGAATAAATAAGAGGACTTAAATTTGACAATTTATATTGCCTATGATATATTCTACTTAAAATTTAATATTTTATTCATTGGTATAATCTTATATATAGGATTATTTAAAAGGGAAGTTCGGTTTAAATCCGACACGGTCCCGCCACTGTGATAGATAGAACCTTGCAGATGCCACTGTACTTAAAGTATGGGAAGGTGTAGGGTTTGTTATTCTTAAGTCAGGAGACCTGCCAATGAAAAAAACGCTGTTTATTACTCACGCGGATGAGAAGGTGTTATTTATAAGGTAGATTAAATATTTATTCTACTCTATTGATAATATCCTTTCTATTGCAGAAAGGTTTTTTTGTTTTGTAATATTTATTTTGCAAAACCATAGTAATAACTCAGCAAATTTTTGCTGAGTTATTTTTTTGAAAATAAATTGGAGGGATAAAGATGAATATACATGAATATCAGGCAAAAGAATTATTGAAGAATTATGGGATTCCAGTCCCTAATGGCAGAGTTATATATGATGCGAAAGAAGCGGAAAAAACTTCTTGGACAATAAGTACTGATGTGGCAGTTGTAAAAGCTCAGATTCATGCTGGTGGAAGAGGAAAAGCAGGAGGAGTTAAGATAGCTAAATCGATAGATGAAGTTAAGAAATATTCTAAAGAGCTATTGGGGAAAAAGTTAGTAACACATCAGACAGGAAAAAAGGGAAAAGAAGTTAAAGCTGTATTAATAGAAGAAGGGTGTAATATTGATAAAGAATACTATTTAGGATTTGTATTAGATAGGGATACATCAAGCATAACTCTTATTGCTTCTGAAGAAGGTGGAACTGAAATTGAAGAGGTAGCATTAAGAAATCCTGATAGGATTTACAAAGAGAAGATTGACTGTTTGACGGGACTAACAGAATTTCAAGCCAGAAGAATATGTTTTGACATTAATTTACCTATTGAGATAATAAACGAAGCAGTAAGATTAATGATGAACTTATATCGTATTTTTGTGGAAAAGGACTGCGTTCTGGTAGAAATAAACCCATTAGTATTAACAGAAGAAAAAAAACTAATAGCTTTGGATGCAAAAATGAATTTTGATGAAAATGGCCTGTTTAGAAATGAAGATATACTTAGCTATAGGGATTTAAGTGAAGAAGATGAGAAAGAAGTAGAGGCTTCAAAGCATGGACTGTCTTATATATCATTAGATGGAAATATTGGATGCGTGGTAAATGGAGCGGGCTTAGCTATGGCTACTATGGATTTAATAAAACTTCACGGGGGAGAACCGGCTAATTTTCTTGACGTTGGAGGAGGAGCATCAGAAGAAAACGTAACAAATGCGTTTAAAATACTATTATTAGACGATAAGGTCAAAGGAATTTTTGTCAATATATTTGGTGGAATAATGAAATGTGATGTTATAGCTAAAGGAATTGTCAATGCGGCAAAAGAGCTGAAATTAAATATTCCTTTAGTAATCAGATTGGAAGGAACTAATGCTGACTTAGGTATGGAAATAATAAAAAACTCTAATCTGAATATATTTGCAGTAGAAAATATGGGCGAAGGTGCTAAGAAAATACTAGAACTAATTTAACAGAAAGGTGGACTAAATAATGAGTATATGGGTTGATAAATCTACTAAAGTAATAGTGCAAGGAATAACGGGAAATACAGCCATTTATCATACAAAGCAAATGTTGGAATATGGTACAAATATAGTCGGGGGAGTTACTCCGGGTAAAGGGAATATGAAAATTGAGGGTGTACCTGTATCTAATACTATGAAGGAAGCTGTAGATAACACTGGCGCTAATGTTTCTATAATATATGTTCCGGCAAAGTTTGCAGCAGATGCTATATTGGAGGCTGTGGATTTAGAATTAGATATGGTAATTTGTATTACCGAGCATATTCCTATAAAGGATATGGTAATGGTTAAAAGATATATGGAGGGTAAGAAGACCAGATTAATCGGGCCTAATTGTCCTGGGATTATAACACCTGATGAGTGTAAGATTGGTATTATGCCTGGATATATACACAGGAAAGGAAGAATAGGAGTTGTATCTCGTTCCGGTACTTTGACATATGAAGCAGTTCATCAACTATCACAAAAGGGAATAGGACAATCAACAGCCATAGGAATTGGAGGAGATCCTGTGAATGGAACAGATTTTGTCGATGTATTAAAGGCTTTTAACGAGGATGAAGACACCGATGCTGTAATTATGATTGGCGAAATTGGAGGAAATGCAGAAGAAAAGGCAGCTTTGTGGATTAAAGAAAACATGAAGAAACCAGTAGTGGGTTTTATAAGTGGAAAGACAGCTCCTAAGGGAAAAAGAATGGGACATGCAGGAGCGATTATCTCGTCAGGCCAAGGAACAGCAGAAGAAAAAATAAGGACAATGAATGACAGCGGAATATATATGTCACAATCTCCTACAGCTATAGCTGCTACTTTAGTTAAGGCATTAAAGGATAATAATCTCTGGAGAGAAGAATATAAGGGATAACATTAGAGAGGTATAATCATGGGCGAAATTGTGGGAAAAAAACATAAAAAAGTAAAGTTTCTTGGAATGAGAGTCGTTAAAACAGTTATAGCGGTGTATATATGTTTTCTAATAAGCTTTTTTAGAAATGGACTTCCTTTCTATTCAGCAATAGCCGCAATCCTATGTATGCAAAATGATCATGCTAATAGCTTAGAGGTTGGGAAAGGCAGGATGATAGGCACTTTTATCGGAGGAATATATGGATTTCTAGCTATAATATTAATTAATTTTGTCAATGTTGAGTTATTTAGTTATATTCATCATTTGATTTTGAGCTTATTTTTGATTCCAATTATATATACAAATGTATTTTTGAAGTCCAATAGTTCTACCTATATTAGTTGTGTAGTTTTTTTTAGTATAACTATTTCTCATGGAGGAGATATAGCACCGATGTATTTTGCGTTAAATAGAGTAATCGATACATTAATTGGAATAGCAGTCTCACTCATTATAAATATGATAATGTAAAATTAAATTTTTTCAGATGTTATTTATTTGAGAAAGGTAAACTGTAAAATTAAATTAGGCTTTGTAAAGTTAAATTAGACCTATCGATCTGTAAGACTAAGTGAGTCTGCAAGAAAAAATAGGTCTATTTTATTTTTATAATTAGATAGATAGAGAAGTTTAATAGTTAATACTCTAAATCTATTGTTTAAATCCAAAATATGGTATATAATGGAATAAATCTGAATATTAATTACTTAGGTTCTTTATATAATAATGATTAAAAGACAATCATGTGCAAATCATGAACGGTCCGGCCACTGTAAATGGAGAGCGATCTTTTAATATACCACTGGAAATATTTCTGGGAAGGTAAAAGAGAGTAACGACCCATAAGTCAGGAGAACTGCCTAAGTGATATTTTTCATTAGCCTTCCAGGATTGAGGCAAGATGTAATAAGTATGTGTATTTGTATATAATTATACTTAGATAAAATGTCTTAATCTCTAAAGGTTAGGACATTTTTATTATTTTAGGGGGGAGCTGATCTACACACATGAATGATAAAAATTTAAACTTAAAGCTTACAGAGAGGGAAAAGAATCTTATAGAACTAATAAGAAATACAGAATTTGGAGAAATAAAAATTATAATCCAAAATAGTGAACCCATAAGGGTTGAGGAGTTAAAAAGATCGATAAAACTATAGAATATGCTGACCAGAAAACTGGAGGCACTACTTGATTAACAAAGGTAGTGTTTTTTTATTTTTGTAGAGATTTAACTGAAAAATTCCAATACACGTTATATTAACCTAGTATGGAGGTGGTAAGATGAATAGAAATATCATGAAAAAATTAATTCTTTTTATCATTTTAATTACATTAGTGATTCCTTTAACAGGATGCTTTTCTGATAAGGCTGAGGGAGCAGGCAGTAACGGAGATTTAGAAATAGATTATCTTGTAGAGAAAAAAGAAGATAAAGAAAATTTAAAAGCAACTTCTTTACTTGCACAGATGAGAGAAAAACTATCATCAAAAAATGAGGTCGAAACTGAAATTCAAATAGAGGAAGAAGATATAGTTCAGCAGGATAAAAAAGAACTGTCATTTTGGGAGAAGTTAAGACTAAAGAATTCAGAGAGAGGAAAAGATGAAGAATTAGACCTTGTATCAAAAATAAAGGAAGAAGAAAAAGACAATGTTGAAATAAAGCCAACAGAAAACAAGAAAAAAGACAGCTTTCTTGAGCAAAATATAAAGGCGAAAGAAGACAAAAAGGAAGAAGAAAAGAAAAAAGAAGAAAATAATACTAAGGATAACGAGAGTAAAGAGAAAAAGGAAGAAAACAAAGAGCCAGAGGAACAGAAACCAAAGGAAAATACAGTAACCCTTACTATACGTTGTGATACTGCTGTAAATAAAGAGATGCATAAAGACCCTAAATTTAAAGGAATAGTACCGGAAAGCGGAGTTATATTATCTACAACTACATTTAAAATAAAAGAAGGAGATACTGTATTAAATGTATTAGAAACCGCAAGAGATAAATACAAAATACAGATGGCATATAGAGGAAATAAAGAATCAGCATACATAGAAGGGATAAATAATCTTTACGAATTTGACGGTGGACGCTGGAGCGGATGGATGTATTGTGTAAACGGCTGGTATCCTAACTATGGAGCTGGAGTGTATGTATTGCAGTCAGGAGATGTAATAGAGTGGAACTATACCTGTGATTTAGGAAAGGATCTAGGGCAGGAATGGCTGGGAAATTAGATAAGAGGAGAATATAATGTCTTTTATTGAATTGAGAAATATAAAGAAGGAATTTAAAATAGGAGAAAATATTGTAAAAGCTCTTGATGGAATCAATTTGTCTGTTGAAAGAAAAGAATTTATCAGCATCACCGGACGTTCAGGTTCAGGAAAGTCCACCTTGTTAAATATTTTAGCTGGATTGGAAAAGTCAACAGATGGAGAAATTGTAATTGAGGGAGAGCATATTGAAAAGATGGGAGAGGGGCAGAGAATAAGATTTAGGCGCAAAAATATAGGATTTATATTTCAGTCATATAATCTATTGCCTCAATATACTGCCTTGGAGAATGTAGCTCTTCCTCTGGCATTAAAAGGAATTGAACCAAAAGAAAGAATTGAAAAGGCTAAAGAAATAATGAAACAGGTGGGAATAGAAAGCCATGAGAATCATAAGCCCAGTGAGATGTCAGGAGGGCAGCAGCAAAGAGTTGGGATTGCCAGAGCATTGATAACAGGTCCAGCTATTGTACTTGCAGACGAGCCTACAGGTAATTTAGATACTAAAACAAGTATAGAAGTAATGGAATTATTAATTAATCTTTTTAAGGAAAAGGGGACTACCTTCTTGCTAGTTTCCCATGATGAAGTAGCTAAAAATTATACGGAAAGAACTATTAATCTACTAGATGGCAAAATAGTAGACATTGAATAAATATTTAGGGGGACAATGTTAATATGAAAAAAAGAAAAATATCCATTCTTTGTCTTGTACTAGTGATTTTGATAATAGCAGTTAAGCCTAATGTTATTTGGGCAGAACCAACTACACAACCTGCTGTCAATCAAGATAAGGTGGAAGGGGCGGATAAGAAGGCGATAGTAATTGCAGATACAGGTGCATTAGCCGTCTCCGGTAAACCGGGAGAAACAGTTACCATAGAGCTTCCTTTAGCTGTAAACAGAGAATATCTACCGACAAGAAAGTATGTACTTAGAAATATTACCGTAGAACCGGTTATACCTGTAAAGCAAGAGGATATGAAAAAATGGCCCTTCGAAATAAATCAGGCAAGCTATGTAAAAAAAATGGAAGATATGACCTATGGAAGTATGGCAGATATATTTTATAGCTTTAAAATATCTGAAACAGCAAATAAAGGACTTTATCCTATTTCATTTTTAATAAATGCAACAGTATGGAGATTAGATGATATAAACGGGACCAATATAAAGGAAGATGTAGAATTCCAGATTGTGACTTATGTAAATGTATTGGAAGATGGAAGTCAGTCCCAAAAAATTAATGAATTAGGAGCCCTGTCAATAGCATCAGTTGATGAGGACGGAGCCATAATACCTGCACCCTCGGGAAATGCAGGACAGAGAGTAAAGCTTAGACTTCCCGTCATAAATAATGGAGGGAACCTATCAAATATCAGTGTAACTCCGGTTATATCTACGTCATTGGATGAATGGCCCTTTGTAGTAGAAGCGGTAAACTATGGAAAGAATCTGCCGGATATGAAGCATGGAGAAATAGCCTTCCTAGAATACGATTTTAAAATATCCCCTAATATTTCCGAGGGAGCGAAACCAATTAATTTCAGAGCAACATATAAAGAAAATGATGTATATATGGAAAGCTTATTTTCTGCATATATCAATGTGGCAAAGGGGAAGCCAGAGATAAAGGAACTCCCCGATTCAGTGCCTAAATTAATAGTTACAGGCTATAGTACGGAACCGGAAATAATATATGCAGAGGATGAATTTCAGTTGATTTTAAACTTACAAAATACTTCTTACAATTCAACTATAAAAAATGCAGGTATTGTATTGACATTAGAAGAAAATAGTATCATGCCTGCAAAAGGAGAAAGTGATACCAAATATATAAATTCATTAAAACCAAGAGGAACTACTAGCTGTACTTTTAAACTTAAGGCATTGCCTACAGCATTAAATCCTACTTCTACAATTGCAGTTACCATGGATTATGAAAATGAAAAGGTGGTAAAGGGGACTGCCGCTCAGGGAATAGTAATTTCCATTAAACAGAAGATGGAGGTATCAGTAGAAGAACCTATAATCTATGACGAAGATATTGCAGTAGGAGATCCAATAGCTGTAAGTATGGCAATTGTAAATAAAGGAAGGACTAAGGCATTTAACCTGGAAATTGATATTGAAAGTGAAGATATTCTTATGTTTGAAAAATATTATGGAGGAGATTTGATACCGGCAGGTAAACATAGTGCAGATTTTCAAATTATTGGAGGAAAAACAGGAACACTGACAGGTGATTTTGTAATAACCTATGAAGATATAGATGGGGAAATATTTGAAGAGAGAAAACCCTTTGAAGTGAAAATTCTAAATGAAACTTCTGGCAAGGATAAGATAATTCAAGAAGAGATACAGCAGCCTAAAAAGAATTTAGTATTGCCTTGGGTAGGAGGAACAGGAGGAATCGCAGCTATTGTTTTGGGATATTTATATAGGTTTAAATGGAGGAAGAAGTAATGAGGTTTTCAGATTTTTTTCGTATGGGATTTATAAATCTAAGGCGAAGAAAAGTGCGAACTATTTTAACAGCTGCAGCCATGGCAGTGGGAGTGTCCTGTATAGTGGTACTTATATCAATTGGAATTGGCTATAACCAAACATATCAGGAGTCTATCTCTGAAATGGGAAGTCTGACTAAAATAGATGTAACCCCTCCAAGGGAAACGAAGGGAAAAGTAGCTTTATTGAATGATAAAGCAGTATCAGCATTTAAAAAGCTAAATGGGGTAGAGGCTGTGACTCCCGTTGTACAAGTAGTTCCTTATTTAAAAAGCGGGAAGTATGTAGCTCCTATTAGATTATATGGAATTGACTTGGCAACAGCAGAAAGCTTTCAGATAACTCCATTGAAGGGAGAATTACCCCTAAAGGGTACCAAGCTTGTACCTCAGATTATATTGACAGATGATGTAGCGGATTCCTTTGCAGACCCTCAAACATGGGAGCAAGTTAAGGATATGAAAAATAAGCCCTTGATAGATCCTATGAATGGAAACATTAAATTAACCTTTGATTACAATACATTATCAGGACAATATACAGAAGGGGAAGATGGCAGAGCAGTACTAAGCGGAAATATCTATAGAACAGAAGTCACAGGAATAACTAGTATTCAGAATTATACATACTCTACTTCTGGATTTGTACAACTTAAAATATTAGAAGAACTAATAGAAACTAATAAGGGTTTTTTACCTCTATTGAATACAGCTAATGATATGAAAAATATAAAGACCTATCCTTTGGTATGGATAAAGGCAGATGATATAAAAAATGTACAGGGGATTACAGATGTAATAAGGAAGGCTGGCTTTGAAACCTATTCCTTAAACGATATGCTAGAATCGGTGAAAAAACAATCAAGACAAATTCAAGGGATGCTGGCGGCTATTGGAGCAGTAGCACTTTTAGTGGCTGGTATTGGGACAGCCAATACTATGATGATGGCAATCAACGAAAGAACTAAGGAAATAGGAATACTCAAGGTCTTAGGAACTGATTTGGGGGATATAGTAAAGATGTTCCTAGTGGAGTCTGCAATGATAGGAGTTATAGGAGGAACCATAGGACTTTTTGTTAGCTTTATATTGAAAAGACTGTTACCTGTGCTATTGAAGGAAATGGAGGTCCGTTCCATTATACCAATTTGGTTAGCAGGAGGAGCATTAATATTTGCAGTATTTGTAGCGGTAATATCTGCGCTGGGACCGGCAATAAATGCTATGAGAGTCAGTCCCCAAGTGGCCATAAGGGCTGAATAGGTGGCAGTTTGGTCTAAGGTGCAGTTTATTATAAATAAACCAAAAGTATTGGAGGTGCATAAAGGAATAGAGAAACAGAGAGCTTACATCCTTAGGAAAGACAAAAAACAGTAATTTTATGAGATAGGCTCATAGGATAGAGAAAAAACTTATAAAAAGAAAGGGGATAAGAGTATGTTTAAGAAGCTTAACAATAAAAAAATATTTAGTTTATTACTAGCGTTAATGCTGGTAGTTGGAATGAGTGTATCATCATTTGCGGCGACATTGACAGATGACGGGATATTAGTAGTAAAAGCAATAGAGGGTTCAAATCAATATACAGCAGAGATGAAATTTGTAGATGTAGGGGGAGTAACAAGATATACAGGATATATTGAGTTTCCTAATTCCTCCAGTGTGGATTTAAGTAATGTGGAGATAGTTGCCACAATCACAGGGTCATATACTCTAGAAGTAGATGGAACTCCTTATACTCCAAATATGAGTGTGGATTTTAGTGAGGGATATGTAGATTTTGTTCTGAAATCAGGAAGTACAGTTTACAGAACCTATCAAATAAATGCAGGTATAGATGGGACAAATGTTTTGATATTTGTAACCATTGATTTAGAAAATGTAAATGATTGGCTAGATGGAACTTATGTAAGCCCAAATAAAGAAGGGTATATAGTGCCTAAGGCTATTAACAATCCTCTTGCAGAAGCTAGAGCACAAGCTGCAGTAAATGGTTTGGAAAGTGGTTCCCTATTAATCCCTTTTGTTGCCAATATAGGAGATTCTGCTATGACTACTTTTTCCAAAGCAATAGCAAGTACAAATCTTAATGTAGTAGGTATATCCAGTGGATATGTAAGTGAAATAGGAAGAGGAAGTGCTGATACTTTGCCTGATACACTATTTCAAAGAACAGAAGGAGCTCCTAATTTCCCACCGGGAGATTATATGAAGGATAGGACAGGCTGGATATATCTTATGAATGATATTGTTGCTGATATGGGTGCAAGCCAATATATTATAACAGCTAGCGATAGTACCTTAACATGGGGATATACCTTTGACTGGGGTATAGACTTAGGAGGACCTGAGTGGTAAAAATTTCAGAAGGGATAAGGAGTGATGTTTTCACTCCTACCTCCTTTAATACATATAGTCTAATAAATAAATTTATAAAACGTAGGCTGGGAAAAGGAGATAAAGATGAAAAATAACAAATTTATAAAGAAAATGGTATTTTTATTAATTTTATCAATTTTATTGAATTTGAGCTCCAGTTTAATTAATATATCATATGCCAATTCAAATGTAGAGATTCGAGAATGGTGGGCATATAAATTTAGGGGAATTAAGTCCTATGAATATTTTAATGGGGGAAGCTATACAGAATTAATAGGGAGTAAAAACCATTCCATATTAATTCCTTTAAAGATACCTGAAAAGGGAAATAATAGGGCTAGAATAGATATGGTAGAAACCTTTGCAGCTCCAATTATAGGACAGATAATAACTGCTCCAGGGAAACTATATTTAGATGGTAATAAATATGATTATTCACTTCCTATAAAGCATGAATACAGAATTAACTATGATAATAATGAAAAAATGGATTATTTCCCCGTATGGATGGTAGTAGAAGGGGCAGGGCAAACTATAGCAAAAGAGAGAACAGAAGAGTTATTAAAATTGTATACAGAGAAAAAAGAAGCTTTGCAATCTTTATACAATACCATAATAAGGCAGGGATCTCCTAGTAAATCTGGTGATTATCATTTTACGCATTTATTTTTCCTTAAAAGTGCTATGGAAGAATGGGACGCGGTACTAACTAATGGAAAAAAAGATGGGTTTTCAACTCATTTAAATGAAATTCAAGTAGAAAAAATAATCTATCTAATGGATGAAATACCTAAATTTATAGAAAATCATAGGATAAATGAAGCAGAAATATTAGATTTAAGATTAGATAGATATAAGAGTATTATAGATAAGGATAATAAAACCATAGAATTATATGTACCGGAAGATGCAGTCTTAAATATAGAGAATGTAGAAATACAAACTCCGGATTGGGTTATAGCTAATTATAAATCTGGTCAATTTAAGATAGGGGGAGAAGCTAGATATACAGTTCAGCCAATAGATATAGGCTATCATGGATTTAGAGATATACCTAAGTACGATAATTTAAAAGAAGAATGGACAGTAAAAACCTTTAAAGAAGATGAAAATGAGACTGATAAATTAAGAATTAATTCTTTGAGTTATATAAGTGAGTATGGGGAAAAGATAAATGGAATTATATCTGAAAATAAAATAGAACTGAATATACCGTTTCAGGTAGACTTAAATGAGATTGAATTAGAATTTTACCATACAGGTGAAAAAGCCTTTGCAATAATCGATAATAATCAACAAATAGAAATAGAAGGAAATAAAATAAAAAAACCTAGTATAATAAAAGAGATTAAGATACAAGCAGATAATATTGAAAAAATATATGATTTCCACATAGAAAGTCAACCATCATCTAAGAATGAAATTCTAGATTTTAGAGTGGCGATAGATGGAGTCAGCCATAGAGCTTATATAGATAATGAAAAAAATGAGATAGAAATATTTATTCCATTTAGTACAGATATTACTAAATTGAAAACAGATATTAAGATAGATTATAGGTCTAACATTAAACCAGGTAAATATGAAGTACAAGATTTCACCAATCCGTTAATATACAGTGTTACCTCTGAATCAGGAGATATAAGAAACTATAAGGTCTCCGTAAAAAAAGGTGAAGCTTCTTCAGAAAATCAGATATTATCTTTTAGGGTCGGTACTATAGAAGGAAAAATAGAAGGAAATAATATTAAAGTGGAAGTTCTGGCTTCGGTAAACCTAAAGGGTATAAAGCCTTTTATAGAAGTTTCTCAAAAGGCAAAGGTAAAGCCAGCAAGTTCTGAAGAAATGGATTTTTCAAAAGGTCCCGTTGATTATATAGTAACTGCTGAAAACGGAGAACAAAGAATATATGAAGTAACTATAGAGCATAGTCAAGGGGAAGCAATAGGTCCGGATGAAGAGTATATGTCTATGCTTAAGGAACTAAGAGACAATATATATAAGAAATATAAAGAAGAGACTGTCTCCGAAGACTGGGAATGGATGAACATAGGGTTTTATGAAGGAAAAAATAATGGATTGCCTAAAGGGATAAGAAAAAATATAGATGATTTGCCGGAAAGATTTAATATGTATGACGAAATAGGAGAACTATCTGGTACTAAAATTACTGATTTTGCTAGATTTGCTATGACCTTAACAGCAATGGGAATCGATGCTTCTAATTTGGAACCATTTCAAATTGATGGCAAAACCTTTAGAACAGATTATGGACGACCTACAGGGAAAACAATAACAAATATGATAGAGCCGCTCTACAATGCCTATGGTGCAGGAATAAATGGAGCCATATACTCCTTAATAGCATTAGATATGGGAAATTATTCTATCCCAGGAGATGCTAATTTAACTAGAGATGATTTAATTAAGGTTTTATTAAATCACGAATATGGTTCTGATGAATTTGGAGTAGATATGGTGGCTATGCTTATGCAGGGATTATATCCATATCAGAATCATCCTACCTATGGCGAAGCTGTAAAGAAGAAATTAGCTCATGGAGTAGAGCTGTTTTTAGGAAGTAAATCTGCTAAAAAAGTGGAACCTTTAAATAAGGATTTTCTAGGAATTTCATGGAGTGCTGTAAATAGCGAATCCACATCTCAGGCTATCATAGCTTTATGTTCTATGGGTATAGATCCTTTTTCAGATTATAGGTTTTCTAGAGGAGCAGAGGATAATATGATAGTCAATTGGATTAACAGATTTGCAACTAAGGAGTTAGATGGTTTTGGGCATACAAGTAAGGCATACAATTTCATGGGAACATATCAAGGAATGTACGCCCTTCAATGGTATATAAATTTTGTAGAAAATGGAGGTAAACCTTATTCTTTATATTATGATGGAGTTCCTTTTGATTTCAGCAAGGAGTTTAGCAGTGAAGCAGAAATAAAGGAGTTTAAACTTTTAGGAAAAGAGGGAATTATAGATAACGAAAAAGGTATTATAACAATTGAGATTCCTATAGAGACTACAGATGAGCAGCTAAAGGCAAAACCAATTATAAAAATTTCCGAAAATGCAGCCATTAATCCAGCAATAGGAGTGCTTCAAGATTTCACAAAAGAGATTTCCTATACTGTAACTGCTGAAGACGGGAGTACAAGAAAGACCTATAGGATTGTAGTTGAGAAAAAAGAAGATATATTAAGCGGAGAAAAAGAAATAAGCTCCATTGGTATAAAGGAATTCCCCACTGCTAAAGTCAATATAGATAACCAGAATAGAGAAATATCCATAATCCTTCCTAGCGATACGGAGCAGTCCAAACTAAAAAGTCTAAGGATATCCATAGACTTCAAAGGGGAGGCTATAAGTCCTGACCCTAATGAACCTCAGGATTTCACCAATGAAGTAAAATATACCATAAGAGCTAAGGATGGTTCTACAGATTACTATATTGTAAAGGTATTTATCGAGGAGGCAGATAAATATGAATTTACAAAGTTTGTACTTCGTGGAGTAGAGGGGAAAATAGATGCTTTAAAGAATGAAATCACTATAAATCTTCCCTATGGAGCCTATGTGGAAAATATAAAGCCAAATAAAGCGGAATATTACCCTGAAGAAACAGGTACTTCAATATTCCCGGCACCTACTATTTCAAGAAAGTTTGAAGACGAAAACATATATAGTATAAATCCACATGGAGGAAGATTAATTGAATATAATGTAAAACTTAATTATGTTGAAGTAGGAGGAAATAGCGAAATAACTAAATTTTCCATAGGAAATTATACAGGGAAAATTGAAGGGAAATCTATTATATTAGAAATACCAGAGGGAATGACTGAAAAGGAATTTAAAGAAAGGTTGAAGGATAAATCATCAAAACTAGAATGGGAAGGGAAAACCATTGATCCTATGCCGGGAGCAGATAATAATTCTTTAAATGATTATCTAAAGGATTATGTCCTTACGGATAGTGAAGGAAATGTAAATATCTACACAGTAAAGTTTACTGGCAGTACAGGTACAGATCCTGATGATCCAAATAATTCAAAGGAAAATAAAATAGAGATAACTTCCTTTAAAGTCAATGGTATGGAAGCAACTATAGACAATGGAAACGGAAGGATATTTTTAGAAATTCCATTTGAAACTGAAAATTATAGAGTTGTTCCTACTATAGTAATGAGTGAGAATACAGAAATATATCCAAGAATAGGAGAAACAATAGACCTAAGGAAAAGTAATGTTTATACCCTTAGAAAAGGAGATATTTATAAGCAATATGTTCTAATAGTAAGAAGAGTAGAGCCGAAGCCGGTTACTTTGTTATGGAGATATATGGAAGAAGATTTAGATATACCTTATTACCAAAGAGTTGAATAAAAGGGAAAATTAAATAGATAATTGTGGAACTATATATTAATTAGAAAAAGGAGGAAAATATGTGAAAAAATCTATCATAAGAATTTTAATATTTGTAATATTGCTTACCATTGTAATAAATATAGATTCTTCATTTGCTGAACAAGATACAATAAATCTGAAAATAAGCATGAGAGAGAAAGTGTTACCACTCAACGATGCAACCAAACAAGCAGGGATTGTAGTAATTGACGAAGATGGAAAAGAAAGTTTAGTAGAGACATTAGATAGCCTTAAAATAGGAGATACTATAAAGGTGAAAGTTAAAAATGGAGAAATCGCACAATTTGCAAATTGGGAAGCTAAGAATGGATCCCAAACCATATTAGAAGATGAATTTAAAACAATGTTCGGAGGAAGCCCTACAGAACCAGAGTTAACCTTTACCATAAATGGAGAATTTAAAGGTAAAAATATAGTTATATATGCATTGTTTGAGATGTGTGTGACCATAGATACAGGAAATACAAATGGAGAAGAAGGAAAAGTAGAAGTAGATGTAATAGCTATAGGAGGACAAAGAGCAAGTTTTAAGTCAAAAGATGGCTATGAGATGGCTGCTAAGGATTATAAAGTGAACATTAAAGCTAGACCAAATAGAGGCTATGAGTTTGATAGGTGGGAATTTTCAGACAAGAGATATGAAGCAGATAAAAAAAATATAATTGATGTAAATTCTAGTGAAATAACTATAAATAAAATGAACGCTATGACTCTTTTAGGTTTCCAAGTAAATAGGTTGAAAGTTACAGCCCATTTCAAAGAAAAGGAAGGCGAAGAGCCAATTAATGATGAATATATAACAGATGTTAAAGTTCAGTCCCAAAATTGGTTTAAAGATTTTAGAATTGAAGATGATAAGCTAATTATAAAACCTGATAAAAGTATATATGGATATTTTGTTAATGGATTACATGCTAACAATGTGGCCAATGCGAAATTAGTTATAGATACAAAAGGTATAGAAAAAATTAAAGTCTCCAATCCATATACTGATACAGAAAACGGTATAGTTGGTAAAGAGATAGTAGCTACCAGCGAAGAATGGGCACAAGGTATAAAATTTAGTGAATTTGGTATCGTAGAAAATGGTGAAAATAAAATAGGCTTTTTTAAAGATCATCCTGTTGAATTTACCTTTTTCCCAAAAGATGGGAATGAGTTTAAACTAATTTGGGATATGCAAAGGGATTCAAAAGACCACATCCTATATATTGCAAGTGATGGGGTAATAAGAAAATCAGAAGTAAATGATAAAGAAATATCTTTAAAAATAAATAATGATATGTATAAGATGATAAATGATTTTAATATAGAGAGCTTAGAATTGCATAATGAAAAATCATTGATAATTAGTACCTTAGAAGTAAAAAGTATAAAGGTAGATAATAGTAAGTTTGCTAAAGGTGGATATAGAGGGATTACAACAGGAGAAATAAGTAGTGAAGACTGGCAAAAGGGAGTTAAATTTTCTGTTTTTGGAGCAGAAAAAGATGGACAGAAAATAATTGCCATAGATAATGAAAATCCACCATTATTAACTTTTAAAACAATGAATGACGAAGAATTTATATTTGAATTAAAGATAGATCAATTTATACCTGCATTGGAGTTTACAGCTAGAGGAGGAAATTTACTATTAGGCCAGATAGACAAAGAAGCTAAGATTGAAGTCAAAGATACTAAGGGAGAAGAGATAAAAGAAAAATTCCTATATTTAGTTCCAGGAGAAGAATATAATATAATAGCTGTGGATGGAACAAGAAGTAAGTTTAAGGAATGGACGTCAGAATTGAAACCTATAGATGAAAATTTTGAAATTCATTTTGGGGATAAATCCAATAGAGAATTAAAAATTTCAGCGACAGATGATTTTATATTTGAACTTCAAAAAACAAATAAAGATGTCGTCAAACTCAATGCTAATTATGAAGTATATGTATCTGTAGAAGTAGAATTAAAAGAAGAAGAGAAAAAAGAAGGATTTTCAAATGAAAGCAAGGTCTATAAAAATAATCTCAATATAATGGAATACTCTATTGAAACAGAAGAATATGAAGAAAAGTTAAATCTATTAAAAAATAGTGTGAAAACTGAATATACCCATAAACTAGAAGCTAATATGGGAGAAGGGTATATCATATTAAAAGATAAGGATGGTAATATAAAAGAAAAATTAAGTCCTTCGCTAAACAATGATATTGTATGGGGATATGGAGGGTTAATAGGAGAGTATTTCGATACTTTAGAATTGGTAGCTATTCCAAAGGTGGGTTATGAGTTTGTAAAATGGCAGATAATTACACCAGCTATGAATATAGAAGATGAGTGGGATATGCCCATAAATTACTTTGATCCAAATTCGGGAGTTTCTGCTGAAGCTAAAAGTCCATATATACGAACTAAACTAGAAAATATGATAAATAAATCCGAAGGACATAGAAATAGATTTAGTGCAAGAGCAATATTTAAATCTATAGATGATAGTAATGCAAGAGAAATAGAAGAAATAGCAGATATTTATAGGGAATATATAAAAGGATATACAGATAAGGGAGACGTATTACTAAAATCAGTAGAAGCAAAATATAAAGATAATGGTGAGAAGGTAATAATCCCAGTGGAATGGGAAAATCCTAATATAGATAACCTTCCTATAGGCAGAAATATAATTACAGGAAAATTAAAAGATCCTAGATTTACTGATAAAGAAGCAAAGTTATATCTAACTGTAAAAGAAATAGTTGGATTTGGAGAACCGGAACAAAGAATGGAAGTTATAAATAGTAACTGGTTTGGAGAAGGTCAAAGGCATAAGTTGCCGGAAAGGTCTAAGGTAAATCTAAATGATGGAGAACAGGAAAGTACTTTGGAATTAGATATAAAATGGGATGAAGAGGACTTAAACTCAGAAGAAACTCATAAAATTAACGGTAAAGATATTATATATTATAAGCATGGAAGATTTACAGCTGTTGGCAGGGTCAAAGGGTATGATGGTGAACTTAAATATGTCTTGGAAGTAATTCAAGGGAATGAAGTAGTATTTTGGGTGGACGATAATTTTAAAAAATCAAAAAATGATTATATCTATGAGAGATTTAGTTCAATACCAATAAAAAAAGGAGAATCAATTCCAGAGCCAGAAATACCAACAAGACCGGGATATGTTTCTATAGGGTGGTATAAAGATGCTACTTGGTCGAATCCGTTAAACCCTGATGCTGGAATAAAATTTGATTTTGCCAATCCTTTGGGGGAGGCTGAAATGGAGAATTCAAAATTTTCTTTATATAATAAATGGAGAAAAGTTATCAAATGCACCATAAACTTCGACACCAATGGTGGAAATCATATATCTTCTATAGAAGTAGAGGAAGGAGAAAAGCTTACAAAACCAACAGAGCCTATAAGAAATGGATATAGGTTTTTAGGATGGTATGAGGATAAAGGATTAACGCAAGAATTCAACTTTGCTACACTGATCATGCAAGATTTAATCCTTTATGCCAAATGGGAGGAAGAAGATCCAACACCTGGAACCCTTGAAATAGGATCTGTAGAGCTAATCAAAGATAGTCAAGTGGTTTCTACAGGAGTAAAGAAGGGTAATACTTTTACTTTAATGCTTCCAGAGAATTACAGTGAAAAAGTTGATGTAGGTCATATTCTAAAGATAATAGGCACTGAAGGATCATATCTTGCTCAAGATAATGGTCACGGTGACCTCATAGAAAATTGGGCTGCCGGCAATATATCTAATAGCATTGTGGTAGGAGAAACTAAAAAATTTACCCTAACTAAAGATGGTAAATCTGAGGTTTATTATGTAGAAATCAAAACTTCAGCAGAAGTTGAAGAAAAGCATACAATAATCTTCAACACAAATGGAGGAAACAATATTCCTTTCCAAGAAGTAGAAGAAGGTAATAAAGCTACAAGACCCAGCAATCCAACTAGAAATGGATATAGATTCATAGGGTGGTATATGGATTCAAATCTAACTCAGGAATTTAACTTTAATACCTCTATAACAGAGGATATGACCCTATATGCAAAATGGGAGAAGGCAGAAGAACCTACAACAGAGCTTCCTAGAATCATAAGATTTTCATTGCTAGGATATGAAGGTTCAATAGATGATAGAAATGAAAGAATTACAATAAGTCTTCCATATAATATTGAGCTTAGAAATTTAGTACCAAGTATTACCATATCAGAAGGAGTTACTATTTCACCAAATAAAGACGTAGCACAAGATTTTAATAGAACTGTTTATTATACAGTATATGGAGCAAATAATACTCAGAAGACCTATAGGGTAGTAATAAATATGCCAACAGAAAGAGAAGAGTCTCGCTATTGGGATGATTATTATGAAAATTATAAGAAAGAGCGAGACGATTATTACAAAAAAAGGGGAGAAATTTCTTGGTGGGAATTAGCTAAGGAAGCTAAAGAAAAAAGAGCTGAAGAGGAATTAAAAATACAAGCAGAAAGAGATGAGAAGCTAATACTGAAAGAGAGGGTAAAGATTTTAAATGATGTAGGTAAGATTGGGTCAAGAGCTAGAAATAGTCGTAGCTCCTTGATGATAAATGATCGCTTTAACCATATAGAGATTATGCCTACTGTAGCTGACTTTAAACCAGGATTCAGCAATATAATAACTATACCTAAGGATGTTCTGACAGTATTGTCTAATGGAGAATATGAATTCATAAAATATAGCACTGGAGTTGTAAATATAGAGATATACCCCTTTATGGAAACAGCATCTGGATTAAAACTAAATCTATGTGATGTATCTAAGGATATACGAGATAAATGGAATAAAGTAAAGGGGAATGGCTATATATTTCAAGTAGAATCAGATTCTACTAAGGGCGGATTTTCCTATGAATTGAATTTGGAAAAACAATATCCGGCTGAAAAGCTTAGATTTGTAAAATATAATTATATGAAAGGCAACTTTGAAGATGTTCCTCCAGAAAAATGGTATGTATTCGGTGGGAAACTCCGTTGCGACAAAGTTTCAGCAGGGATTTACGGAATAATCTATAAAGACTAGAATATCAATGTACAATTCACAATGCACAATGTAAAAGATATGAATGTGCATTGTGAACTGAAGTATGAAAATAAAGGAAGGTTTTTATATGAAAAATAGAATAAAAAGATTATGGTCAATTATTTTCATTATAATAATAAGCACTAGCCTTGTATCATGTGCTTCTCCAACATCTTCGACTGATTATAATATAGAAGAAAGAATAGCAGAAACAGCTAAGTATATGCAGGAAATTATACCTAATCCAACAATATCCTCAATAGGAGGAGATTGGACTGTAATGTCTCTAGCAAGGGCGGATATAGAAATTGATGAAAGCTATTTCGAAAATTATTATGATAATGTTGTAAAGACTCTAGAAGAAAATCAAGGTATACTTCATGAAAGGAAATATACAGAATATTCTAGAGTTATCCTTGCTTTAACTGCCATTGGAAAAGATCCGGTAGATGTTGCAGGATATAATCTGCTTGAAAAGTTAGCAGATTATGAAAAGGTGATATTTCAAGGAATAAATGGTCCAACCTTTGCCCTATTAGCTTTAGATTCTAAAGACTATGAGATTCCTTTAACTCCAGAGGTGAAGATTCAAGCAACAAGAGAAATGTATATAGATAATATTTTAGAAAGACAATTAAAAGATGGGGGATTTTCCATAACAGGGGATGATAATGCAGATCCTGATATGACAGGAATGGTATTGCAGGCTTTAGCCAAATATGAGGATATCCCTAGAGTGAAAGAATCCATAGATAGAGCAGTTGAATGTTTGTCTCAGATTCAGTTAAAGGACGGAGGGTACGAGAGCTGGGGAGCTACTAATTCCGAATCTGTAGTACAGGTAATTATGGCATTGACAGAGTTGGGCATTGACCCAAATGACAGCAGATTTATAAAAAATGGCAAAACCTTAATAGATAGCTTGATGACTTTCTATGTAGATGGTGGAGGTTTCATGCATATAAGAGAAGGAGAAAAGGAAAATGGGGGGGCTCAAGCAGGAGCAGTAGATCCTATGGCAACGGATCAGGGGATGTATGGAATAGTAGCATATGAAAGGTATATGAACAAGAGGAATAGCTTTTATAACATGACTGATGTCAATTAGCTATAAGTTAAGATATAGATTAGGGTGATAAAAAGATGAAAAATAGAAAGTTTAAAATAGGAATATTTTTAATTTTTGTATTGACTATTACTTTCTTTTACGGTGGAAATAAGGAAATTCATCCCCTTGATTATACTGAAAGCATAAATCAAGATAGAGTAAATGAAGAGCAAAAATCTGAGAAAGAAAAAGTAATAGGAGAAGACAATAATAAAGATAATAAGGATAAATATTTAACAGACCCAGTTCCAGAAGGAAAGCCGAAACCCGTTGAATGGCAAGATATAACCATAAATAAAGAAAAGCAGCTAACTACAACTTTGTCCGTCACATGTAAGACCATATTAAATAATATGGGGCTGTTTAATGAGGATAAGATGGAGGTATTACCAGAGGATGGAATTATTTATCCGCCTCAGGAAGTGAACTTCTATGAAGGAGAATCTGTATTTGATGTTCTTCTCAGAGAGATGAAAGAAAACAAGATTCATATGGAGTTTGTAATGACTCCAATATATAACAGCCATTATATAGAGGGAATAAATAATATATATGAGTTTGACTGTGGAGAATTAAGCGGATGGATGTATAAGGTCAATGATTGGTTTCCCAATTATGGAGCCAGCAGATATCTATTAAAGGACGGAGATGTAATAGAATGGATTTATACTTGTGATTTAGGCAGGGATATAGGCGGCAGCTTCGCTGTTACAGGGGGAGAAGAATAATGTATGATAGTTTTTCTAGTTTTCATCCTATAGTAAATTTTTTATATTTTTTAGTTGTATTAATATTTAGTATGTTCTTTATGCATCCCATATTTCAAATCATAGCCTTAATATCAGCTATTACCTATTCAATGATGATAAAGGGATTAAGAAAAGGTATAAAAATTAATATTGTATATATGCTCCCTATGCTGTTGTTTATGGCATTTCTAAATCCTTTGTTCAATCATGAAGGAGTCACCATATTATTTTATCTAAAGGATGGAAATCCTATTACATTTGAATCCATACTCTACGGCATAGCTTCAGCAACCATGTTTATTACAGTTATTATATGGTTTTCCTGTTATAATGCAGTTATGACATCAGATAAGTTCATCTATCTCTTTGGTAGGATTATACCTTCATTATCTTTAATTTTTTCAATGGTTCTCCGATTCGTCCCAAGATATTTAGAACAAATAAAGATAATTTCCAATGCTCAGAAATCCATTGGAAGAGATTTGTCTCAGGGAGGGATTATTAAAAGGGCTAAAAATGGAATAAAGATATTATCCATAATGACCACATGGGCATTGGAGAACTCCATTGAAACAGCAGATTCTATGAGAGCAAGGGGCTACGGATTATCTGGTAGGACTAGTTTTTCTATATTTTCTTTTGATAATAAGGATAAGATAGGAGTTTCGGCTATAATATTGTTGGTATCGATTATCCTGATAGGTGCTTTTAAAGGTGAAAATACAATTAAATTCTTCCCATCTATTAAATTTAGCGAAATAACAGAATTCAGCATATTCATATATATAGTATATTTAATATTATGTATGCTGCCAGTGATTATAAATATTCAGGAGGCAATTCGATGGAAATCTATAAAATCGAAAATTTAAGTTTTACATACCCTTTAATGGAGAAGAAGGCATTAGATAATATAAATCTTACAATCAATACAGGAGAATTTTTAACTATATGTGGGAAATCAGGCTCAGGGAAGAGTACCTTTATTAGACAATTAAAAAGCATACTTGCGCCTCATGGAAAAAAGGAAGGTGAAATATATTTTTTTGGACAAGTTTTATCAATGGTAGAAAATCGAATTCAGGCTTCTCAAATTGGATATGTACTTCAAAGTCCAGATAATCAAATAGTAACAGATAAAGTTTGGCATGAATTGGCATTTGGTCTTGAAAGTCTAGGCTATGATAATAGGACTATCCGAATTAGAGTAGCAGAGATGGCTAGTTTTTTTGGTATCCATACATGGTTTCATAAAAAAGTAACTGAGCTTTCAGGAGGACAAAAACAGATTTTAAATTTAGCAGGCATAATGACAATGCAGCCTTCTGTATTGATATTAGACGAACCTACCTCCCAGTTAGATCCTATTGGAGCCTCTGAATTCATCGGAATAATAAAAAAGATTAACCAAGAATTGGGGACAACCATAATAATAACAGAACATAGGCTAGAAGAAATAATTCCAATATCTGATAAGGTTATAGTTATGGATGAAGGACGTATTATCAGTGAAGGTATGCCAGAAGAAGTAGGTAAGGATTTACATAGAAATAATAATTCAATGTTTTACAGTATGACATCAGCTATGCAGATATACACGGGAGTGAAAAATCAATTGCCCTATCCTATTACTGTGAATGAGGGAAGAAGGTGGATTGATTCTTTTATGAAAGGAAAAAAAGATATAAGAGTTCAACCTTCAATAGAAGGGCAGAGGGAGAAAAAGAATACAGTAATAAGTCTCAAAGAGGTGTGGTTTAAGTATGATAAAGGTATGCCAGATACTATTAAGGGTATGTCTATAGAAGTAAAAGAGGGGGAAATCTATTGTATTTTAGGAGGAAATGGTACTGGTAAGACTACTACATTATCAATTATCTGTGGAATATTAACTCCATATCGAGGTAAGGTATTTATATGGGATAAGAATCTAGCAAAGATGAGTACCAAAGAAAAATTTATCAACAATTTAGGAGTATTACCTCAAAATCCCCAAAGCCTATTTGTGAAAAAGACAGTTGAACTGGACTTATATGAGATATTGTCAGACTTAAAACTTTCTAAGGAGGAAAAGTCTCATAAGATTAAAGAAATAGCAAAACTTACTGAAATTGAGAATTTACTGAATCAGCATCCTTATGATTTAAGCGGAGGAGAACAGCAGAGGGCTGCCCTTGCCAAAATACTATTATTAGAACCTAGAATACTACTGTTGGATGAACCTACTAAAGGCCTAGATAATTTTTTCAAAGATAAATTGGCAAGAATCTTAAAGGCTCTAAGTAATAAAGGAGTTACAACTGTAATGGTATCTCATGATATAGAGTTTTGTGCAAAGTATGGTGATACCTGTGCTATGGTCTTTGATGGAAATATAGTTAGCTCTAAGCCTACAAAGGAATTTTTCGCCGGAAACAGTTTCTATACCACATCTGCCAATCGTATTGTAAGACATATTTGTCCAGAGGCAGTAACTATAGAGGATGTGATTAAATTATGTCAAAAAAGTATCTAGAAAGTGATTCTTTAAATCCTAGAACCTTGGTCTCAGCAATAATTATTTTATTGCTGATTCCGATCACCATTTTTTTTGGAATGTACTTTTTAAATGACAGAAAATATTACTTTATCAGTGTTTTAATTATCATTTACACCATGATTCCATTCATAATGATATTTGAAAGTCAAGAGCCTCGGGCTAGAGAATTAGTTCTTATTGCAGTATTAACAGCTATAGCTGTAGCAGGAAGAGGTGCCTTTTATATGATCCCTCAATTTAAGCCTGTCGTGGCTATTGTAATTATTACTGGAGTATCACTTGGAGCAGAATCGGGTTTTCTTGTAGGTGCAATGACTGGATTTGTGTCTAATTTTTTCTTTGGGCAGGGTCCGTGGACACCATGGCAGATGTTTTGCTTTGGAATAATAGGATTTCTAGCAGGTATATTGTTTCAAAAGAGAATTATCAAGAAAACAAGATTTTCTTTATGTATTTATGGTGGATTATCTACACTTTTCATATACGGTGGAATTATAGATATTGGAAGTCTTTTAATATTTACTTCTAATTTTTCATGGAAAGCCTTATTAGCAACTTATATTTCAGGGTTTTGGTTCAATATTGTTCATTCTATTTCTACAGTTTTTTTCTTATTCTTTATTTCTCAGCCAATGATTGAAAAGCTAGATAGAGTCAAAATTAAATATGGTCTTATTGAGATAGAGTAGTATTGGAGATAAATTTTTATTAGTTTAGGACCGTGTATATTTGATAATAATAGGGAATATACACATTATTATTTCATATGTACGAGTTCATATGCTATTGATTTTATGCTCCCACTATGTTAAAATAGTAATGTTTTAGGGGATATGTTACTATCTACTATATTTGTAGGAGGTGTAAATATGACAACATTCTTTTCAGTATTAGTTCTTGCGTCAAGCTTATCTTTAATAGTTTCTGTAGTATTACAAGAGGGTAGTGAACAAGGGATGGGTACTTTAGCAGGTGGTTCAGCGGATTCATTATGGGGTAAGTCAAGAGGAACAAGCCGTGAAGACATGCTTAAGAGAATAACAGTAGTGTCAGCTGTTATTTTTATAATATCTACTTTAGTTTTAGCAGCTAAATAACAAAGGAGGAATAGGAGATGAATTTGGCATTAATTGCTGCGCCAGTAGTGGGTATATTGGCGTTATTATTTGCTTTGTATAAGGCAAACAGTATCAATAAAGTTAGCCCTGGAAATGATAGGATGAAAGAAATATCAACCTATATTCAAGAAGGTTCCATGGCTTTCTTAAGTAGGCAATACAGATCTTTAGCAATTTTCGTAGTAGTACTTTTTGTTATTTTAACAATTGTGCCTGGTCTTGGTTTTAAAACAGCTATTTGTTTCTTACTTGGAGCATTATTTTCAATATGTGCAGGTTACTTTGGTATGAAGGTAGCTACAAAAGCAAACGTAAGAACTGCAAATGCTGCAATGGAATCAGGTATGACTAAGGCGTTGAATGTAGCATTCTCAGGTGGAGCGGTAATGGGAATGTGCGTTGTAGGGTTAGGAATTTTAGGAGTAGGAGTACTTTACATAATATTTGGTGATGCAAATATTATAACAGGTTTTGGATTAGGGGCTTCATCCATAGCATTATTTGCTAGAGTAGGTGGAGGTATCTATACTAAGGCAGCAGACGTTGGTGCAGACCTAGTAGGTAAAGTAGAGGCAGGAATTCCAGAAGATGATCCAAGAAATCCAGCAGTTATTGCAGATAATGTTGGAGATAACGTTGGAGACGTAGCAGGAATGGGTGCGGACTTATTTGAATCATATGTAGGAGCAATTATATCAGCTATTACCTTAGGACTTGTAGCATATGGAGAAAAGGGAGTTTATTTTGCACTTGCACTTTCAGCAGTAGGAATTATCGCTTCAATCATCGGTGTTTATTTTGTTAGAGGAGATAAAGATCCTCAAAAGGCATTAAATAATGGCACATTAGTTAGTTCATTGATTACAGTAGTTGCAGGTTTTTTCTTGAGCAATTATATATTAGCATCATATAAGCCATTTATAGCAATATTATCTGGACTTGCAGTAGGACTTATCATAGCTAGAATAACTGAATATTATACATCTGGAGATCATAAACCAGTACAAAGAATAGCAACTGAATCAGAAACGGGAGCATCAACTAATATTATTGGTGGACTTTCAGTAGGTATGATGTCAACGGCTGGACCTATTGTTATAATAGCTATTGGTATTTTAGTAGCTTATTATATTTCTGGCGGATCAAGTGATGCTGCTCAAGGGCTATACGGAATTGCTTTAGCAGCAGTAGGTATGCTATCAACAGCAGGTATGACTATAGCAGTAGATGCTTATGGTCCAATAGCTGATAATGCTGGTGGTATTGCAGAAATGTGTGAATTACCAGATAACGTTAGAAATATAACAGATAAATTAGACTCAGTAGGTAATACTACAGCAGCTATAGGAAAAGGATTTGCAATAGGCTCAGCAGCACTTACAGCTCTTGCATTATTTGCTTCCTATACTCAAGCAGTAGGACTTTCTAGTATAGACATGACAAAACCAACTGTTATAGCAGGTGCATTTATAGGTGGTATGCTACCATTCCTATTCTCAGCAATGACTATGGATGCAGTAGGTAAAGCAGCTTTCTCTATGATTGAAGAAGTAAGAAGACAATTTAGAGAAATTCCAGGTATCATGGAAGGAAAAACAACTCCTGAATATGCTACTTGTGTAGATATCAGTACAAAAGCAGCACTTAGAGAAATGATAATCCCTGGACTATTAGCAGTAGTTGTACCTGTAGCTGTAGGTTTATTATTAGGAGCTGAAGCTTTAGGTGGGCTATTAGCTGGTTCATTGATTACAGGAGTATTAATGGCTATATTCATGTCAAATGCTGGTGGAGCATGGGATAATGCTAAGAAGTATATTGAGGAAGGAAATCATGGTGGCAAAGGTAGCGAAGCTCATAAAGCAGCAGTTACTGGAGATACTGTAGGAGACCCATTCAAAGATACTTCAGGACCATCATTAAATATCTTAATAAAACTAATGACAATAGTAGCATTAGTATTTGCACAAATATTTGGAAATGGAATTTTATTCTAATTAAAAAGGATTCTATCGAAGAATTATACGGATTATAAAAAGTCCCTCTTTTAGAGGGATTTTTTTATGCTGGAAAAATATATAATGAATAAAAATGTTTTAGTAGAAGAGCTTGTTTTACTGTAAATATATGTGTTTATATGATATAATCATATAGTTAAGGGCATAATAATATATAAAAGAGTTGAGGTATATTAGTATGAATATTGAAGGTATAAATCTAAATTATATAGTAGAAGGTGAAGGGAAAGATGTACTCGTACTTCATGGCTGGGGTGCAAATATCAATACGGTACTTCCAATAGTTAATATACTAAAGGAAAAATTCAAAGTACATGCACTGGATTTACCGGGTTTTGGTAAGTCTCAAGAACCAAAAGAACCTATTGATTCTTTTAAGTATGCAGATATAGTAAAAGCATATATGGATAGTATGGAAATTAAAAATGTGATTCTAATAGGTCATTCCTTTGGGGGAAAACTATCAATTATTTTAGGAAGCAAATATCCAGAGATGGTAGATAAGATTGTACTTGTAAATAGTGCAGGGTTAATACCAAGGAGAGGGTTTAAATACTATATAAAGGTTTATAGCTTTAAAACTTTAAAATTCTTATATAAAAGTCTTTTCTTTTGGATAAAAAATGAAGAAAAGATGGAGAAGTTTTATAAGAAATTTGGGTCAACAGATTATAAAGATTCATCAGGTATCATGAGGAAAATATTAGTTATAGTAGTCAATGAAAATTTATTACCTTTACTAAACAAAATAAAAGCACCTACGCTATTGATATGGGGAGATAAAGACACAGCTACGCCTTTATATATGGGAAAAATAATGGAAAAAGAAATAAAAGACTCAGGTTTAGTAGTACTAGAAAATACAGGACATTATTCATATCTAGATGATTATCAAAGATTTACATTAATACTAAGAAATTTTTTGCAATATGAAAATATAGTGAATAGTTAAAAGTGAATAGTGAAGAGGTAAATGCAGTGACTAGTTAATGGTGAATAGCTAATAGATGAAAAGATTAAAAAAACTAAGTTCTAAAATTGTTTACCATTAGTTATAAGTTAAGTTAAACTATTCACTTTTAATTATTAGTTATTCACTAATTTTGTGGGGGGATTATTTTGTTAATTATAGTAATTATAATAGATATTATGGCTTTAGTTTTTATAGCAAATAGATCAAAATATTTTTTACATATGCTCCAACTTGAGGGATATAACTCAGAGCAATTTCAGAAGTGGATAAATAGCAATAAGAAAAAAGTTTTTTCTCTAAAAAATGATAATAACGAAATTAAAAAACCATTAGTATTTACTAATAGAGCAAAGAGATTATATCTAACTAATATGATATTTAATATAATATTAGTAGCATTATTTGTCTTGAAGACTCGTAATTTTCTTGAAGCTCCGCCTGCCTATGCATTCTTTGCATTAGTAATATTAATTGTCTTATTAGGGATACTCTATTATCTTCAAGCATTTCTTATGTTAATATCAAATAATTCACTAAAACCCATAGAAAAAAGAATTAATATGGGTTTTTATGAACAGGCTCAGGAAAAGATAAAAAGTAGAGCAGATTTAATCGTAGTAGGTATTACGGGAAGTTTTGGAAAGACTAGTACAAAGTTTATAGTTGGAAATATATTGGAAGAAAAATTTAAAGTACTTAATACTCCTGAATCTTATAATACTCCTATGGGACTATCAAAGGTAATAAATAATGATTTAACTCACGAACATAATGTGTTTATTGCAGAATTAGGAGCAAGAAATATTGGAGATATAAAGGAGGTAGCAGAATTAGTTCAACCTAAAATAGGAGTTATCACATCCATTGGGCCAACACATATAGAGACATTTAAAAATATAGATAATATAATGAAAACAAAATACGAATTAATTGAAGAATTGCCTACAGATGGAGTAGCCATATTTAATTACGATAATGAATATATAAAGAAATTAGCTGATAAAACATTTAAAGAAAAAATCCTTTATGGACTGGAAGATATAGAGAATCTGGATTTATATGCAGAGGATATAGAGGTATCCGAATTTGGATCTACTTTTACAATAAAAGACAAAGACGGTAATTCTATAAGATGTACTACTAAACTCCTAGGAAAGCATAATGTCTATAATATCTTAGCAGGTGTTGCAGTGGCTAGATTATTAGATTTATCCTTTGATGAAATAAAAAATGGAATAGAGAGTCTAGAACCAATACCACACAGATTAAATATAATAAATCCAGGTACGGGTGTTATCATAATAGATGATGCTTTTAATTCCAACCCAATAGGGTCTAAAGCAGCCTTAGAAGTATTATCACAGTTTAAAGAAGGGAGAAAGATAATAGTAACACCTGGCATGGTAGAATTAGGTGCAATGGAGATAGAAGCCAACAAAGAGTTTGGTACAAATATAGGGAAGGTCTGTGATTATGTAATACTTATTGGAGAAAAGAGGACTAAACCGATATATGATGGATTAATGGAAGTGAATTACAACAAGGATAACATATTTATAGTAAATACTTTAGATGAAGCGACATCTCATATTCAAAAATTGGCAAGACCAAAGGATATTGTTTTATTTGAAAATGATTTGCCAGATAATTATAGTGAGTAAAGTAAAGAATCGGAAGGGGGTTATCTCTTGTGAAAAAAATCGGGGTAATATTTGGAGGACTAAGTGTAGAGCATGAGGTATCTGTAATTACAGGAATGCAGGTAATAGAAAATATTGATAAGACAAAATATGAAGTGATACCGATTTATGTAAGCAAAGATGGAAAATGGCTGACAGGAAGTAGCTTAATGGATTTTAGAAACTACAAGGATGGAAATTTTAAGGATGCTAAAGAGATTATATTATCTCCTAACCATGGAGATAACAATATCTATTCACATCCTAAGACAGTAGGATTATTTGGAAAGAAGATTCTTGGAGAGATAGATATAGCGTTTCCAGCATTTCATGGAATGAATGGAGAAGATGGAACAGTGCAGGGAATATTTGAACTTATGGATATACCCTATGTAGGTTGTGGTGTATTAGGTTCATCAGTAGGTATGGATAAGATATTAATGAAAGATGTATATAAGGCTAATGAATTGCCTGTAGTAGATTATACCTGGTTCTATAGATCTAAATGGTTGAAAGATAAAGATTTAATTATAAAAGATATAGAAACAAAACTATCCTATCCATTATTTGTGAAACCAGCTAATTTAGGATCAAGTATAGGGATATCAAAGGCAAAAAATAGAGAAGACCTTGTTGATGCTATAGAGGTAGCTATTAGATATGATAGAAAGATAATAATAGAGCAAGCAGTGGAAAATTTAAGAGAAATAAATTGTGCAGTCTTAGGATTTGATGATGAAGTAATTACATCTTTATGTGAAGAACCAATTGGTTGGGAAGAGATTCTAAGTTTTGAAGATAAATATGTAAAAACTAATGAAAAAGGTGGAAAATCCAGTGGTGAAAGAAGAATAATACCAGCTGGAATTGAAGATAATATTAGACAAGAAATAGAACAATTAGCAAAGAAGGCGTTTATAACTATTGATGGTAGAGGAGTATCGAGAATAGACTTTTTATTAGATGCCAATAATAATATATATATCAATGAAATAAATACTCTGCCTGGTTCAATTGCATTTTATTTATGGGAAGGCAAAGGATATTCTTTCAAAAAATTAATAGATGAATTAATATCTATTGCAATAAAAGTTCATGAAGAAAAGAAAGAAAATATGTACTCTTACGAGGCAAATTTATTTAATAGGACACAATATGGTTCAAAAGTAAAAAAAGTGTAAGATATTTTTAATATCTTACATTATTTTTATATAATATGGGTAAATACTAATGATAAAGAAAGAATATATAAAAATATAAACCCCAGATAGGGAGGAATAAAGATGAGTATTAGAGAAATGATTATAGAGTTTATGGAAGAAAAGAAATATAAACCTATGTTAAAAGAAGAATTAGCCGTACAATTTGATATAGAACGTAGGGATTTAGAGAGTTTTTATAAGATATTAGAGGGATTAGAAAGAGAAGGTATAGTAATAAAGGCCAAGAATGATAAATATGGTTTAATTGATAATGATTACTTAGTTGCTGGTATTTTAGAAGGAAATGAAAGAGGATTTGGATTTGTTATTCCTAATGATAAAATTAGAGAAGATATATTTATTCCTGCTGAGAATATGAATGGAGCAATGCATGGAGATAGAGTAATAGCCAATATTACTAGAAGGCAAGAAACGGATAGACGAGAAGAAGGAGAAATAATCAGAATTCTAGAAAGAAATAATAAAATCATTGTAGGTACCTTTGAAGACAATAGGAATTTTGGCTTTGTGGTACCAGATGATCATAAGATTAGATACGATATATTTATCCCAAAGGCAAAGACTCGCAATGCAAAGACAAATCAAAAGGTGGTTGTGGAGATAACTACATGGCCAGAGCCTAGGAGAAATCCAGAGGGCAAAGTAATAGAAGTTCTTGGATATTTAGATGAAAAGGGAACAGATATTTTATCAATTATTAGACAATTCAATTTGCCAGAGGAATTTCCAAATAAGGTACAAGAAGCAGCCAAGAATATTGAACAAGAGGTAGATCCTAAAGAAGCGAAGCGTAGAGTTGATCTAAGACATTTAAATACTTTTACAATAGATGGAATCGATGCAAAGGATATAGATGATGCTGTATCTATTGAAATGAAGGATAATGGAAACTATTATCTTGGAGTTCATATTGCAGATGTTGCTCACTATGTAAGAGAGAAATCAACTTTAGATAAAGAGGCATTGCAAAGAGGGAACTCAGTGTATCTAATAGATAGGGTAATACCTATGTTACCAAAGGAACTATCTAATGGAATATGTTCATTAAACCCTAATGTAGATAGACTTTCATTATCTGTATTTATGGAAATAGATAAAAAAGGTAAAGTAGTAGACCATGAAATAGTTGAAGGATTAATAAATAGTAAACAAAGATTAGTATATGATGATGTTTCTGATTTCTTAGAAAATGATGATGAAGTGGCTAAGGAAAAATTGTCTAAGGTTGCAGAGGATTTAAAGCTAATGGAAGAATTATGTCATATATTATATGAAAAGAGAGAAAGAAGAGGAAGTATAGACTTTGATTTTCCTGAAGCAAAGATTATCTTAGATGAAAAAGGAGTACCTATAGAAATAAGAAAAGAAGAGAGAAGAATAGCAAATAGATTAATAGAGGAATTTATGTTAGTTTGCAATGAAACAGTGGCAGAACGATTTTTCTGGTCACAAACTCCATTTTTATATAGAATACACGAAGAACCTTCAGCCGAAAAAATAGCTACTTTTAGTAAGCTAATACACAATTTTGGATATACATTAAAAGGGCAGCAAGAAGTCCATCCAAAAGAGTTACAGCTATTGACTAAGGAAATAAGAGGCAAGAAAGAAGAAACGCTAATTAGTACATTAATGTTGAGGTCATTGAAAAAGGCTATATACAGTAATGAGCCAGGTATACACTTTGGTCTTGCTGCGCAGTATTATTCTCATTTTACAGCACCTATTAGAAGATACCCAGATTTAGTAATACACAGAATAATAAAAGCATATTTAAATGGGAAACTAAGTGACCAAGTTCAAGGAAAACTAGAAGCAAACCTACCTGAGATAGCAGAACATACTTCTATGACTGAGAGGAGAGCAGAAGAAGCGGAAAGAGAAGTTGAAGATATGAAAAAAGCTCAATATATGACTAAACATATAGGAGAAGAATTTGAAGGTATAGTATCTTCACTAACTAATTTTGGTATGTTTGTGCAGCTGGAAAATACCATAGAAGGATTAGTTCATTTTAATAATATGCTAGATGATTATTATCATTTTGATGAAGAAAAATACTATATAATAGGAGAAAGAACAAATAAAATATATAGATTAGGAGATATGGCTAAGATAAGAGTAATAGATGCTGATGTAATGAGGAGAAACATTGATTTTGAATTGCTATAGGAGATTGACATCACCATATATATTTGTTAAACTTAATCATAAGAAATTATAATGTGGTGATAGAATGAAAAAAATAGGAACTAAGGTAGTTGCAACTAATAGAAAAGCAAGATTTGAATATTTCATAGAGGATACTATGGAAGCTGGACTAGTATTAACTGGAACAGAAGTAAAGTCCATTAGACAAGGGAAGTTAAATATTAAAGATAGCTATGCTTCCATAGAAAAGGGAGAATTATTTATAAATAATCTCCATATTAGCCCATATGAGCAAGGGAATATATATAATGTAGATCCTCTTAGAAAGAGAAAATTATTATTGCATAAAAGGGAAATCAGGAAGTTAATGGCTGCCATAACGCAAAAAGGCTATACCTTGGTTCCTTTGTCTGTATATATAAAGGATGGGCTAGTTAAAGTAGAACTAGCGACTGCAAAAGGAAAGAAGCTATATGATAAGAGAGATGATATAGCGAAGAAGGATGCAGAAAGAAGAATGCAACAACATTCATCTGAGAAATACAAGTAGACAATTCACAATTAAAAGGACTAGAAGATTATAAGTTTTGTGGTATTAATTGTGCATTGATAATTGTGAACTGTGCATTGATTAACGGTTGACATAATTCAATAAATTTGCTATAATTAATTGCTAATTAAATATGGGGGCGAATTTGGTTTCGACGGGGATGTGGAATCAGGAGTAGCGAGTCGTTGTCGCCAAGCAACGTTAAAAGTGGCAAACTAAATTAAACGCAAACGATAATTACGCATTTGCAGCTTAATTAAGCTGCTCGTCCTACTCGAGTAACCCACGGCTTGAGATAGGGCGTCAATCTAGTGGGGCACCGCACTTAGCAAAGCTTTGAGCTAAGGACGGAACTTATGAAGCTACTGAAACTTGAATCCTGTCAGTAGGGGTCAAGTAGAGGGAATGTCAAATTACTGACTGCACTCGGAGAAGCTCTTGTGGAAATGTTTTCGGACGTGGGTTCGACACCCACCGCCTCCACCATACATATTATAGAAAAAATAATAGGAGTGATCATATGAATAAAGAAGATCAGATATTTGACCTATTAGAGAGACTATATATAGAGTTACAAGATACAAAGAAAGAATTAAAAGAAGAAATTTCTAACGTAAGAACTGAACTTAAAGAAGAGATTTCTAACGTAAGAACTGAACTTAAAGAAGAGATTTCCAATGTAAGAACTGGGCTAAAAGAAGAAATTTCTAATGTAAGGACTGAATTAAAAGAGGATATAGGAGTTCTTAATGATAATCAAATGATTATATTTGATAAGCTAGAGAAAATGGGATCGGATATAGAGGGTATAAAAGAAGATATGTCAGATGTCCAGATGATTACTGCCAATAATTATAAAGATATAGTTAGACTTAAATCAGTCAGATAAAATAAAACTCTAATGAATAAAATCATTAGAGTTTTTATAATGAAATAGTTTTAGCACTATATTCACGATAACTAAATTGTAAGAAGCCTACTAAAAATCTTTAATTGACTTTTCGTAGTACATAATATAAAATCTTCATTAATTAATAAAATTGGAAATTCTAGGAAGAGAAAAGTAGCCATTTAAATTTCTAACAGCGAGCGAGAACAGAGTGAGAGTCTTGTAAGAAAGCTGATGGTGAAGAGGGCCTCGGAGAATATGTCTGAGCAATTGCGAGGATAATACGTTAACTGCGTTAAAGTATTTAAGTGGACTTATGTCAATTTGAGTGGTACCGCGGATTTAAACCCGTCTCAGTTTATGAGGCGGGTTTTTTATCATTATGTATATTTTGATGTTTTAGTAATAGTATAATTTACTGAAAGATCCAATATAGTTGAATTTAAGGAGGGAATCCATGGAAAAATTAATTAAAATATTAAGTAGGATAGTTGAGGATGCTTTTGGGCAATGTGGATATGAAAGAAATTTTGGTAATGTTACTATATCCAATCGTCCTGATTTATGTCAATTTCAATGTAATGGAGCTCTACCTGCATCTAAGAAGTATAAGAAGTCACCTATACAAATTGCTAATGAGATATTAGAAATATTGAAGAATACTAATGTTTTTAAAGATGTTTCTTCTGCTGGACCTGGTTTTATAAACATAAATATAAAGGATAACTTCTTGGTTGATTACCTAAATGATATGAGTAAAGATAAGAAATATGGTTGTTCTGAGCCAGCAAAACCTATGACAATTATAGTAGATTATGGTGGAGCAAATGTTGCGAAGCCTCTTCATGTTGGTCATCTTAGAGCTGCAATTATTGGTGAAGCAATAAAGAGAATTTCTAGATTTCTAGGGCATAATGTCATAGGTGATGTTCATTTAGGTGATTGGGGCTTGCAAATAGGAATGGTAATATCTGAGCTTAGAAGACGTATGCCTAGGCTGCCTTATTTTGCTGAGGATTATAAAGGGGAACATCCTGAAGAAGCCCCTTTTACAATAGATGAACTTGAAGAAATATATCCAGCGGCAAGCTCCCTAGCAAAAAGCAATATTGAAGCGATGGAAGAAGCTAGAAAAGCTACCTTCGAGTTACAAAGCGGGAGAAAAGGATATATAGCACTTTGGAAGCACATTTTAAATGTTTCTGTAGAGGATTTGAAGAAAAATTATAGCGCTTTAAATGTAGAGTTTGACCTTTGGATGGGTGAAAGCGATAGTCAGAAGTATATTGATGAAATGATAAATTATCTAAAGGAAAACAACTATACCTATGAAAGCAAAGTAGCATTGGTTATAGATGTTGCCAAGGAAATTGATACTTATACGATTCCCCCAATAATAATATTAAAATCAGATGGTGCTATATTATATAGTACTACGGACCTTGCTACTATTTGGCAAAGAGTAAAGGATTATAATCCAGATCAGATAATATATGTTGTTGATAAAAGACAGGGGTTACATTTTGAGCAGGTTTTTAGATGTGCTAAAAAAACAAGAATTGTAAATGAAAATCTATCTTTTGATTTTATTGGCTTTGGGACAATGAATGGTAAAGATGGGAAACCTTTCAAGACTAGAGAAGGTGGTGTTATGAGACTACAGGATTTGATTAGAATAATTCAAGATAATGTAGTGAATAAACTCGATGACAATAAAGGTTTTAGTGAATCTGAAATATATGATATAGTAAGAAAGGTCGGACTGTCTGCATTAAAATATGGTGATTTATCTAATCAGGTTACTAAAGACTATATATTTGATATGGAAAAATTCTCATCATTTGAAGGAAATACAGGACCATATATTTTATATACCACTGTAAGAATTAAATCTATTTTGAGAAAAGCTAGTGAGGAAAAAATGCATAATGTAGATGTAATATTTGAACCCTACAGTCAGAGTGAAAGAGATTTAATGCTAAAGCTTTCAAAATTTAATGAGGCGATAGAGTTTAGTTTCTTAGAAAAGGCACCAAACAAATTATGTGAATATATTTATGATTTATCTAATCTTTTCAATAAATTTTATCATGAAAATAAAATTATAAGTGAAGAAAATCTTGAGAAGAAAAACTCTTGGTTAAGTCTTATTACTTTAACAAAAAATGTTTTAGAAACTTCTCTTGATTTACTTGGAATAGAAGTGCCTGATAGAATGTAAATGAAAAAATCAGAATTGAATAAAACCTAAAGGATAATGAACAAGTTAAAAATATAGTAAAATATCAAGCAGGGAAGTCCAATTTGGCTTCCCTGTTAAAGTACTTAACTAGATTAATATCTATCCCTTTATTTTTTAGCAATTTTATAAAGTTAGATTTTGATAACCCATTTAAACGTATTTTTTATTAAGAATAGTATGAAACTTATAAAGAAATCTTATAAAAGCAAGCTAATATCAAGAGATTCTTGGTAACTTTATGGTTAATAAACTATTCATGGTAAAGATATGATTTATATTAAGATATAAAAATATTAAAATCAATACATCTTCTTAACATATTTATGATAGTAATATTTTATTCTACCCCAATACTTTTTTAGTCGATTTTCCATAGTATTCTTATATTTTTCTAGTTCTAATACATCCTCATTTGAAGAAGGAAAGCTACTGTACTTACTTTTTACAAAGATTTCTGTAATTTCTTTTATTCCTATTTCATCATAGGAATAGAATTTATACGCAATACGATTTGCATATTCATAGTGAGTTTCTCCATATAGTTGGGGATAACCCATTAATTCCTTAAGCCTTAGAATTTGTCGATATAGATAAATAACTCTTTTATTATTGGATAACTTTTTAGCTTTAGCTTCACGATAGCTATATTGTAAAAATCCTACTGAAAATCTTAGAGGGATTATTAATAATAAAATGATTGTAAATAAATCAACAGTATCACTTGGTAAACCAGTAGGTATATCTTTGTAGTCTTCCTCATAGTCTGATTTCCTTCCATCAATAATAGTTTGGTCACCATCAATAATTTGATCATCAATATCCTTTCTTGGACCTCTAGTACTTTCCCTAGCTTCATTTAACTCCATATCCTTATCGGATTCATTTAGCTGATAATTTTCTAATCTAGATTCTACAGGGTAAGCAGGTGTAGGCTCAAAGGTCATCCAACCAACTGGTTCAATAAATGCTTCTACCCATGCATGGGCATTTTCATGTTTTACCTCATATACACCAGTTTCAATAGAATCTTTAGCTAAATAACCTTCTATATATCTGCTTGGTATTCCTGATAGACGAAGCATCACAGCCATAGATGTTGCATAATAGGTGCAGTAACCCTCTTTTTCTTCGAATAGGAAATAATCTATAAACTCTTGATTTTCTGGTACATATTCCACATCTAAGCTATATTTATAATTATTTCTAAGATAATTCTCAATAGCCACTGCTTTTTCAAAATCATCTTTAGTATCCTTTACTATTTCCCTTACTAGATCTTTTGTCCGTTCAGTTATTTTATCTTTAGGTATTTGTAGATATATATTTAAGTCAGTCATATCTTTCTTTTTTTGTTCTATACCTAGGGATACTAACATCCCATATGGAAGAGGTTTTTGTACTAGGACAAGATAGCTTTCACCATTATAAACTCCATTGGAGAATACCAAAACATCATCACGGTTTACTTTTAGCATATGATTATCTGAGAAGCTAACTTTAGCTGGTTTATAAGGACTAAAAAGGGTAGTTGATGCAAAATCATGATAAGTAATAGTAATATATTCTTGCTTGTAATAAATTTTCTGTTCTTCCTGTGAAATACCACTGAAGTCTTGTTTCAATCCATAATTTGCTGAAGGTTCAATTATAGTATCCCAAGAATTCCCCGTATAAACTTGCTTTACATTTCCCCTTAGATAAGTACTATCACTTATACGTACTATCATAATTCTCTTATCACTTAAGTATACAGGACCTCCTAATTTTGAGCTTTCACTTTGATATCCTGTAATTGAAAAATTGAATAGTGTAGCGTTTCCAGATTTCCGGCTATAGATATCATAGGAACGTAAGTCTTCGATAAATGGGAAGATGGTATAAACTTTTTGCTGCAACCAAGGCCATTCGATATAGTTGTAACTCTTTGGCAATAGTAAAGCTATGAAAACAATTAATATACTATAGGTAGTTAATGTGTGGAACCATGGATTGTAAAGGTTCTGTAACTTTTTCTGAGAATATTTATTTAATCCTATGAGAATAAAAAATGCTAATAGAAATATGGAAATCATCCAATATGCTTGATTGAAAAAATTATACCAATAGTAAAGGAAGGAAACTATATAAATAGGAAGCAATAGATAAATATTTTTACTCCTAAATAAGATGAAAGCAGTAAACAATGATACTAAAATTATAAGTATTGCCCAGAATAGCAACATATTATCTGATGCAATACTTTCTTTCCCTTGGAGATGAGCAATTATATTTTTAAACAAAGAAAGAATTCTTTCTATTATGGTAAATAAAATGGGAGAAACGAAACGGTGTATCAAGATAGTGATTAGAGAACTAATAGCTAAAAGTCCATATAGAATTAGTGGATTTAGTAGAAAGAATTTAACCATCATACTTCCTAGCAATACTATTAATACTTGCAGCATAATATTTAGTTTTAGACCCATCCCTAAACCAAAAAGATATACTAGACAAAATACAAAAGAAGCATAAATCAGGTTAAAAAGTAATTTTTGACTTTTATTAGATATTTTATCCATGATATACCTCCAATGCTTCCTTGATACTATTGTTATAATCTAATATATATATGGGGATTCCTTCCTGTCTTAATCTTTTCTCAACGATTTGGTCTATATATCCTGTTCTGTTATCCAAATCAGTTATAACTATAAATAATGGATTAAGATTTTTGATTTTTAGTTGAATTCCTTGTGCACCAATAGCCTTATCTAAGTTTGGAGTAATAATTATAACTGTTGAACCTTTATTTAAAGTTTCAATCTTTGACGCGACAATAGATTTAAATTCAAGAGCTCCATTACCCTTAAATCTAGCTAAGGTTTCCAAAAAAGGCTTTAAGTCAGACTTTTGCTGACCTTTTACTTCTACTTGGTTTTGATCATTCTGAGTTTCCAAGTTTACTTCTATGTTTTGACTTAAACAATAATTTACTATGCTAAGAGCAACATCAGCAGTCTTATCTTCAAGACGACGATCTACATCACCCCTAAATATATTTGCTTCATTGTCTAAGAAAATGATGACATATGTATCTCCTCTATTTTCATAGTCTTTAACTATGGGAATACCTTTTTTTGCAGATAGTTTCCAATGAATGGCTTTAACGGAATCACCTTCTCTATATTCCCTCAAAGAAGCAACTCGGCTTTTATCTTGAAAATCTGAGGTTTGCACTAGAAGTTCTCCAGATTGATGGCTGGCAGTTATTTTGAAAGTAGATAGAATAATGGTTTCTGGATAGACTAGTAGAGAGGCGGGACTGGTAATTTTTTTCTTAAAAGAATAAAATCCAAAAACATCTCCCACTGTTACCTCTATTTCTCCAAATTGATAATAACCCCTTCTTCTTAGGATTGGAGACTCACTACTGCTGTAGGATTCCTTTTTTTTCAGTGCTAATGTCACTTTAGGAGAATTAATCCCTGTTAATTGCTTTGAAATATCAGATTGAATTTCCAAATAAGGTATGTGAAGAATACTATTATTTTTTACCTGATAATCTATATTGAGTATTTCACCAGTGAATAGAGATTCACTTGGAATCTCTATAGAACCTTTTAGCCCTTTAAGGGTAACTAAACAGTGAATTAAAGGAATAATGAATGTCAGTAATAGTATATAAAATAAAAAGTAAGGCAAGGTTCCTCCAACCAACAATACAAAGGTAATTATAATTATAAGGAAGATTAATGGAAGACCAATTTTTATATTATTCATTTGCCATCACCGGTACAAATACACGACTAAGAACTTCTTTTAATATCTCTTCAATACCCTTTTGCTCTATTCTGGCCTCTGGGGAAAGAATTAGCCTATGTCCCAATACAGGTACTACCATTTTCTTTACATCATCATGAATAACATAGTCTCGACCTGCTAAAAATGCCTTTGATTTTGCAGCCTTCAATAAATCAATAGAAGCTCTAGGACTAGCTCCTAAACGCAAATCTTCATAAATTCTAGTTGTATTAGAAATATTAACAATATAATCTATAATATCACGGTGAACTGTTATTTCATCTACCATGGATTGCATCTCTAATATATCTTCCTGAGATACAACAGGCTCTATAAGATTAAGATTTTTTATGGACTGATAATTTTGGAGTATTTCTATTTCAGACTGTTTTTCTGGATATCCCAGAGATAAACGCATTAGAAAACGATCTAGTTGTGCTTCTGGTAGAGGAAAAGTTCCTTGGTATTCTAGTGGATTCTGAGTTGCTAGTACCATAAAAGGTTTCTCTAAAATATAATGACTTTCTTCTGTAGACACTTCCCCTTCCTCCATAGCTTGTAATAAACTAGACTGAGTTTTTGGAGAAGTTCTGTTGATTTCGTCAGCTAAGAATACTTGATTAAATATTGGACCTTTTTTGAAAGAAAAGGTTCCAGTATTTTTATCATAGACACTAATACCTATAATATCAGAAGGCATCAGGTCTGGTGTAAACTGAACTCTTTTATATGATAAATCCATACTTCTAGCAAGTGCTTTAACTAAAGTAGTTTTTCCAACTCCAGGTACATCTTCGATTAAAAGATGGCCTTTGGCAAATAATGCTATTAAAACCTTCTCTAGAACTTCATCTTTGCCCATAATTACCTTTTTTAAGTTTTCTAAAATATCTAATGCTTTTTTATTATCCATATTTACCTCCATTACTCTTTTATAGAGATTAAATTTATTAATAAATTTTATGGCTGCAGATAATTTATATGTTACATTAATTATACCATTAAAACTATTATATAATCTACAAAATATAAGGTAAAATATAATTTCAAAACTAAGCAAATAACTATTTTATAAACAGTAGAGAATACTATCTATAAGAGAGTAATGGGATGAAGAAAAAATGTAAGTAATTAACTGCGAGGTAATTAGTGTTTTCATATTTTTGCTGAAAAAGCCTTGATTAGAATCATATCCTATCAAGGCTTCTATTATTTTTGCAATCCATATTCATTAATTTTATTAAAAAGCTGACGAGAACTAATATCAAGCCTGCGAGCTGCTTCAGCTACGTTTCCATTTACTTGATTTAGAACCCATTGTAAATATTTAGATTCAGTATTTTTTCTAAACTCTTTCAAGCTAATGATAGATTGAAATGTATTACTGGTCGAACTAGGTTTCATTCTAGCAATAGAATGTAAAATAGGAAGATTGTCTTTTTTAATAACACCATCTTCTGACAATATCACTAATCTATCGATAGTATTTTTAAGTTCCCTGACGTTTCCAGGATAATCATAATTATACAGAAATTCATTAACCTCAGGTTCAATATAAGTGATTTCACGTCTATTTTCAATGCAGGACTGTTCTAGAAAAAAATTAATCATATCCATAAGATCCTCTTTACGTTCACGGAGAGGTGGGATTCTAATGGCGATAGTGCTAATCCTATAAAAAAAGTCTTCTCTAAAAGTAGCATTTAAGATGTTTTCTTCAAGATCTTTATTAGTAGCACAAATTAGTCTAAAATCTATTAGCATAGGTGTGTTAGAACCAATTCGTTCAAATTTTTTAGTTTCAATGACTCTTAAAAGCTTCACTTGAGTAAGTAGACTGGTATCTCCAATTTCATCTAAAAATAAAGTACCTTCATGTGCCAGTTCGAACTTCCCCTTTTTTGCTTTTAAAGCTCCTGTAAATGCTCCCTGTTCATATCCAAAAAGTTCAGATTCTAAAAGGGTTTCAGTGAAAGCACTGCAATTAACTGCTACCACATCATTAGAAGCCCTTTGGCTACATAAATGAATATATTTAGCAGCAACTTCTTTTCCAGTTCCAGATTCGCCTATCAAAAGAACATTGGAATTAGAATTTGCAACCTTTTCACAGTATCTTAAGGTTTCTGCAAAAACTGGACTTTTAGTATTCAATAAAAACTTTTTATGCATATCATCTATATCTTTAACATCCATAGGTTCAATTGCTATGTTTTTTTTATTAAAGGCTTGGTTCATATACAACATCTCCTGACTATATTATAGATACATAATAAATGAAATTTATTTCTTAGTCAAGAACTAAATTTCACTATAATATAGTTAACAGTGTAAGATTAAGAGTTAATAAAAAGTAAGAAATCAATACTTTAAAATATGAAAAATACTTTTTATTACTATAATACTAAGAACTATAGCCTATATGTAAAAGATAGATTAAATTTAAATAAAAAGCAAAAGCTGGCAAGGTAATTGCAATTATTAATTGTGTAACAAAAAAACTGACAAATAGATTGATATTATTTAATATATAGGAGGGATACGTATGAAAGGTTTTGCAATGCTTGGATTAAATAATGTAGGGTGGATTGAAAAAGAAAGACCAGTGGCAGGACCTTATGATGCAATACTTAGGCCTTTAGCTTTAGCTCCTTGTACTTCTGATATTCAAACAGTATATAAAGGTACATTAGGTGATAGGCATAATTTGATTTTAGGTCATGAAGCTATAGGTGAGATTGTAGAAGTTGGCCGTAAGGTTAAAGATTTTAAACCAGGTGATAAAGTAATAGTACCAGCTGTAACACTTGATTGGAGAAATATTGATATGCACAGTAGCAGTCAACAATTAGTAGGAAGAAAATACTCAAATATAAAGGATGGAGTTTTTTCAGAGTATTTTCATGTAGATAATGTAGATATGAATGTTGCGTTACTTCCAGAGGGGATTTCATTAGAATCAGCTGTTATGTTGACAGATACAGTATCTACAGGATTTCATGCTGTAGAATTAGCAGAAGTAGAATATGGAGATACAGTGGCGGTTTTAGGCACTGCTTCTATAAGTTTGATGGGAGTTGCAGGTGCACATTTAAAGGGAGCAGAAAGGATTATTGTAGTTGGCTATAGTCCTGATTTAGTTAAAGCAGCTAAATTCTATGGCGCAACAGATATAATAAATCATAATGATGGGCCCATTGTGGAACAAATTTTAAAAATCACAAAAGGTACAGGAGTAGATAAAGTATTGGTTGCAGGGACTGATTCAGATGCAATTACTGATGCTGTGAAAATTGTTAAATTAGGTGGACGTATTGGAAATGTAAATCACTTTGGTAGCGGGGAGACATTTTCAATTCCAAAGATTGAATGGGGAGCTAATACAAGTCATGATAACACCATTAATAAAGAAATTCCCGGTGGCAGAGCTAGAATGGAAAAACAAATTGAATTAGTTAAGTATGGTAAACTTGATCCGAGTAAGATAGTTACACACGTTTTTCATGGATTTGAAAAAATAGAGGATGCATTAGTAATGATAAAAACTAGACCATTTGATTTAATTAAACCAGTAGTAATTATGTAGCAAGAAAATAAAACTCTAATGATAATTTATCATTGGAGTTTTATTTATTATTTTTGCATATCATTAACGTATCTTTGAACTCTCAACAAAAAGCCTACTACTTATATATATTTTACATTGTCATTTTATACTATTTATCAAATTTATTAACATATCTCTTTTAATTCTAATATGTTATAATTGTAAAGAATAATTTGTCGAAATTTAGCGAATTATGACTATAAATAAAGTGAGGGAATTAAATGATCAAGATAATGGCTGATTCTACTTGTGATTTATCAAAAAAAATAGTCGACAAATATAATATAGGAGTTGCACCCCTTAATATTATCATAAGTGGTACAACCTATAGAGATAAAATAGATATTGAGACAGATGAGTTTTTTAAAATTTTACCAACTTTAGAGGAATTACCTACTACATCAATGCCAAGTCCAGAAGAATATTTAAAAATAATAAATAAAGCCATTGAAGATGGATATAAGGAAATTTTATGCATTTGTATGTCTAGTGGTACAAGTGGCTCTTACCAATCAGCAGTTTTAGCAAAAGACTATTTTTTTGAAAATAATCCAAATTCAACTGTGAAAATATATGTAGTAGATTCATTATCTATGAGTCATGGAAGTGGATGGCTGATATTGAAAAGTGCTATGCTATTGGAATCGGGTTATAGTTTTGATGAATTAATTCAATTCAATGAAAATTATAAGACTAAGGTAAAACATTTTCTTTGTGTAGATGATTTAAATAATTTGATTAAAAGTGGTAGGTTGACCAATGCTAGTGCATTTATTGGTAAACTACTAAGGGTAAAACCTATTATGTCCATGAAAAAAGGTAAGGGAGCCATAGTTGCTAAGGAAAGGGGACGAAATAGAGTACTAAAATTTTATGTAGATGAGTTTATTAGAAGGGTAGATAATAAGATTACAGATTTTGTCATTATTGGATATACTTCAGATATGAATATTGCTAAGGATTTAGCAGAAAAAATTAGATTAGAGACAGATTTTAAAGATGAAATTTATATAATGCAAATGGGTGCGGCAGTAGGTACTCACGTAGGATTGGGAGGACTATCCATGTTCTTTGTAGAAAAAGAGAATTTGAAAGATGGTTTAGTTAAAAATGAAATAAGGAGTATTAGAAACAAGAAAGATGAATTAATTGAAAAGATAAGAGGTTAATACTAGTATTATTAGGAGACATTTAATATATATAGCAAGTTGTTTTATAGAAAATACTAAAGTTAGCTCTAGTGAGGAAAGTCATTGGGGCTTTTATTGTATTATGATATAGATAAACAACAAATCTTGAAAATAGAATAGAAGATTGATAAACTATTAATAAATTATCAGGTGTGTTGTAAGTGCCTATTATTAAAGAAATTCTAGAGATGAGTAGAGTCAATAAGTGAGGGGTGGAAAATGAAATATAAAATAAGTGATGTAGCTAAACTATTAGATATAACACCAGAGGCAATACGTTACTATGAATCTAAAGGAATTATAGCTCCAGAAAGATCAGAAGCTACAGGTTATCGTTATTATGGTGGCTGGGAAATTCATATGTTAATCAGGGCAAGGATATATCGTCAATTAGGATATACACTAGATGAAACAGCTAAGCTTCTTAATAATTATGAAAATGATGATATCATTTCTAATTTATCTGATAGAAAAGAAGATATTAAGAAAGAAATAGAATGGAAGAGCAATATTCTCAAACATATAGAGAAAGAGGAGCAAAGCATGATAGCTTCCAATGAGTTAATTGGAAAATATCGAGTTGAATACCGGCCTGATATTTACCGTTTAGAGATGCAGGATGGATATGTATTGCATCCAGATAAAGGTATACAGAAAATAATTTTTGATTGGCTAAACAAAATTCCCTTTGTATTTACAAGTACTTTATTCTCATTAGCAGAAGTGGAAAGTAGCGGAAAGAATTTTTCTGTTGGACTTGGTGTTTATAAAGAATATGCAGAGTTATTAGATATTGAAGAGTCTGATTATGTGAAATTGTATCCTTCTAGATTATGCATACAAACAGGAATTCAATCAAAATCTAATCGAACTATTACTCCAGAACTCTTAGCACCTGCAATTGAATATATGAATTCACAAGGAATGGAATTATCAGGAGATGTTTTAACTAAAAGTGCTTTGATGCGTAAAGTAGGTGACGACTATATAAATTGGCACCAAGCTTGGTTACCATTTAATCACATTGAATGATAAAAAAATATCATTGACTTTAAAGCTCCTTTAGACCTTATACTTATAAATGTAGATGAATTCAGCATTTATATAAAATAATTGAAGGGAGCATGAAATATGAAAAGAGTAATTGTTTTTGTTTTAATTTTGGCAATGATGACATCTGCATTAGTAGGATGTAGTCAAACTTCAGAACCGATGATTTCAGAAAAAACAGAGATGGCTTTTACTCCAGGTGTATACGAGGGTGAGGCTAAAGGAATGAAAAGCATTATTAAGGTTCAGGTTACTGTTGACGAAGAAAAGATAACAGAAGTAAAAGTAATTGAACAAGCTGAATCGGAAAGATTATTTAGTTATGCAAATGATTCTGTACCAGCGGCAATTGTTCAGCACCAAAGCGTTGCTGTTGATACTGTAGCTGGTGCTACGATGTCAAGCATTGGTATTATCCAAGCTACAAAAGATGCTTTAAAAAAATCTGGTGCGAATATGGATTTATTAAATATTAAACCAGAGAAACCAGAATTAATCGAAGGTGAAGATGAGGAATATGATGTGGTAGTTGTTGGTGCAGGAGCTGCTGGACTATCAGCAGCTATCGAATTAGGGAAAAATGATAATATAAGTATTTTAGTTCTTGAAAAAATGCCATTTACTGGTGGATCACTTGCTTTATCAGGTGGATTATTTTGGACAGGTAATGGCTCTAAATATGTAACTGAAGAAAGCTTTACTTCCGAATCACTTCTAGAGTGGTTTGAAATGAGATCTGAAACAAAGTCAAATGAAGCATTAGTTAAACATATAGCAAATATAGCAGGAGAAACATTTGACTATTTAATTGATAATGGTGCACCATGGGATGTTGAAAGTGCAACTGAAACATACCCTGATTCAGGAATATATAGATTTGAAACCAATAGAGGAGCTAAATTAACAAAGTTTAGAGATGATGCTGCAGGTAATCAAGCTGCTGAATTCTTATTAAATTTTGCTAAAGAGAGTGGGGCTGAAATAAGAGTGAATTCAAAAGTAACTTCTCTAATAGTTGATAATAATGACGTTATCAAAGGTGTAAATGTTGAAGATAGAGAAAAGAAATATACAGTAAATGCTAAAAAAATTATTTTAGCAACAGGAGGATTTGGAAATAATCGTAAATTACTTGAAGAATTTGATCCAGATTCAGCTGGAAAATGGCCATTCCTTGCGGCAGGTTCTACAGGAGATGGAATAGAAATGACTAGAGAACTTGGTATAGAAATAGTAGGTAATGGTGTAATGTCCTATGAAGCACTTACTCCAAATATGGGATATAAAGGTGAGGTAGGAAGTCTTGTATGGGTACCAGAATTATTTGTAAATAAAGATGGTAAGAGGTTTGTAGATGAAACTGGACAAAGTACAGATATTGCGTTACAAATATATTTACAGCCTGAAGATATTGGATATGGTATAGACGATTCTAAGAGTGATAGAGTTGAAGATTATGAAAAAGGTGTTGAACAAGGACTTATACTTAAAGGAGAGACCTTGGAAGAACTAGCTGATTTAATGGGAGTAAATAAAGAAAATTTCCTAGCAACTGTCAAGAAATACAATGAAACTGTTGAGAATGGCACTGAGGATGAATTTGGAAGCATTATCGAAAAAATGAAGCCACCAACTAAAGGGCCTTTCTATGCAGTTCCAACACGTGCATGTATTATTGGTACAATGCCAGGATTAATGGTAAATGAAAATTGTGAAGGACAGCCTATTGAAAATCTTTTTGCTGCAGGAGAATTAGTTTTCGGTAATATATTTAATAGAGTATATCCTGCAACAGGAACAGCTATAGCACAAGCAATATATACAGGTAAGATAGCTGGAGAAGCTGCAAATGATCAATTAAAATAATTAGGAAAAATCAAAGATTAAGATAGATAGGCATTCTTATTTCAAATAGGTTATTAAAGATATTTTTTAGAAGCATGATTAAAAGTAGAAAAGGCTTTAATTAGGATAATTAAGGTCTTTTTTCTATTTAATAGAATATAATTATAAAAATTAAGAATATTATTAATTATTCGTTAAATAACTCACGAAGACTGTTAAAAACTAAACTTTCCTCGAAACTATTGACATATATATAAAGTTGTAATAAAATTTACAAGACTCAGAAAATATTGCATAAGGAGGATTTTTAACGTTGAAAAAGACAGCTCGAAAACCATATCTTTGGGAGGCGTTGCTATCATTCGCATTCTTAATTATTGTCATGGGGGTTAGTATTTCTATATACGAAGCTGATCCGCATATTCCAATGCTTGTAGGTACATTATTTGCGGCACTTATAGCAGTTAAGATTGGATTTACTTGGAATGAAATTGAAAAAGCTATGTTCGATGGTATTTATCAAGCTTTACAAGCTATAATTATTTTAGCAATTATTGGTGTTCTTATTGGATTATGGCTATTATCTGGTGTTGTTCCAAGTATGATTTATTATGGATTAGGGATTCTAAAACCTGGAATTTTCCTAGTTGCTACTGTTATAATATGTTCAATCACCTCTTTAGCTACGGGGACTAGCTGGGGTACTGCAGGGACTATTGGTATTGCATTAATTGGAATAGCTAAAGGATTAGGCATACCTGCTCCAGTGGCTGCAGGAGCTATTATTTCAGGAGCATATTTAGGGGATAAGATGTCTCCGTTATCAGATACGACAAACTTAGCACCAGCAGTGTCTGGAACTGACGTATTTACACATGTTAAAAACATGGTCCCAAGTACATTTACTGCATATGGTATTACATTGGTAATATTTTTAATTATGGGATTCAAATACGGTGGAGAGAGTGTTGATATATCGGCTATAAATGCTATTAGAGATGGAATTACATCTTCATTTAATGTGTCACCACTGTTACTAATACCGCCTTTGGCTGTAATCGTAGCAATAGCCTTTAAGATACCTGCTATACCAGGAATTACAATCGGTATAATATTAGGTGGAGTTTTTGGAGTAGTTATGCAAGGTGCAAATTTAGGAGATTTATTAACTGCTGGTGGATTGGAGAGGATGATGTTTTCTATTTCACTTACAATTATAGCCATGATGTTTGGTGGTATAATGGAAAAGACTGGGCAACTTGAAGTTATAGTGGGAGCACTGTTAAAGAGAGTAAAGCGTGTAGGTACATTAGTTACTACTACAATATTAACCTGTATATTTAGCAATGTGACAATGCCTGAGCAGTATATTTCAGTCGTAGTGCCTGGCAGAATGTATGCTAAGGCATACAAGGAAAAAGGTCTTCATCCTAAAGTATTGTCCAATGCTTTAGAGGGTGCTGGAACTATTACTTCTGCTCTAATACCTTGGAATACATGTGGTGCCTTCCTTTACAGCGTTCTTGGAGTAGCTACTCAAGATTATGCTAAATATGCTTTTTTTAACTATATAACTCCAATAGTAATTATTATATTCGCATATATAGGGATTAATCTACCTAAGATAGAAGATGACCCTGATACTGTAATAGGTTTAGAAAACTAAGATATTGAAAATTATATTATATATATGATAAATAAAAGCTCTGATAGGGAAACTTATCAGAGCTTTTTAATACAAAAAATTATTTTTCACATTTCTAAATGATAATGTTTATCATTTAGAAATGTGGGCATATATATAATAAGCTGATAATAATAAAATTAATATAGATAAAAAAGGAGAGATACAATGAAATTTTTACTACCAGAATTAAAATATTCATATGATGCATTAGAACCACATATAGACCATTTAACAATGGAGACTCATCATTCAAAACATCATCAAACTTATGTTGATAATTTAAATAAGGCCTTAGAAGGTCATGAAAAATTCCAAGAAATGAAAATAGAAGATATATTAAAATCTTTAGATGATTTACCAGAGAACATTAAAACTGCTGTAAGAAATAATGGTGGAGGTCATTATAATCATACATTATTTTGGGATATGATGTCACCAAATGGTGGAGGTAAACCAGAAGGAGAACTTGGAAAGAAAATTGACGAAGAATTAGGAGGATTTGATAAATTAAAAGAAGATTTCAAAAAAGCTGCATTAGGTCAATTTGGTAGTGGTTGGGCATGGTTAGTACTTGATAATGGAAAACTTGCAATACTTTCTACACCAAATCAAGATAATCCAATCTCACAAGGAAAGATACCTCTTCTTGGAATAGATGTATGGGAGCATGCATATTATCTCAAATACAAAAATAAAAGAGCAGACTATATAGATTCTTGGTGGAATGTAGTTGATTGGAACAAGATAGAAGAAATATATAATAAAGCTAAATAATGAATAATAGGCCCTGCATATGCAGGGCCTTTAAATTTAAAAATTAAATTTGTAATATTTAACTAGATTGATAATATTGAAAAAACAATGTAATATATTACTTAGGTACTGGAACAAATATGGAGTTATAGAGAATAGTAAAATAATAGGTATTACAGATGGAGGGATATATGGAAAAGATTAAATTACTATTGAAAAAAAATGGAACAAAGATTTCAAGATTAATATTTATAATATTCATGATGGGAATTATAATCGCTGGAGGAGCGAAGGAATTAAAATCAATAGATTTTGCTAAGACAATATCTCTAATTAGGGAATTTCCTATGTCTCTTTTATTTATATTTACTATTTTAGGAATAGTAGCAGTATCATCAATGAGCTTGTATGATTTTGCAATAATAAAATATTTAAATCTTAATATTAAAAAAATAACTATATTTAGCATTACTTTTGTAGCTAACACAATAAATAATATTTCAGGACTAGGGGGATTGACAGGAGCCTCTATTAGGTCTGTACTATTTAAAAAGAGCACCAACAATAAAGGGGATATTATAGATTATAATTTATTATTGATTCCAGCAACGGGTATAGGACTTTCACTTATGACGATTATTGCATTGTTTAGATATCAATATATAGCTCCCCTTATAGAGAAATATAGATGGATAATTATAACCATTGTTGCTTTCATAATATACTTCATTGTTTATTTTTTAATAGATAGGATTTTTAGTACTTTAAGAAAAAATTCAATAGAAACAAGTGATCATAATAAGATTATATTGAGAGTGAAACTATTATTTTTATCTTTTATAGAATGGATGGTTGCTTTCACTTTATTTTTTGTTATCGTGAGACAATTTAGTCAAGGTGTAGATCCTTATATTATATTTATCGTATTTACCTTAGGTTCCATAGCTGGTATTCTAAGCTTATTGCCTAGTGGAGTTGGGTCTTTTGATTTAGTTGTATTACTTGGATTTCAATATTATGGTATAGGAACTGAAAATGTTTTAGCCATATTGATATTATATAGAACTTTTTATTATATATTGCCTTTGATAATAGGAATAGTTTTTACTTTGATAGTACAATCTCAAAATGAAAATAAATTAATTCAATTTATTGGTTTTTCAAAGATAAAAGATTTTATCAATAAAACATCTAGCATTACAAACCTATTGTTAGCTATATTGATATTAGCATCTGGAGTAACCTTATTATTATCTGCATTAGTTCCGGGAGTAATTGAACGAATTAAAATAGCTTCAAGACTTTTATCATTTCCAATTTTACAGTTATCAAGGCAGTTATCAATATGTATAGGAATACTATTGATAGTTATTTCTAGGGAAATAAGAATGAAAGTAAAACGCAGCTACAAAATTACTATGTGGTTATTGTTTTTTGGTGCTATATTTGCTTTCGTTAAGGGGTTCGCCTATGAAGAAGCAATTTTTTTGATTTTAGTTCTGATAATATTAAAAATGTCTAAGCATAGCTTTTATAGAAAAAGTTTACCAATTGATTGGTTTAAAGCCATTATGACTTTGCTATTGGCCTTTATCGGAATTTTAGCCTATATGAAAATGTCTCATATAATATTGAGAGATTTTATAAAAATTAAATATTTCAAGTCCTTGATCTCAAAGGGAATTTCTTGGCCTATACCTAGTGGTATTATTGCTTATGGTTTTCTCATTGTTTTTGTTATCTACTATGAACTAACAAAGGAAAAGATAACAAATGATAAGATGTATGAAAGTATTAATGAAGAAAGGGTAAGTAAATTTCTGCAAGAATATGATGGGAATTTCTTAACTCACCTTATATTTTTAAAGGATAAACATTTATTTTGGTCTAAAAATAATAGTGTTTTGATTCAATATGAGATAAGTCATGGCCTTGCAGTAGTTTTGGGAGATCCTATTGGAGATCCAAAATACTTCGGAGAAGCTTTAACAGAATTTCAGATATTCATAGATGAATATGGATATAAATCAGTTTTTTATCAATCCAGTGAGAAATTATTACCTTTTTATCATGATCATGGGTATTATTTCTTTAAATTAGGTGAGACAGGATTAGTGGAACTTGATAATTTTGATATAAATAGTTCAAAAAGTAGAGATTTTAGAAATACACTTAGACGATTTGAAAAGGATGGTTTTACTTTTGAGATGTATTGTGATAACTCTATAGATGAAAATCTATTTTTAGATCTAAAGAAAGTTTCTGATGAATGGTTAGCTGATAGAGAGGAAATGGGCTTTTCACTTGGATGGTTTAGTAGGGAATATCTAAATAAATCTAAAATAGGAGTTGTAAAGAAGGAAGAAACAGGAGAAATAATAGCATTTGCTTCTATAAGTCCTAGTTATGATGATCATAAATCAGCTTCTATTGATTTAATGCGTTTTAAAAAGGAAGTACCTAATAATACCATGACTTTTCTTATACTTAATTTGATTTTGATATTTAAAGAGGATAATTATAAAATATTCAATCTGGGAATGGCTCCACTCTCAAATGTAGGAATATCACAGAATGCACATATTCAAGAAAAGATTGCACATTTAGTATTTAAATATGGTAAACATTTTTATAGCTTTGATGGACTAAGGAAATATAAAAATAAATTTGATCCAAAGTGGGAAGGAAAATACTTGGTTTATGAGGATCTTATGTTGCTTCCATCCTCTCTAATAGAAGTAACTTGGTTGATTCATTCAAAGAAGAAAAAATCTTAAAGAAATGAGTGAATATATGAAGAGAAAAATATTAAAAACTATAAGCACCATAGACAGCTTAAATATAGAAGAGTTTAAAAAGCTCAATATAGGTATTGAGATACAGGATTTTACAGAACCTAATTTATCCTTGGATGAAATTAATATAATAATTCATAGATATAAAGCTAAACTTAAAGGATTTGAAAATGTCAAAGCTTTGCATGGACCTTTTTTAGATTTAAAGCCTTCGAGTCCTGATAAATTAATTAGAGAAGTAAGCTATAATAGATATTTATATACTATGAATGCGGCTAAGGAATTAAATATAGATTACTTAATATTTCATAGTCAGATTAATCCATATTTAAATCAGCCATCATTAATAAAATTAAACAATAAGCAAAGTAGGGAATTCTGGGAACAGATACTAAAAGAAGTACCAGATTATAATGGAATAATACTTCTGGAAAATATATTCGAAGAAACTCCCAACATGTTAAAAGACCTAATAGAAACTATAAACTTGCCTAATATTAAAATTAATTTAGATGTAGGACATGCTAAATTAGGGAAAGTGAAATTGGAAGAATGGATAAAAGAACTTAAAGATTATATTTTCTATATTCATATCCATTCTAATAATGGTCTATATGATAATCACCAAGCTCCAATTAGAGATGAAATCGAAGATTTATATTATTTATTGGATAAATACAATCTGGATCCAGTATTATCCTTAGAATATAAAGTAGATAATTTAGAAGAAGAAATGGAAAAATACAAATAGGGGGAAAATAATATGACAAATATCATGATACAAGGCACCACATCTTCAGCAGGTAAGAGTCTTATGTGTACAGGATTATGTAGAATATTTAAAGAAGATGGATATAAGGTATACCCATTTAAATCTCAGAACATGTCCTCAAAATATTATACTACTAGTGAAGGATATAAGATAAGTACAGCTCAAACTTTGCAAGCAATAGCTGCGGGACTTAAACCACATCCAAATATGAATCCAATCTTACTTATACCGAAGTCAGATAAAGGTTCTATGGTTGTTATAAGAGGTGAAGATAAAGAGGATATGGAAGCAGTGGAATACTTCAAGTATAAAAATACTCTTAGACCAATGATATTAGACATATATAAAGAGATAGAGAAAGAAAATGATATCGTAGTTATAGAAGGTGCAGGAAGTCCAGCAGAAATAAACTTGAAACAAAATGATATAGTCAATATGGGAATGGCTGAAATGGCAGATGCTCCAGTACTTTTAGTAGCAGATATAGATAGGGGAGGAGTATTTGCTTCTCTTTATGGTACTGTAATGCTGTTAGAAGAACATGAAAGAAAAAGAATAAAAGGGCTCATAATCAATAAATTTAGAGGAGATAAAACTTTATTAGATCCAGGAATTAAAATGATTGAAGAAATATTAAATATACCAGTTGTAGGAACAATACCTTTTGCACATTTAGAATTAGTAGATGAAGATAGTTTAATAGACTATGACAAGGAATGTAATACAAATCCACAAACAGAAGAAGAATTGGAAAGAGAATTAAACAAATTAGCAATAATACTTCGTGAAAATATGGATATGGATTATATTTATAAAATAATGGGATTGGATAATCAAGTATGCTAATTAGTATAATACTTGCAGTTATAATAGATTTTATTATAGGGGATCCCTATAGTTTTCCTCATCCTGTGAAACTTATGGGAAGAATGATTGCTTTTGAAGAAAAATTAGCAAGAAAAATTGCTAGATCAAAAAAAGGACTTAAGTTTGCTGGATTTATTATTGTTATAATTAATATTTCACTTGGCTTTATTACGCCATATTTGTTATTAAAGCTTATAAAAGAATATAAAGTTCTTTATATTATAGTGAATACTTACTTAATCTATACATGTATAGCTGCAAGATGTCTGCATTATGAAGCCATGAAGGTATCAAAAGCTCTAGACATAGGTATAGAAGAAGCTAGGATAAGACTTTCTTATATTGTTGGAAGGGAAACTAAAAATCTTTCAGAACAGGAAATTATAAGGGCAACAGTAGAAACTGTGGCAGAGAATACATCTGATGGGGTCATTGCTCCACTATTTTATATAATCCTATTTGGAGCATCTGGAGGACTAGCATATAAATTTATCAATACTATGGATTCTATGTTAGGTTATATGAATGATAAATATATTGATCTAGGATATTTTCCTGCAAAGGTAGACGATATATTTAATTATATTCCATCAAGAATTACAGGAATTCTTATGTGCTTAGGTTCATTAGGGAGATTTCATATAAAAAATGGTTTTAAGATAATGATCAGGGATAAAAAAAATCATAAGAGTCCAAATTGTGCATATCCAGAGGGTGCTGTTGCAGGGCTTCTAGATATTCAATTAGGTGGAAATAATTATTATCATGGAAAGCTTGTAGAGAAACCTACAATAGGTGATAAGGTTGAGGAAATTAGAAAAATAGATATAAAAAACACTATAGAAATTATGTATCGTAGTGAAGTATTATTATTAATAATCCATATTGTGATCCAATTAGTTAGCTAAGTAAAAGATGGACATAACAACCTTTGGTATAATATTATATCTTTTAGTTGCAAAAATATCTTGTATTAAATATTATTTTATGATAGCATTAGAATGAAAATTGAATATAGTACATTAGGTTCTATAAGAATAATAGGGAAATGGGTGAAAATCCCATACAGCCCCCGCTACTGTAAGTGATGATAGAATCAGCTTATACCACTGGAGAAATCTGGGAAGGTGCTGAGAGTAAAATGAGTCACAAGTCAGGAGACCTGCCTAATAGTATTGAAGTGACCTTCGGAGGGAAGGAAAAACTTATAATTGTACTATTATATAGTTAATATTAGTATAAGTTCCATCCCTAATCTGCTTCAGGTTAGGGATTTTTATTTTCCTTTTAGGTCACCTAGTTTAGATATAAAGGAGTATTCCTTTAAAAATAAATGTGAGGTGATTTTATGAAAAAGAAATTATTAATGTGGGGTATATTATTGACTTTAATTATAACTCCACAGCTTGCACAAGCAATGCATATTATGGAAGGTTTCCTACCTATTAAATGGGCAATTATTTGGTCAATATTAACTTTACCATTTTTAGTCATAGGATTTAGAAAGGTAGGAAAAGGTTTGAAAGAAGGACAGGATCATAAAATGATTCTAGGATTAGTAGGAGGATTTGCATTTGTTTTATCTGCCCTTAAGATTCCATCTGTTACTGGATCTTGCTCTCATCCAACGGGAGTAGGATTAGGTGCAATACTATTTGGACCAACAACTATGACTGTTATAGGGACTATAGTATTGTTATTCCAAGCCTTATTATTAGCCCATGGTGGGATTACTACATTAGGAGCTAATTCCTTTTCCATGGCTGTAGTAGGTCCACTTGTTTCCTATGGTATATATAAAATGGGTAAAGAAGGGAAAAATAAAAGCCTGACAGTCTTCTTAGCGGCAGCATTAGGAGATTTAGCTACTTATGTAATTACATCAATTCAGCTTTCTTTAGCATTCCCAGATGCCACAGGAGGAGTTGCCGCATCTCTTACAAAGTTTCTATCTGTATTTGCAGTTACACAAATACCGCTAGCAATTGTTGAGGGAATTATAACTGTAATGGTATTTAATCTTATTCAAGAATATAGAAAAGAAGGAGTGATTAAACTTGAAGAGTCTATTTAAGCAAAATATTATTCTTTTATTTTTGATAATTGTAATCGTAATTACTCCATTAATTATTAAAAGAGATTCTGAATTTGGCGGAGCAGATGGAGAGGCTGAAGGAGTTATCCAGGAAATAAATCCAGATTATGAACCATGGTTTGAATCATTCTGGGAACCACCAAGTGGTGAAATAGAGAGTTTATTATTTTCTCTTCAAGTAGCTATAGGAGCAGGTCTTATAGGGTATATCCTTGGTGTATTAAAGGAAAGACGCAAAATTGTTGCTGATAGATAAATATGCATATACTAACAAATTAAGAAATTATCCTCCACAGGTAAAGATTCTTCTTTCCTGTGGAGGCATAGTATTGTCAAGATTAATCAATAGTTATTATCTTGATTTATTGATTACTATTCTTATGATCATATTAGTTATTGGAATAGCTAAAGTTCCCTTTAGAACCTATTTTAAGATGCTTTTATTACCTGTATCATTTCTATTCATTAGTATAATTACTATAATGATTTCAGTAAATGGTGATTTTTATCTTTACTATTTCAAGATTATGAATATCTGTATTGGTATAACTATGGAGTCTATGTCTAAAGGAATAAAACTGTTTACAACAGTATTATCATCTTTAACATCAGTATATTTTCTGATATTAACCACTCCGATGATTGATATCATTAGGGTTTTAAAGAAATTAAAGGTACCTAAGCTGTTTATAGAATTAATGGTACTTATTTATAGGAGTATATTTATTTTCATTGAAGAAGCGAACAATATTCATTTAGCCCAAGCTATGAAATTTGGTTACGAAAACAAGAGAAATTCATTAAGATCTATAGCATTACTTATTAGAAACCTTTTTACCAGAGTATTTATAAGACATAATGAGATGAATATATCCTTGGAATGTAAGTTATATAGCGGAGAATTTAAATTAGGTGATTAAATGTTAAAAATAAACAATTTATACTATAAATATGAAGATGGAACGAAGGCATTAAATGATATAAATATAGATACATCAAAGGGAAAAGTAATAGGTGTTATTGGAGCTAATGGTTCTGGAAAGTCAACCTTGTTCCTAAATATAATGGGAATTTTAAAGCCAAGTAAAGGTTCAATAATATATAATGATACTCCTATAAAGTATAATAAGGCTTATTTAAAGGAATATAGAAAGCAAGTCAACATTGTATTTCAAAATCCCGACCAACAATTATTTTACTCCAACGTATTTGATGATATAGCTTTTTCATTGAGAAATATTGGTGTTAGTGAAGATATAATAAGGAAAAAAGTAGCTAATGCATTGGAACAAGTTGGCGGTCTTGATTTGGTGGACAAACCCCTGCATTTTTTAAGCTATGGTCAGAAGAAAAGAATTGCTATTGCTGGAGTTTTGGTCATGGAATCTAACATTCTCTTATTAGATGAGCCTACATCTGGACTTGATCCTTATATGACTAAACAAATGAAAGAGATAATCAATGAAATAAGTAATGATAAAACCATTATAATATCTAGTCATGATATGGATTTAATCTATGACATTTGTGATTATATTTATATACTTAGCAAAGGCAGCATCATTGGAGAAGGTGAAACACAAAAGATTTTTCGTGAAGATAAACTACTAGACGAAGCCTTTTTAACAAAACCTTGGCTTGTTAGAATTCACGAAAAGTTTAATACTATCTTATTTAGGAATGAAGAAGAATTTTTATTATATGAAAGAAAGGAGATTTTATGAAAAAAGGAATAATAGTAGCTAGCTTTGGAACTACCTATGAGGATACGCGGAAATTATGTATAGAAAGCATAGAAGATATAATTAGAGAAAAGTATAGAGATTACTTAGTTTTAAGGGCATTTACATCTCAAATGGTTATCAACATATTAAAGAAAAGAGATAATATTCATGTATTTAATCTTGAGGAAGCAATAAGAGATATGGAAAATCAAGGTATAGAAGATATATATATTCAACCCCTCCATATAATCCCTGGCCATGAATATGAGAAACTTACTAAATATAATTTAAAAGTAGGCTTGCCATTATTAAGTTTAGAAGAAGATTATATGAAGATTGTTGAAAATATTGGAATTAGTGAATTAGGAAATAACGAAGCCCTAGTATTCATGGGGCATGGCTCTGATCATGAAGCAGATGAATCCTATGAAATACTAGAAAATCTTTATCATAAGAAAGGTTTTACAAATGTATTTATTGGTACAGTAGAAGGGAGTAAAACCATAGAAGATATAATAAAGGAACTAAAAGAAAAAAACATAAAAAAGGTAAAACTAAAACCATTTATGCTAGTAGCAGGAGATCATGCAGTAAATGATATGGCGTCTGAAGATGATGATTCTTGGAAATCAATACTTGAAAGGGAAGGATTTCAAGTTGAGGTATGTCTCAAAGGTCTAGGTGAATATAAGATTACCCAAGAAATATTTCTAGAACATTTTGAAAAGATAATAGGAGAGAAATAATGAAAAAATTATATGGCATTGGAACAGGTCCAGGAGATAAGGAACTATTAACCCTTAAGGCTGTTAAGGCAATAGAAAGTTCGTCAGTTATATTTGCTCCAAACAACAAGGGAAAAAATATGGCAGTGGATACTGCAAAAGATTTTATTGGAAACAAAAAAATAGTATTTATAGATTTTCCTATGGGACATGTACTGAAAGAAGATTATAAAAAGGCTGCAGAAACTATATTCAAAGAGATACCTGAAGGTGAGATAGGTTCATTTCTTACAATAGGGGACCCTATGGTATATAGCACATTTATATATATCATGGAAGAATTAGAAGGAAGAGACATAGATATAGAAATAATATCAGGGATTCCATCTTTTGTAGCAGCAGCTGGTGAAAGTAAGACTCCCCTAACTGTAAAGGGAGAAAGTTTTTTATTATGTGATGAGTTGAACGAAGAGTTACTAGAAAAGATAACCTCTATAGCTATATTAAAAACTTTCAAGGGAAAAGAAAAGATATTAAACATATTAGATAGTAATGACTATTGCTACAAATATATTAAAAGAGCAACGTTAGAAGAACAAGAAATCATAATAGATAAAGAAGAAATATTAAACGACAAAGATTATATATCATTAATTATGGCTAGAAAGAATTAGGAGGATTACAATGAAAAGCAAAAAGATATTATCACTACTACTAATACTTGTATTGATTGCAACAACATTGGCAGCATGTAAGACTAAAGAAAATGATAAGCCAGTAGTACAAACAGAAGATACTTCACAACCAATAGAAACAAATAAAGATATAGATGAGGATGCAAAAGAAGAGTATGGGATAAAAATTACTGATAAAACTGTATCTTTTATAGATAGTAGAGGAGAAGAAGTTACTTTAAATAAGAATCCTGAAAGAGTAGTAGTACTATTTAACTCTTATTTAGATATCTGGATGAAAAATGGAGGCAGTATCGTAGGTAAATTGGAAGAATCTATAGGTCAAGATGAAATACCTGGAACAGAAAATGCTGAGATAGTAGGGGCTCTTGGATCTATAAGTGCAGAAAAAGTATTGGAATTAGAACCAGATTTAGTAGTTTTAATCTCAACACAAAAATCTCAAATGGAATTAGTGCCTATTTTTGAAGAAAATAAAATACCATTTATAGCATTAGAATATTATGGTAAAGAGGATTATTTTAAATTAGCAAGATTATTTTCTGCTCTTAATGAAAGAGAAGATTTATATGAAGAAAATGTTTTGAATGTTAAAAATCAAATAGACAGTATAATTGATAAGGCACCAAAAGATAAAGCGAATAAAGTACTTATAATGATGGCTAGTGCAAAATCTGTTACTGCCAGAGGTTCTGATTCTACAGTTGGAGAAATGTTAAAGGATTTGCATACTATAAATATAGCAGATACATCAAATGATATGCTAAGTGATAAAAACTTTAGTATTGAAAAGATTCTAGAAGAAGACCCAGATTTCATATTTGTACAAACTACAGGAAATGATATGGACAAGGTAATAGAGAGAATAAAGGAAGATGTAGAATCTAATCCTGCATGGTCATCTCTTTCTGCAGTAAAAAATGATAGATATATAATTTTACCAAAGGATCTCTATATGTTTAAAGCAAATCATAGATATGCAGAAGCATATGAAGGGTTAGCTAAGATTCTATACCCAGAAGTATTTAAATAAAAAGGAGTAGGCTATGATTAAATATATAAAAGAAGGACCTAAAAAAAGTACAATGATTACTATCTTTATTATCTTATTCATAGCCAGTTTTTTCTTTAGTGTTGGCAATGGAGCAGTAAAAATAAATCCTTTACAAATAATTAAATCTATTTTATATGAGAAGGATACTGTAAAATATCAAATAATATGGAATGTAAGATTGCCAAGAACTATAGTCGCAGCCTTAGTGGGCATATGTCTGTCATTATCTGGTGCTATACTTCAAGGAATAATGAGAAATCCTTTGGCAGGACCAAATATAATAGGAGTTTCCTCTGGAGGAGGCTTCTTTGCTCTTATTATTCTTATAATTTTTCCAAAGTATTATTATCTAGTGCCAATAGGTGCATTTATTGGTGCTTTGTCTGCGACTTTATTTATATATTCTTTGGCATGGAAGGAAGGTGTACTTCCCACAAGGTTAGTCTTAGCGGGAGTAGCAGTATCATCTCTCTTTAGTGCAGGTACTAATGGTCTAATGACATTTTTTCCTGATAGAGTCCATGGAGTTTTAGGATTTATGGTTGGAGGCCTTTCAGCTATAACTTGGAAGGATGTAAGAATAATCTTACCATATGCAGTGCTAGGGATGATATTAATATTATTTTTACCAGATAAATTAAATATCCTTATGCTGGGAGATGAGGTTGCTACAGGATTAGGTGTGAGGGTTGAAAGAACTAGATTTGTTTTTATAATAATTTCCTCCTTATTAGCAGGAGCGGCAGTATCTGTAGTAGGACTATTAGGTTTTGTTGGACTTATTGTACCTCATATGACAAGATTGTTTATTGGTTCAGATTACAGATATCTTTTTCCAGGGACTATATTTTTTGGTGCATCGATTGTTATGATTTGTGACACTCTGTCAAGAATATTATTTGCACCAATGGAGATTCCAGTAGGTATTATAATGTCAGCACTTGGAGCACCGTTTTTTCTTTATTTATTAAGGAAAAAGGAGGCAATGAAATAATGGGTATGGAAACAAAAAATCTACAAGTTAAATATGGAGATAAGGTAGTATTAAAAGATGCCAATTTTAAGGTGAATAATGGTGAGATAGTTACTATCATTGGACCAAATGGATCAGGCAAAACTACACTCATTAAAGCATTGTCAAGGTGTATCAAATCCCATTCAGGGGATATATATCTTGATGGAAAAGATATATATCAAATACCTACAAAGAAAATAGCAAGGGAAGTGGCTATATTGCCACAAGTAAAGAATGTATCAGCTGATGTTACTATAGAGAATCTTGTATCCTATGGAAGATATCCCCATTTAGGATTTGGAAAAAGAATAAAAAAAGATGATAGAGATATTATCCATTGGGCAATTGAAAAAACTGGGCTGATAAAACTTAGAGATAGATATATAGCAACTCTATCAGGTGGAGAGAGACAAAGAGCTTGGATAGCAATGGCACTAGCACAGAAACCAAAAATACTAATTCTTGATGAACCTACTACATATTTAGATATATCCTATCAATTAGAAGTATTAGAGTTGGTAAAGGAGTTAAATGAATCTTTAGGTATTACAGTTATAATGGTTTTACATGATTTAAATCAAGCTGCCAGATATTCAGATAATATCTATGTATTAAGAGATGGACAGATATGTGAGTGTGGAAAGCCGAATAATATATTACAAACTAAGATGCTAAAGGATGTATTTAGAATAGAGGCTCATATATATCAAGATGAAATAAACGATTGTCCATATTTTATACCACATAAGTTAAAAGATAGTGAATAATGAACAACTAATAGTGAATAGTTGAAAAGATAGTGAATAATTAAAAGACCTAAAAACTTTACTAAAAACTATTCACTCTTAACTATTAGCTATTCACTATTATACAAGGAAGGTGATAAAATGGAGCATGGAGGAGATTTATTATCCTATGAAAAGTATTATGATGGAGAATTAATAGATTATAGTAGTAATATAAATCCATTGGGACCACCTAAAGGATTAGAAAAAGTCTTAATAGATGGTTTTAAGAATATTCAATCATATCCAGATATTAAATATAGAAGACTAAAAAAATCTATAGCTAACTACCTAAGCTGTAGTGAGAATAATACTATAATAGGGAATGGAGCAGTAGAATTAATAGATAACTTTATAATTTTAGCTAATAGAGTATTGGTTTCCACCCCTTCTTTTTCGGAATATGAAAAAAGGGCAATCATACATGGAAAAGAAGTAATTAGAATTCCATATAATCTTGATTTTACAATAGATATTTTAACTATAGGAAACAAAATACAAAAAGGTGATTTAATAATATTGGGTAATCCCAACAATCCTACTGGGCTTAGGATAGATAAAATAGAATTAATAATGTTATACAATGTTATTAATAAATCTGGAGCATATTTACTATTAGATGAAGCTTTTTTCGAGTTTTGTCCTATAGATTATGACAGTATAGAATTGTTTAGGCAAACTAATTATGAAAATTTAGGGATTATAAGGGCTGCTACAAAATTTTTTGCACTACCTGGGATTAGACTAGGATATGGATGTACATCTATAGAATTGGTAGAAAAAATATCTAAGATAGAACTGCCATGGAGCATAAATTCCTTTGCGGAGGCAGCAGGTAATTTTATATTTAGTGACAAGGGATATATAGAAGAAAGTAAAAGATATGTTGAAAAAGAAAGACAATATATGCACAAAGAGTTATCGAAACTTTCTAATATAAAAGTATTTTTGACAGAGACTAATTATATTTTGATTAAATTATTAAAATGGGATGAAGAATATGTATTTAATTTTTTTCTTAAGAGAGGAATAGTCATAAGAAAATGTTCGAGTTTTATAGGACTTAATCATCATTATATTAGAGTTGCCATAAAGAACAGAGAAAATAATAAGAGACTTATAGAAATCTTTAATGAATTGGAGTGTATGTAAATGAAATCCATAATGATTACAGCTCCATCTAGCAATACTGGAAAGACAACAATTACACTTGGTATTATTAGGGCAGTTAAAAATAGGGGATTAGATGTATCTGCATTCAAAACAGGACCAGATTTCATCGATACTAAATATCTGGAACTTGCGTCAGGAAAGAGATCAGGAAACCTTGATATTCACTTAATGGGAAGGAAGGGAATAAGAGAATCCTTATCCATGAATTGCGGAGAATATGGAATTATAGAAGGTGTTATGGGATATTTTGATGGTATATATAACACCTTTGAAAATTCCAGCTTTGATATATCAAAGGAATTAGATATTCCTGCAATATTAGTATATAAACCTCAAGGTGAAATGTTTTCAGCTATACCCAAAATAAAAGGTATGGTAGAGTTCCATAGTTCAAAGATAAAGGGGATTATACTTAATAAGGTTAGTAAGGATATATATCAATTACTAAAGGAAAAAATAGAAGAGTATATAAATATTGAAGTATTAGGATATCTACCTCAAGATACATCCTTAGAAGTAGAAAGTAGATATCTGGGACTAATGCAAATCTATGAAAATGATGATTGTGAGGAATTAATATCTAAAGCAGCAGAAGCTGTGGAAAAAACAATAGATATAGATAGAGTAATTGAATTAGCTAGTTCAGTTGATATTTCCCCCTATGAATATCAGAAGAAAAGAGATATAGAAGTAGCAATAGCCTATGATGAGGCATTTAACTTTTATTATAATGAAAATCTAAATTTATTAGAGAATATCTGTAAAGTAAAATACTTTTCTCCAATTAGAGATAAAAATATTCCAAAGGCAGACCTTATATATATTGGTGGGGGATATCCAGAGCTATATAGAGATGAACTATCATCAAATATAGATATGATAAGCTCCATAAGAGAAAGTGCTATGAAAGGAAAAACCATTATAGCTGAGGCTGGAGGACTTATGTACTTGGTATCTTCAATAGAAAATTGTCCTATGTGTAATCTATTTAATGGCAATGCTATTATGACAGATAAATTACAGAGATTTGGATATGTGAATATGGAATTAAATCAGGATACTATATTGGGAAGACAAGGTAGTATAATCACTGGAAATGAATACCATCGTTCTACAATAGATATAAATGAGGAGCCAGTATTTCGTATTACAAAGCCAATGAATGATAAAAAGGTTTGGCAGTGTGGATATACCTATAAAAATGTTTTAGCATATTATCAGCATATTAATTTCCTTGGAAATATTGAAAATTTTAATTATCTACTGGATATTGTAGAGAAAATAAGAAAAGAGGGATAAAATTGTATATTAAAAATCCTATGGAAATAGAGAATAAAAGTATGGATATTATAGATGAAGTTATGGGGGATACTAATTTTTCAGAAGAAGAAAAGATAATAGCGAAGAGAATGATACACACAACTGGAGATTTTGATTATAGGAATATAATTATATTTAAAAATGATTTTATTGGAGAGGCTAAAAAATCTATTTTAGAAAAAGTAACTATATTTACGGATACTAAAATGGCATATACAGGGATTAATAAACCTGCCTTAGAAAAAGCTGGTTGTGAGCTAAAATGTTATATAGATGATGAGAGAGTATTTTCATTATCTAAAGAATTAGGAACTACCAGATCAGCTTGTGCAGTAGACTTAGCTATTCAGGATGGTATAGATATATTTGTAATAGGCAATGCACCTACTGCATTGTTTAGAATACTAGAACTAGTCAAGGAAGGTAAAGCTAATCCACGATTTGTAGTAGGAGTGCCTGTAGGGTTTGTCGGGGCTGCAGAATCTAAGGAATATTTAAGAGAGTTTGATATACCATCTATATCTACAGTAGGTAATAAAGGTGGAAGTAATGTAGCTGCCTCTATTATTAATGCCTTATTATATATGGTGGTAGGTAGATGACTTTAGATTTATATGTAATAAAAGAAGGAAAACATCTAAGATGTGGATATACTACGGGTTCTTGTGCAGCGGGAGCAGCTAAGGCGGCAGCTACTATGCTTGAGACAGGTGAGATAATAAAATATATAGAGATAGATACACCAGCAAATATTAGATTAAAACTTGAGGTGAATAATCCATCGATTGAAGGGAATAGAGCAACATGTTCAATCATAAAGGATGCTGGAGATGATCCGGATAATACAGACGGGATAGAAATATATGCAACGGTATCTAAACGAGATGATGGACAAATCTTTATAGAAGGTGGTAAGGGGATCGGAAGAATAAAGAGAAAAGGTTTATTTGGAGAAATTGGTGAAGCGGCCATTAATCCTATACCAAGAGAAATGATTGAAAAAGAAGTAAAAGAGGTTTCAAATAGTGGATATGATATTTTAATATTTGCACCTCAAGGAGAAGAAGTAGGGAAAAAAACTTTTAATAAAAATATTGGCATTGAAGGTGGAATATCTATTATAGGCACAAAAGGGATAGTATATCCAATGTCAGAGGAAGCCCTTGTAAAAACCATATATATGGAAGTGGATATGCTGGCTCAAAGTCATGGGAAAGATAATATAATCTTAGTACCAGGAAATTATGGGGAAAAGTTATCTGAAGAATTGAGGCTAAAGGGAGGAAAAGTAAAGATATCTAACTTTATAGGGGATAGTCTACTGTATGTATATAACAAAGGCTTTAAGTCTATGACCTTAATAGGACATATTGGCAAATTTGCAAAACTATCTATAGGTGTTTTCAATACCCATAGTAAAGTATGTGATGGAAGAATGGAAGCTTTTATATATTATTTGGCTCTGATGGGTGCACCAATGGAATTACTCAATAGAGTAAATGATACCATTACGGCAGAAGAAGGATTAAACATCTGTATAGACTCTGGTTATGGTGAAGTTATAAGACATATGGAAAAAGGGGCAGAGGATAGGATTAGGAAATATCTAAAGGATGAAAATTATAAAGTAAAGGTAATCATATATTCCATGGAAAAAGGGGTGGATATATGTTAATTGTAGCAGGAGTAGGACCAGGGAATCCAAAGTATTTAACCTATGATGTCAGAACGAAAATAGAAGAAGCAAGGCATATTTTAGCCTTTGGGAGAGTGGCAAATTCCCTTAAAATCATTAGGGAGGATATTATAGAAGTAAATAAGGTAGAAGAAATATTAAATTATATAGATGGGAAAAAGGAAATATTATTACTTGCTTCTGGAGATCCAAACTTTTTTGGAATAGTGGATTTTCTAAAGAAGAAAGGTCTGGATATACAAGAAGTACTACCTGGACTATCTTCATTTCAATATATGATGGGAAAGCTTCAGAAGTCATGGCATAATGCAAATTTTTTATCTCTTCATGGAAGAGATGAGAATCTAGAAAATATCAAATCACATAAGCTTAGTATATTGTTAATAGATAAGGAAAATACCCCAAATAAGATATCAAAGGAGTTATATGAATTAGACATTAGAGGAAAGATTTATGCAGGATTTAATCTGTCCTATGAGAATGAAAAAATAATTATGAAAAATATTGGAGAAGAAATAGAAAATATTTCATCTCTTGGAGTGGTGGTAGTTGAAAATGAAATGGATTAAAGATGAAGAGTTTATAAGAGGCAATATCCCTATGACTAAGTTCAATATTAGGCTACTTACATTGGGATATTTAGCCATAGAAGAAGGAGATAGATTATTGGATATAGGAGCAGGGACAGGATCTATATCTATAGAAGCATCACTTCATGGTGCTAGAGTGTGGGCAATAGAAAGAGAAGCTGAAGGCATAGAATTAATAAGAACAAATAGTGAAAAATTCAACGCAGGAGTTAATATAATCTATGGACAAGCTCCAGATAGCCTTCCAAATGAGAGCTTTAATAAATGCTTCATAGGAGGATCTGGAGGAAAACTAGAAGACATATTTTTGTATCTGCAAAAAAAATTAGAGAATAATGGGATAATATGCGGAAATTTTATAACCTTAAAAAATGTAACTCAGTTCATTCAACTATTAAATAAATATAATTACAAAGATATAGAAGTACAATTAATTCAAGTGTCATCTATGGATAAAATAGGACTTTTAAAAGGGCAAAATCCAATTTTTATAGCAAAAGGAGTGAAGAAGTATGATTAGCTTTGTAGGGGCAGGACCAGGAAATGTTGACTTAATAACAATTAAAGGTAGGAGACTTTTGGAAGAGGCTGATGTAGTCATATATGCAGGATCATTGGTATCTAAGGAACATTTAGAATTTTGTAAAGAAGAAACTGAATTCCATAATTCAGCTTCAATGACTTTGGAAGAGGTAGTTGAAGTAATAGAAAGATCTGTAAAAGATAATTTAAAGGTAGTTAGATTGCATACTGGAGATCCTACAATATATGGAGCAATAAGGGAACAAATGGATTTATTAGATGCTAGAGGTATTTCCTATGAAGTGATACCAGGTGTTAGTTCCTTTACAGCGGCTTGTGCATCTATTAAGAAAGAGTTTACACTTCCAGATGTAAGTCAAACCATAATCTTGACTCGAATAGAAGGACGTACTCCTGTGCCAGAAGAAGAAGATTTAGAATCTTTGGCTAAGCATAAAGCTTCAATGGCGATATTTCTGTCAGTGCAAGAAATAGATAGAGTAGTAGAAAAATTAGTAAAAGGGTATGGAAATGACAATGTACCAGTTGCTATAGTATACAAGGCTACTTGGGAAGATGAAAAAATAATATTTGGCACACTTAAAGATATTGAAGAAAAGGTAAAAAAGGAAAACATTAATAAGATGGGTCAAATTTTAGTGGGTAATTTCATAGAAGGTGAATATGAAAGGTCAAAGCTATATGACCCAAGCTTTACCCATAAATTCAGGAGTGCATCAAAATGAAAATAGCTTGTTTATCATTTACTGAGAGTGGAAAAAAACTAGGTGATAAACTAAAAAATTTAGATAAAGAAAGTAAATCATATATAATCCACCATTATGCCAATGAAGATATATATGGTGGAATAAAAAACTTATTAAATTATGCTTGGAAAGAATATGATGGGTTTGTATTTATTTCGTCTACTGGAATAGCCATAAGGATGATAAATCCATATATAAAGCATAAAACAATAGATCCTGCTGTTGTTGTAGTAGATGACTATGGAAGATTTTCCATATCATTATTGTCAGGACATTTAGGCGGAGCAAATGAATTGTCTAAATGGATAGGAGAAAAAATAAATGCAGTACCAGTTATTACTACAGCCTCAGATAATAGGAGAATAGAATCCATTGATTTATTTGCGCAAAAAAACAATTATTATATAGAAGATATGAAATCAGTGACAAAGATTACGGCAATGATGGTAAATGAAAAAACTATAGGATTCTATTCAGAGGATAATGCAATTATAGATTATCCTAATATTATAACCTTAGAAGATTTAGATTATATACATCCTAATGTAGAAGGAATAATTATAGTTAGTTCACAAAATTTTAAATTAAAGGGTGCGGATATTCCAGCTACATATTTAAGGCCAAGAAATATTAATATTGGTATAGGATGTAGAAAAGGGATAGAAGGGGTACGGATTATAGAGGCTATAGAAACAGCTCTTATGGAAATAAATCTATCTAGTAAGAGTATAAAAGCTATTGGTACAGTTGAAGTAAAAAAGGATGAAGATGGAATTATCGAAGCAGCAAAACATTTCCATTGTCCAATGAAGATATTTACTATAGGCGAAATACAAAAAGTGGAGGACAAATTCGATAAATCTCAATTTGTTAAAGACACTATAGGTGTTTATTCTGTATCAGAGCCTTCTGCATATTTACTGGGAGGAAGGTTAATCACAAATAAATCAAAACATAATGGAATTACAATATCAATATCAAAGGAGATGAAAAATGGCTAAATTATATGTAGTAGGAATAGGACCAGGTGGAAGAGAGCATATGACTTATAGAGCGGTAGAAGCAATTAAAATTAGTGATGTAATAGTAGGATATACACCATATATAGAATATATTGGAGAATTAGTAGAGGATAAAGAATTATTTTCTACAGGAATGAAGGGTGAAATAGAAAGATGCAAAGCAGCCATAGATATGGTTAGGAGTGGAAAAAACACAGCGATTATAAGTACAGGAGATGCAGGGCTTTATGGAATGGCGGGACCAATACTGGAATTAGCAGAAGATATAGAGGTGGAAATAATACCAGGAGTGACAGCATCATTCTCAGCAGCAGCAGAACTAGGATCTCCAATTATGCATGATTATGCTTCTATAAGTTTATCAGATTTACTTACACCTTGGGAAGTAATCGAAAATAGATTAGAAAAAGCGGCAGATGCAGATTTTGTTATTGCTATATATAATCCAAAATCAAAGGGAAGAAAAGATCATTTAGAAAAAGCAGTGAATATAATTTCAAACTATAGGAAAGGAGAAACACCTGTAGGTATAGTCAAGAATTCTGGTAGAGTAGGCAGAGAAATAATTATCACTACTTTAGATAATATAGACTATAAAAAGGTGGACATGTTATCAGTACTTATTATAGGAAACTCCAATTCCTATATAAAAAATAATAAAATTATTACACCGAGGGGATATAATATAAAATGATTTGGATAATAGGTGGTACTAGTGAAGCTAGGGAAATAGTAGATAGGATAAAAGATCTAAATAACTACATTGTAACTATAGCTACAGATGGCGGAAAAGAGTTTGTAAATAGTGACAAGCTACTGGTAGGTAGAATGAGTTATAAGGATATGGTTAAATTCTGTGAAGAAAATAAAATATCACTAATAGTAGATTTAACCCATCCCTATGCTAAGATAGTATCAGAAAATGCAAAACAAGTAGCAAAGGATTTAGAAATATATTATATTAGATATATGAGGGACAAGATAGAGTTGAAAATAAATGCTATTTATTTAAATAGCTATGATGAAGCTTATGATTATTTATCAAAAACTTCAGGGACTGTATTTTTTACAACGGGATCTAAAAATATCGGTGATTTTGAAAAGGTACGAGGCGAGAATAGATTTATCTATAGAATACTTCCAGCTATGGAAAGCATAGAGGAGTGTAAAAAACATCATGTTCATATGAAGGATATAGTGGCAGTATTAGGTCCATTTTCTAAAGAATATAATAAGGTTATGCTTGACGAATATAAAGCTAAATATTGTATAATGAAAGATAGTGGACATAAGGGTGGCACTCTAGAAAAATTACAAGCCTGTGAGGAGTTAGGTGTAATACCAATAATAATAGGAAGAGAAATTGAAAATGGAATTAAGGATTTAGATTTAATTGAGAAAATAATCAGAGAAAGAAATAAGGGGGGAAAATAAATGGAACATTCATATAGATTTTATAGAAATACAGCTTGTGACTATTTTCCATGTCATAAAGTGAATAATGAAGAAGAATTTAATTGTATGTTTTGTTATTGTCCATTATATTTCTTAGAAGATTGTGGTGGCAACCATATAGATAACCGTGGTATAAAAGACTGTTCAAACTGTCTTGTACCCCATAAGCCAAATGGTTATGATTATATAAATAAGAAAATAATGGAACATAATGACAAAAAAATTAGAGACAACAAATAGGAAAGGCGGAATACAAATGAATTTATTAAAGGAAACTATAAATTTAATAACACCTCCAAATGAGGAAACAAAAAAATTAGCAAGAGATAAATGGGATGGCTTAGTAAAGCCTGTTGGTAGTTTAGGCACATTAGAAGAAGCTACTATAAAAATAGCAGGTATGACTGGTAAAGTGACTAATAAAATAGATAAAAGAGCTATAGTTGTAATGTGTGGTGATAATGGAGTAGCAGACGAGGGAGTAAGTTCAGCACCTCAAATTTTTACAAAGGTTTTAACGGAAAGTATGACAAAAGGATTGACAGGAGTTGCAACTTTAGGTAAATATGCAAATACAGACATTGTTACAGTAAATGTAGGAGTAATAGGAGAAATAGATGATCCGAAGATAATAAATAGAAAAATTGCAAATGGAACAAAAAACTTTGTAAATGGACCTGCAATGACTTATGAGGAGGCAATTAAATCTATAGAGATAGGTATTGAAATAGGGGATAAACTATACGGTGAAGGATATGATATTTTAGGTACTGGAGAAGTTGGTATAGGTAATACCACTACTTCAGCAGCAGTTCTATCAGCTTTGACAAATTTAGATGTAGATATAACCTGTGGAAAAGGAGCAGGCCTTACAGATGAGCAACATTCCAATAAAAAAGATGTAATAAGAAGAGGAATAGAAATAAATAAGCCTAATAAGGAAGATCCTATTGATGCAATAGCAAAGGTAGGGGGATTTGATATAGGTGGAATGTGTGGATTGTTTTTATCAGCTGCTAAAAACAAAAAGCCTATAGTAGTAGATGGTTTTATATCTGGGGCTGCAGCTCTTTGTGCTGTTAAATTAAATCATTTAGTTAAAGAATATATAATCCCATCTCATCTATCAGGAGAACCAGGGGCAAAATATGTAATGGATGAACTACAATTAAAACCTATGCTGAATCTAGGAATGAGATTGGGAGAAGGAACAGGATGTCCACTGGCATTTCAAATCATAGAAGCTGGAATGTATACATTAGAGCATATGGGAACCTTTGAATCATTATCATTAGATGGTGGTGCATTAGTAGATATAAGAGAAGAATAAAAGGTCGTGATAAAATGATTACATTAGTCACAGGCGGGGCTAGATCAGGAAAAAGCCGATTTGCAGAAAATCTATATAAAGATGAAAAAGATGTAGTATATATAGCCACATCTAAGGCAACAGATGCTGAAATGAGAGAAAGGGTAAAACTTCACCAAGAATCTAGACCAAGTGAATGGAGAACTTATGAGGGGAACTATGATCTTCAGAACTCCATAGGTAAAGAAAGGAATTACTTACTTGATTGTATCACTGTCCTTACATCTAATATAATGTTCGATATATCAAAAGATGTAGAATATATAGATTATGATATGCAAAGGCGAATAGAAGATACAGTAATTCGAGAGATGCAAAATTTAATCAACGGTATTAGTCTAAAAGATTACAACTTGGTCTTAGTAACAAATGAAGTAGGAGATTCTATAGTCCCAGAACACCATATATCTAGGGTTTTTAGAGATATTCAAGGGAGGATAAACCAAAAAATCGCTTCATTAGCAGATGAGGTTTATTTGGTATGTTGTGGCATACCAGTGAAAATCAAATGATAAAAGGGCTCATACTTTCTTTACAGTTCTTTTCAAGAATACCTATTAATATTAATGTAGATTTTAATGAAAAGAATATTAGATACAGTATATTCTTTCTTCCTTTAGTTGGAGCTATAATAGGAGGCTTTGGAGGATTAATCTATTATTTGATTTCTCCATACAATAGACTTGTTGCTTCCTTTTTGGCACTACTCGCCACTATAATATTAACAGGCGGTCTACATTTAGACGGCCTTTCCGATACCTTTGATGGATTTTTATCCAATAGAGATAAGGAAAGGACATTAGAAATAATGAAGGATAGTAGAATTGGTGCCTTTGGAGTTCTGATCCTTGTACTTCTGATTCTATTTAAATTTATATTGATATATAGCATTGAAAACCTGCCTCTAGCTATAATCCTATCCTTTGCGAATAGTAGATTGGTGGTTGCAAGAATAATATCATATAAGAAGAATGCTAGACCTGGTGGATTAGGTGACTTATTTCATAAAAGTAATCCTAAGAGTTTAATGATTGCAAGTGGGATTATTTATATGGCTATTTTGATATTATTAGACATAAGGTATTTAGTTCCATTACTAATTACATTTTTAGCTGGAGAATACATATCAAGCATATCCTATAAAAAGATAGATGGGTTGACTGGAGATGTATATGGTGCGATTATAGAATTAGGAGAGGCTGTTTCCTTACTTAGCTTTTGGAGTGTGATGTTATGGATATAATTATGATACGCCATGGAGAATCAGAGGATAATATACAAAGGATTTTTAGCAGGAATGATACTAGGCTTACAGAGAAGGGTATAGAACAGATAAAGAAGACTAAGGAATTAATAAATAAATTTAGCTATGACAAAGTATATTATAGTCCGTTAAAAAGAACGGTGGAGACATTGGAGAACCTAGGATTAATAGGCACTGAGGATATAAGAATTAGGGAAATTAACTTTGGAATATTCACTGGAAAAACCTTTGAAGAAATATCAGAGATTTATCCTGATGAAACTAAATCCTGGTTAGATGATACACAAAGCTATATTATTCCTGAAGGGGAAAGCTTATTAGATGTATATAATAGGGTAAGGGAATTTTTAGATGAAGTATCTCAATATAAGGAGAACATATTACTCGTCACCCATGATTGTGTTATTCGCTTGGCATTATCTTGGATATTCGATAATCCAGATTATTTCTTTAAGTTTAAAGTAGATAATGGAAGTATAAACATAATATCAATAGAAGATGGATTTAAATATATAAAGAAAATAAATTGACATAAGAGGATAGTTTTTTTGTGCGGTTGTACAGAAGGGCTGTCCTTTTTTACATATAAGATAACTTTCATTTTAAGATATTAAAATTATTTTTAATTTTTGGACAAAAGTTAGCTGACTTTAAGATTTAAAGATTATATGATTAGTATAAAAAATTTAATATATTTGTTTTAAATATTAAAGGAGGCGAATCATATGCAAATTAAAGCATGGATAAAGCGTACATTAATTTATACTCTTATTTTAGCATTTGGTTTTTCATTAGGATTAGCAGGCCAGGTATCAGCAAATTCATATCTTAATCAAAGTTTTATGCCAGCACCGGAATATCCTAAGAACGAGTCCGGCGAGACATACGGCTCTGCGTTAAAAGCAACTTCGCCCGCTAACGAACCAGATCTTATTCAAGCAATTGGCGAAGATGGAACTGTTGGATATGTGAGAAATTCAGATCTTATTGATAAACAGCCTAAGACTCCAGAAGAGGCTCTAAAAATGAATACAGAAACTTGTGAAAAAGAGATTACTCTTTATGCTTCAGACGGTAAGACAGTCATAGGTAATTTTAAAATTACAAAAGGAATAGTAGTAGAAAGGTAGTAAAATACCATAACTCGGCGCATGTCGATTTGAAGTGAACCCTTTTTGATAGATAGAAAAACAAAATCTAATGAAAAGGGTTATTTTTATTCCAAAAGCAATTTATACTACGGGAAATAATATAACCTCGGCTAATGTCAAAGTATTTGATGTGCGGTATCCACTTTCCATTTATGAATTTGTTAATAATCTAACAAGTGGTGGAGAATTAGAATGTGGAAAGATAAAAAATATATGTTGCTTCACGATAAGGAACATATGAAGAACTGTATTAATAAAAAACAAAATAAACCTGACAAGCCTCCTGTGAATTTAGTCCTTATCTTCTCTTAGCTACATAGATTTTTGAAGTCAATCATACCTATGGTGAATGTAAACAGAAAAAGTTGTAACAATGGAATAACAATTTATCGTTTACATTTTGTCCCATCCCACCTCTCTATCATATAGAAAGGTGGGATGTTCTATGTTGAAAGATATAATTCTCAATGCGCAGGCTTCGTCATAATTGTGAAGGGGGCATAGTTTCATACATATGTAAATCCGTATATTCGAGCTATATTAATAAATCTAAGACTAACTGCAAATATTTCCAATCAACAATTCCATTTTCAGGACTAAATGAGAATGAAAAGTATTACGCAGAACTATCTTTGTCAACAGTTGATAGAGACGATGCTTTGTTAGTATCCAGCCTTAATGAAATTTTGAACCAGCATGAGTTTTGTATCATATATACGATTTATTTTTTGGGATACTCATCAGCGGATATTGCTCAATCAAGTGGTACGTCACGTCAAGCAGTTAACCAAACAAAACGTAGGGCTTTAGAAAAATTACGAAAAGCCTTTGTTGTTTAGTATCTATTTGTGTGGACTAAACCCACCCGCCTTTAGCTGTATACACTTTAAGCCTTACCTTTGAATTGAAATATTTCTTTATAAGTTTACAAATTACAAACATTTTTCTCCTTATTTTTTGTATTCAACCCAAGTTTTCCAGACTTTCGACGCCGTCAACCTTCCTGGGTTACTCTTTTCGAGGCTCAGTTACTTTCAGGCCTACTACCTGACTAGCTACGCTTAGTGGCTGCGATTACTCTCAGACACCCAAGACTCGCTATTGGTGACTCGGCTGGTGTCTTCTCAAGCAAGGTTTCCACTTGCTAAACTTCACAACATGGGCTTAGTCGCATAATTATTTGTATAGCGTTTACAAATCATTTATCGGGATCTCTTTAGTAAGTAAGCTTGCAAGCCAACATCATTAAAGTGGGGGAGACTTTATCGAATACTCAGCGCAGGGTCCCGGCTGAACTCGACCCACAGGAAGAAGACGCAAAATACGAGATGAAAGGGGGTAATTCCAATGTTTCCATAAATGCGCTCATACACAGTAGATTTATAACACTTCTATCATTATCCAAATAAAAAGAAAAGGAGAATTACAATGAAAAAGTCTATTAAATCAATCATGACTCTGGCCCTGGTCATTACCATTCTGTCCGTAAGTGCGATGTCAGCTTTCGCTGCTTCAAGTTTTTCTACCTCTACTCAGAAAAACGGCACACTTAGTGGAGGAACGTATTGCGGAGTTGGAGGCTCACCTAATCTTAGTTTCTCAGAAACACTTCTAGCTTCCCCTACCTCAAGCTCCTATATCAAAGCATCTCACCAAGTGGTAAATTATTCTACTGGAGCTACTGTTGCAACACCAAGTTCTGGTTCCGGGTATAATACGAGCTACGTTTCGTCATATGTCTATTTGAACGCTGGAAAATACACTTCTTACGGTACGCATGATTTCTATAACGGCTCTGAGACAATATCCAAATATACAAATCTTGTCGGATTTACCGTCTATTAGCATTTATGTAGTCTGGCAGGAACGCGCAACGCGCGTTCCTGCCAAATAACCAAAAGAAGATATTCCGCATAGATAATCCAGCATACAAAAATCTTCATAATTTGAAAGGAATGATCATTAACATGAGAAAGATAGCAGTATTTCTGGTGATAGGCATATTATTTTTGTTTTCATCTTGCGCGAAGGAACCCATTCCGGCGGAATCACTGCCGACGGGTATAGATCCCCTTAATACTTCGGAGAGTAGTAATTATGGTCAATTATCGGCAATAGGAAAACCACTGCCGGAGGGTACGATATCGCGTAAAAGGGTAAACTCTCCGCATACCTTGGGATACGATGTATACAACGGCGAGCCTATCGAAGTTTCACTCGAAGTCTTAGCAAGCGAAACTCCAACTTATACAGAGGGTTACATGGTTTTTGTCGAGGGTATACCTGTACTTTCCAGAATTAAGGTAGACGGTGTTATGCACGAAAAAGAGAAATATATGCACATTGTTGACCATCGCGAGGAAACCACGACAAATGTGAATTTATATTTTGAGCCGCTTGGATTTCAAAAAGAAGAAATTGTGGAGTTTTATATTGCGTATATATTTACTCCTTCCTATATTCCATACGAGTATTATCCTTTATATGGAAACACACATAAGATAATGAACGCTCCTTCGAGCCCTGTTAAAATAGAAAGAGGAAGCGATTCCACAACGAAAAAAATGGCATTGTTCCCCTCAAGAACATATGAGATTCCTAATGAAATATATAAAATGTATGAGCATGAAGATGGGACGAATTATTTAGACTCAGACCCAATTGTCGAATTATACGATGGCAGCGGGAATCAGATTGTACAACAAATGGGTGCAAACGGCTATACAGATTTAAAGATCAAACTATATGGAGGAAATTCAACCCAATATAGACTTACACTATTAATCGACCAACAGCCGGTTTTGATTTCGGGTAAAGACTATCTTGAGGTTACGCTTGAGAAAGGCACGACGGCAGAATTTGATTTTACGATAGACATATCTGAACTTGATAGAAAAAGTACAATTATGGCAGTTGCTCTTCCTTATGGAGATACATTTCAGAGGTATATTACACATTCTGTTCCGGTGTTGCTGATAAATCTGGACAAACCACAAGCAGAAGAGGACATCGTCCCGCCTGAATATAAATATGCTGAATGAGACGACTGAGCCAGTTGTGATTTGAAAGCCCGTCACACCAATGTTACTGAGACTTCTGTTCAACCATTCTACAACGTACGCCCGGCTTCGCTATCAACAGCTCCCAATCGTAGTTATTATTCTACGATTGGGAGCTTCTTCGTTATGGTCGTTTTTTACGACGCAGTGTAAGATTACCGCAGGCTTTCTGATTGTTATATTGAAACTAAGCAGAAACTGCTTGTGGGGATCAACCGTTTTTTTAATGCCTATGAATATCGAGTAGTGGACCAATAAACCCATGCCTGCAAATTTCTGTATTATTTCTCTTGACATCACCACGCGTTTGTAGTAATATGAGATTACTACATAAGTGTAGTAAAGTTGTCGCAGACGTACGGCAATAAACGGAGGTGTACACCATGACCAATTTTCAAAAACTATCGGAAACGGAAATGGAAGTGATGCAAATTATCTGGGCATCCGGCCATCCCATGACTTCCAGCGAACTGCTTGACATATTTGCGCGGAACAAAGGTAAGGAATGGAAAGGGCAGACAATGGCAACCTTTCTGGCAAGGCTGGTTGAGAAAGGCGTCCTGATTTCCACAAAGCAGCAGGGCCGCACGAATATCTATGAGCCTTATATGTCGCCGGAGGAATACCGGAGCCGGGAAGCAAAAAGCCTGCTGGAAACACTGTATGAGGGTTCGGTCAAAAACTTCCTGGCAACACTTTATGACGGCAAAGAACTGACAAAGGATGAAATAGCTGAATTGAGGTGCTGGTTCGCGGAAAAGGCAGGTGTAAAGAATGAGTAATCTGTTTTCAAATCTCCTTGCCATGTCCATTGCGGGAAGTGTGGTTGTCGGGTTGATGCTGTTACTTCGGCCTGTAACTGCAAAAATCTTTCCTGCCAAGTGGCAATACGGAATTGGGAAAATGGCAATTGCTTTTTTTCTCTTGCCTGTTTCCCTTATTGTGGGAAAGGTTTCTTTTGTTTTGCCAAAGACAATAACGCCAAGGCATCCTTCTGGAACGCCACCTATGGCTATCCCTGAAGCATTACAGCCAAACGGTTTTGTGGATGCAGTAGATACCCTGATGGAGAAACATCTTCCTGCTGCTATGGAAAAACACCTGTCTTTAGAAGTAATGGGAGCCGTTTTGCTCATTTGGTTTGTGGGCACGATGGTATTTGCCGGATGGCATTTCTATTGCTACCGCAGATTTAGCAAGCGGCTTCTGGAAAACAGTATTCCCATACCGGAGGATACGGCCGCCGCCCTGCTTTCCTCACGCAAAGTGGCTTTGGGCGTCCACGGTGATGTAAAACTGATGCTGAACCACAAAATTACAAGCCCTATGCTTGTGGGGCTGTGCCGCCCCATGATACTGCTGCCAGCATCCAACATATCGGAAACGGACTTAAAGCTGGTCCTGACCCATGAACTCATGCACCTGAAACGGAAGGATTTATGGGTGAAAGTGCTTGCGCTGATTGCGGGAACGCTGCATTGGTTTAACCCCTTCGTCCATGTTCTCCGCAAGGATGTAAGCATATGGGGCGAGTTGTCCTGCGACGAGGCGTTGGCATCCGAAATGTCCCATGAGGAAAGAAAGCATTATGGCGAAGCCATTTTGAACACGCTGGACAACCATTCCGGCATGAACACGGCTTTTTATTCTCCCTTATGCGAGAGTAAGAAGCACATTAAAAGGAGATTGATAAGAATGTTGAACGTTAAGAAAACGAAGAAGTCTATTACAGTTTTAGCCGTTGCAGCAATCCTGGCAATCGGCGGTATAGGATTGGCATTGGCTGCCAGTTCGACAGGGAACGACATTAACAATGTTATCGATACCAGTTCGACAAGGAACGACATTGACAATGTTATCAATGTCAGTGCTGATAAACAGAACGATAGCAATATCGACATGAAATATCTGTGGCCAGTAACGGGGTATAATCATATTACCGCTGCATATGGTACCCGCATGCATCCCGTGAAGAAGGAAATGGTGTTTTGTAACGGGATTGATATTCCGGCACCTGAAGGCACACCTGTACTTACTGCCGATAAGGGAACAGTCGCTGAGATAGGAGATAATGAAACGGATGGTAATTATGTCATTTTGAATCACGGCGGGGGTATTCAGACTTTTTACTCGAAATTGTTTGGATTTGCAGAAGGACTTGCAGAGGGAGATACGGTGCAGCAAAGTGACGTTATCGGCTATGTTGGCTCGACAGGCGAAGCAACAAGCCCTCATCTACATTTTCGCCTGATTATTGACGGTGAGTACATTGACCCGACGAGCGTTTTTGCATCGGAAGATTGGTCGGATGGCAGGGGGTCGAAGGCCTGGGATGATTGATTTTTCCGTAGTGTCATGGATGGTGTATTTACCTGATGACCATTCTTGAAGACATTCTGGCGATGTGGTAGTTGTTAAATATGTGTGGGTTTCGTGAAAATGCGGAGCCCACATTTTTGTGTGCCCAGCATCATGTGATTTAACAAATTTTAATCAGCACCAAAAACAGTTGAAACCCCCAAGCCATCACAGTTTTTCTTCACGGTGCTGATTAAAAACTCTTGATGATAACCGGTATAATCATCACGTGCTGATTATTGTGGTTATCAGGAAGAACAACTTATCAGGAATTTTAGAAAAAACCTTAGAACAAGTAGGTATTCGCAGAAAAGTTCCTGATAAGTTTTAGTGTATTTAGGCTTGATTTATACAAATCATATATTAAGATAAAAATGTTTTTCCTGATAAGTTGGAGCAATGATTTTTAAAGTTAGTTGAAATTCCTGATAAGTTTAGTTATACCGACTTTTTAGTTAGCCCGATAAATTTAAAAATGGTTGTAAATATAACAATTACAGATATAAAAATCGGGATAACTTTTATCTGAATTTTGTTGAATGGCAATACATTTTGCTTCTATATCTAAAAAAGTCGGGATAACATTACTTTAATCCATATAATCGTTTTAATACCTCATCATCACTCACATCAAACTGAGGAACAGCAGACCTATCATTCAATGGGCTTTGCATAGAAGTTGCTTTTTGAATAGCTTTTCGTTTGAGTTCTGCATCTGCATGGGCATAAATCATTGTGGTTTCTAAATGAGCATGCCCCAACCATTGAGATACAAGTGTCAAATCCATGAAATTTAACAATTGGAAGGTAATAGCTACCATAACTATTCCAGACGGTATGAGTAGCCAACCCCAATTCCAGTAACTCTTCTGCTGTCTTTTTAATAAGGTTACTGATTATTATTTCTTCTGTCATATTGTTCACTCTCCAATAGATAAAGTCGGGATTAACACCGTTATATCTATTGTTGCCATAATGCTAATAAAATAGAAATATTTTGATGATGTTATACCGACTTTTTTAGATACAGATTAATAGTTCATCTAAACTAGTCTAATTTATTTTAAAAGTTATCCCGATTTTCTCAGCATCAATACCCTAGTTTTTTGGGAATTTATCCTACAGTCGGGATAACTAAAAAGTCGGTATAACCAATAGTATCCAGAATTCCTGATACAAGTGGCAAGTGGAAAGCAGGGCAAGGTGGTACACACCTTGCGATTTCGCTCAAAATTCCCTTACGGGAGTTTTGGCAAATCTGCTTGTTGGGGAGTATCCCCAATCCCCATTGAACGCACAATAAATTGTACGGCTACGCTCCCTTTGGGAGCTTATAAATCACATGAGAAATCATCTCTGATCCTGTGATTTTTCTTTTCAGAAAGTAGTACAGAATATTCCGTTTGCAGAGCCTTAACAGTAGGTAATTTCTTACTGTCTAATTCATCAAAAGCTGCCTTTGCTGCTTTATGCAAAAGCAATCAGAAGTATGTTTTTCATAGAACTTTTTAGAGTATCCCGCCTTACGGTAAGGGGTGTAAACCTCACGAGTTTTTGAATAGTTTATGATATGATTTTTAAGTTTTCCTATCTCCGTCATACGCTTTTCGGCAGTTTTAATTTGAGCCGATAGCTCATGGAAATTATCACTGACAGTCTGTGCTTTTTTCTCTAAATCTTCATAGAAAAGCAGATTATTTTCCGTCAAAAAATTGATAGTCTGTGCCATTTGTTTTAGGTTAAAAATCTTTGCCCACCGTTCATAGCCAGCACCTTTTCCAGCCTGTAATTTTGCCTGTATATCCACTAAAAGATTGACATGGGATTGTGTCTTTTCAGTTGCTTTTTTTCTGTTAGCAAAAGGCTTTTTACCGTCAATAACTGCCTTGATTTCTTTCTCAGAGTATCCACTCCCCAAAGAACGTAGGCGAATGAATTTTTTTTGCTCTTTGCTTTTAAAGGCAAGATATTTTCCTTGTTTAATAGAGTAACCTGCCTGTTCCATTTGCAATAAGAAAGTATCAAAATCGGCAGGCTTTTTTCTAAGGATTTCATCTATGGCAATCCTTAATTTTTCAGAATGAGAAACAGGTTTTTTATCTCCAAGCCATTTGCCATAATGGTTTTTCCCACGCTTTGGATTTTCAACAATAGACAGTCCGTTTTCAAGACAAATACGGTCAGATATTTTACGGACAGCTCTACCTGAACCTAAGAAATCACGGAACTTTTTGGTGCAGTCCAGTGATGTAGAATTAAAAATGATGTGGTTATGAATATGAGCCTTATCTATGTGAGTAGCAACGAAAAAAGCATGATTGCCTTTTGTAAACCGCATACCCAATTCATAGCCTACTTGATTGGCAAGCTCCGGGGTAATCTCTCTCGGCTTAAAGGACTGGCGTATATGATAAGCTATCACATCGTTTGTTTGTTCTCTGCCTGTAATGTCGAGATAAATTCTCTTAGATAAAAGAAATTCTCCCTGTACGGTTTTAGGGTCACACTCATAAGAGCTGATGTATTCGCCATCATTTGTTTTATCGGGATTTTTTGCGTAATCAGTTCGATCTGCAAGGCAATCTGCAATGGATTTTCCTTTGTTCTGGTGCATGGAAATTAATCGTGTAGTTGCCATGAAAACCTCCTTTCCAAATATTGACACAAGGGAACGGTTCTTCTGTGCGGTTGTACAGAAGGGCTGTCCTTTTTTACATATAAAATAACTTTCATTTTAAGATGTTAAAATTATTTTTAATTTTTGGACAAAAGTTAGCTGACTTTAAGATTTAAAGATTATATGATTAGTATAGTATAAAAAAATTAATATATTTAATATAAAGAAAATTAAAATTCTGGATTTAGGGCATCAAATAGATGAAGATGAATATGAGGGGTATGTAACAAATGATAATATAGTAGAGTCTATTAAATAAAAATAGATTCTAATTGATATCAATCTGCGTTATTTTAATAGAATTTATATGTTTAGTTGTATTTAGATTCGAAAGGAGTGATTATATGAATAAGAAAATATTGATGTTGGTTATTTCAATTGTATTATCTTTTTCTTTATTAGGATGTGAGAAAAAAAGTCAAATAATAACAGAAGAATTCAATAATACAATTTGGGAAGAGGAAAATGGGAAAACATCTCTATTATTTATTGACAATAATTTAACCGTAAATTCCGGAGAAATTAAACCTGATATGGAACTAGAAGATATAGAGAATGTAAAATATGAAAGTGGAAAATACGAAGATATTGAAATAAATTTGAAGGATGAAACAATATCAATTAAAAATGAAGATAATATCATAATGGAATTTAAAAAAATATCTGATACTAAAATAGAGAATGAAGATGGAATCATTTTTATAAAAAAACAGATATAGATAATCCATAAAAATAGAAAAAATTAAGTCCAATAATTCAGAAATAATACTTCGTTCTGTAAGAACTTAATTTTTTAAATTATTTTAAGATTTTGGACAAAAGTTAGCTGACTTTAAGATTTTAAAATTATATAATTAATTTATCGAATATAAGATTACAAAAAAAGGGATGTAAATATTGAAATAATTCATCGCTAAAGTTTGATATCCATGGAAAACCAATGTATGCCTTAGTCTATAAAGGAAATAATTTAATCAACATAACGGGGATTTGAAACAAATGATTATACCCTATGCCTTACTTAAATAACAGATAGAGAGATTATGGATAGGGTGTATAAGAAAAAAAGGGGGGATACCATGAAACTGAAAAAGACTAAGAAGTTTAATACAGTAGAGTCTTATGCAGCATGTATCTGCATTGCTACTACTTGTACTTGTAGTTGTGATTCAACATCAGTATATTCATCAAACGGAAGTAGAGTATTCAATAATAAGCACTATGATTCCAACAATTCAGCAGTGAGAGGTTAATCAGTGCTAAGGCATACAGGTTTAGTGAGCCTAGGTAGTTAAACTACCTAGGCTTACAATTAATTAAAGCTAGACGAATAATTGTTTTTTAGATAAAGGTTAGATGACTTTCAAATTTTAAAACTATATAATTAAATTATCGAATATAAAATTACAAAATACTTTATGTATAGAAATGGGTGTAGATATTGGAGAAATATAAAAAAAATCAATTTGAAGGTTATGTAAGAAGCTATTTAGATAAATATCTGGAAGGACAGAGTAAGGAGGATTTTAGTGTAGAGTTTTATGATTACTTATTAAACGAAATCCTTTCTAACTCCATAAAAACATTGTTAATCCTATTTTTCGCATTTAAAAAAGAAAGCTTATTAAAGGGTGATTCTTCGGAAGAAAGATATAGGTATTTCGATAATTACTCATCTACAGAGGAATTTCATGGTTTGGTCAATAGGATGTATCCTCTACTTAAGCAGAGATTAGATAGCATCCTCCATAACCATATAATAAATTATAATGATTTAAATATTAGAGTAAAAAGAGATAAGGAAGAAATCCATAAAAAGTTTGGGTTCAATATGGAAGATTTAACAGATTGTCATATAAAATATGGGGTTTCGGATTATCATAGAGGATTAAAATCCATTTGTATAATTGAAAAAGATAATAGAAGAATAATTTATAAGCCTCGCTCCGGTAAAATAGATATATATTGGAGAACTTTTATCGATTGGTTCAATTCCAAAGAACCATCCTTAAGGCTTGCTAATATTGAAATATTAGATAAAGGAGAGTATCATTGGCAGGAATTTGTGGATAACAAGCCATGTAAATCAGAGCGGGAGATTCAAAAGCTATATTATAGAATAGGTATTTTAGCTGCCATATCCTATATTTTTAAGATAGAAGATTTACATATGGAAAATATTATAGTTAGTGGAGAATTTCCCTATATAATAGATTTAGAAACAATTTTTCAAGTGGATGGGTTTCAAAATTGTCATTTAGAGCTAAAAAGTGCTACTGATATCTTGAATAGGAACATAAATCAATCAATCCTAAGAACACAGCTTTTTCCTACATCTGTCAAATTCCATAATTCAAATATGGATATTTCAGGTATAACGGGAAAAGGTGGACAAGTAATAGAGAATGGTAAAGTTAAGATTAAGAATCAATTTACTGATGAAATAGAAGTCGTTAAAGAAGACGCTATTATAGAGAATAAGTATAATATTGGATGTATAGAGGATATTCTTGTTGACCCTAAAGATTATATTAAAGAGATAATAGCAGGATTTGAAGAAGGATACCTCTTACTTAAAAACAATAAAGAAGAGCTTTTGAAGCTAATAAATTCAGGTGAATTATTTTATGATGTTCGTCCAAGATATCTTTTTAGAAATACAAATTTATATGCTATGATTCTTGAAATGGGTAAGAATCCTAAATATTTAAAGGACAAATCAGAATTAAATAGATTGTATCATCTTCTTTTCAAGACAGCTAACGATCATAATATTAAAATGATATATCAATCAGAACTGGAAGATTTATTTAATGATGATATTCCCTATTTCTATGGAAATATCAATGATAAGACTGTATATAACTCCAATGGAGATAGTTGTTTTGTACTGGATAAAACCCCTTTGATGGAAACAAATGAAAGGATAAAAAATTTAAATCAAAGGGATTTGCGTACCCAAATATATCTTATAGAAAAGGTAATGGCAAAGCAAAAAAAGACTTGGAACACAGTTAGAGAAAAAAGAGATTATAATATGATAAAAAATGAAAGGGATTCATTGACAAAGGCAGCAGAGGGAATAGGAGATATTCTGATTGATAAAGCCATGATTGATGAAAAAACAGAGACCATTAGTTGGTTAGACTTGCAAAATACATTTCCTACTTGGACTATCAAAGCTCAAGATATTTATCTATATGGTGGATTAACAGGTAATGCTATATTTTTTTCCTGTTTATATCAGGAAACGAAAGATGTAAAATATAGGAATATATTGCAAAAAATATTAAATACCATAAAGATTGACCTTCAGGGGACAAATAATAAATCTTCATCAGCATTTAATGGAATGGTTTCATTAGCATATTTATATGCTTTCTTATATAATCAAACAAAAGATAAGGACATGCTTTATCAAAGTCTTTCCATTATAAATAATTGTAAAGCTGAGATATTTCAAAATACATCATATGATATAATCGATGGATTATCAGGTGTTCTTGTAGTCACTTTAAATATATTTGAATTAACTAAAGATAGAGAGCTGGAAGACTTATCAATAGGTATTGGAATAGATATAATAAAAAATATTCATATAGAGAAAGACAGAGCTTACTGGAAGAAAAATAATGGCAATGAACTTATAATAACTGGATTTGCCCATGGTTTAGCGGGAATATCCTATGCACTGGGTAAATTATACAGGCTGACTAACTATAAAAATCATATATCTATAATTGAAAATCTCATAAAGATAGAAAATAACTATTATAGTGATAATATTGAGAATTGGATAGATTTGAGAAGTGAAGAAGTTACAAGCTTAGATACTTCACCTATACATTGGTGCCATGGAGCAACTGGTATAGGGCTATCAAGGTTAAAAGGTAAGGATATAATAGATACTTCCAATGATATGGCTAAAGCATTGAGAGCTGTGGAGAAAAATGGTCTATATCGTGATAGTGACTGCTTATGTCATGGAAATCTAGGAAATATAGAATTATTGTTAGAAGTCTATAAAGAAAATGGTGATTTAAATTTATATAATAAAGCTATTGCCAGAGCAAATGAAATAATTGAAAATGGATATATAAATGGTGTAGGACAGGAATTTGACAGTTCTGGATTTATGTTAGGATTATCAGGAATAGGATATGAAATGCTTAGGATATCAGACCCAAGCAAATATCCTTCTGTATTGCTGCTGGAGGTTTAAGATGAAAAAATCAGTATTAAAATTTTTTGGTACATATATTGATAAGAAAGTAGTTCTTACAAGCTATATTTTTATTCAGATGCTGCTGCATTTTTTAGCATTTAAAGTATTAAACAGGCGTGAATACAATATAATAGAATATTTAACTATATTTTCAGCCTTAGTCCACAGCTTTATCGTTTATGTGGTTCTATTATTAAATGATAAAAGTAAATTGATGATATACTATTATTCTATATCAGCTACTATGTTAAATTTTTTTCTGATAATTGATATAGGTTACTTAAAATATAGTGATATAAGATATATATATGCTCAAAGCATAGTTATGTTTATTATACTGGATATAACTCTGAAGATTTCAACACAGAATATTAGCAGAAAGTTGTTTTATAAGTATATTGTAGTTGCTTTATGGGCTGTAGGGATAATGTTTGGAATATTTAAAATTGAGATTTATATGTTAGTTTATCAGATTACATTTATAATCATTATTATTTATCCGAGTATATTCTTAGTATTAAATTATAAAAAGCTTAGAAATTATGGCAGGCATTTGCTTCCCATAATTTCATTATTTGCTATTGTAAATATTATATATTTTATATTGACTTTCGTTATTTTTCAGGAATATAGCGGAATGCATAACTACGACTTATATATATACCTAAATTTAATAGAAATGTTTCTGAGCTATCTAGTTTTATCGGCTATAGGATTTTGGAAGCTTGTAAAGAATAAAAAAAGTACCATAAATAGAAGTATAATAATTAATTGCATTTTTATAATAGGATATTTATATTGCATCAAGGATAATAAAGAGAATTTAAAATTAATTATCTTTTCACTCCTTAGCTTTTTTACGATATTAAAGCAATCTCAGCTATTAAATCATTATATAAAGCTCAAAGATAACAGAATAAATCATAAACAAAATGGATTGGTATCTCCCAGTATATTTAAAGAAATATTAGAAACCAGTATATCAGACTTCAGAAAGGAAGAAATATATAAGGAACAGGTGGCGGATTTTTTACATGATGAGATTTTACAAGATGCCATATATATAAAGAAGGAGCTTCGTGACAACTATGAAATATCAATAAATGATAAAATATTTGAAATCGTGGATAATATGATAAATACGACAAGAGGACAAATTAGTCTGCATAGACCCTATATAAATTATAATATAAGTTTGGTGGAAAACTATTACAATCTGATACAATCCTTAAAAAAGAGATTTGGAAATGATAATATACTGGTAGATTTTATATGTGACGACAAATTATTTTTAAGTTCACCATATGATTTAGTAATTTATAGAATGATTCATGAATTAATTACCAACATTTTCAAACATTCAAAAGGATATTTTTCTTCTATAGAATTGAAGATTCAAGATAAAATAATTTCATTAACAGTAACTAACTATGGAGACTATTTGAGCAATGAAAATAGTAACAATACCGATAGCAGAGGTCTTAAGATTATAAAAAGAGAAGTCGATAGGTTTGGTGGTACATTGGATATAAATTCATCAATAGATACTGATATGTTAATGAATACAGATATATTTAATAATTCCATAGTTAACATAAGTATTAAAATACCAATTAAGGGGGAGATAACCTATGAACATTTTATTAATAGATGACCATGGAATGTTTTGTGAAAGTCTAAAGCTCACTTTGGAGAGAGATGAATGTATTGAAAATGTTCATATATTACAGGACGTGGGTGAAGCAAAACGAAAAATACTAAATAAAGAATATGACATTATTTTAATGGATATCAATATCAAAAAGATTACAGGGAAGGAAGACGGTCTTACAATAGCAAAAGAACTTTTAAAGAGAGATAATACATTGAAAATAGTAATGCTAACAGGATTTGATATGCCGGGATATGAAGCAGAAGCGCAACAAATAGGAGCTAAAGGCTTTATATGTAAAGATGAGTATACAGAAGTATTAATTGAAAAGCTTAAAAAGGTATATAATGGAGAAACCATATTTAGAAAAGTAACTAGCCATATAAATGAACTGACGGAAAGAGAAAAGGAGATATTGCAATTATATAGTTCAGGATGTTCAAGAAAGGAAGTTGCAGATAAATGTAATATATCAGTTAGTTCATTAGCAGTAGCCTTAAATAGAATTTATGAAAAATTAGATGTAAAAAACTATCAGGAAATGATAAACAAAGCACTGGAATTGGGATATATAAAGCCAAATTTTTTTTGAAATATTAAAGCATAGAATAGATAATTCTATGTTTTTATTTTTTGGAAAATTTTAAAATATGTACAAAAGTTAGCTGACAAGAAATTTATTATAAAATATACTTTAATTAAAATAATAAAGGGGGTAGACAAGCATGAATATATTATTAGAAAAAATAGACAAGACTGTGGATGAAATGATTGACAAAAATTTAATTATGGACATGACTGAGCAACAAATGATGAACCTAATTTATGAAGATGAATTATTCACAAGAACTATAACAAGCCCATGTCCTACAAGCTTTTTAGTATGTTGCTAGTAAAGTATATAGAATAATAACCAGAATATAAATACCATAAAGAATATTTTATGGAGGTGATTGGATGAATAAACCGATAATACAGTTATTTAAAACAATCAACAATTATTATCTCCTAGATGGAGTGAAATGTGAAATTCTTCCTATAAATAAAGAATCATTTCAATATTTAGATGGGGTACTAAAGGGGAAAGATGATTTTTCAACAGAAAAATTGCCTACAGAAGAGTTAATTCAGCTTCATCATCATGGATATCTGTCAACAAAAAATAACGTAGAAAAACTTCAACATTCCTATGCAAATTACTTACCTTATTTTATGCAGCGTAAACTAAATAAAATAACATTACAAGTTACTCAAGGCTGCAATTTTCGATGTAAATACTGCGTATATTCCGATGAAACAAATAAGAAGCAAAGAACCCATAGTCAGGAAAGTATGTCCTTAGAAACAGCAAAAGAAGCAATAGATTTTTTGTTAGCTCATTCAATTGATAGCAAGCATATAAATATAAGCTTTTATGGAGGAGAACCGCTATTAGCCTTTGGTTTAATTAAAGATGTTGTTGATTATGCAGAAAAGATATTTAAAGGAAAAAAGATTTCATATAATATGACCAGCAATGGTACTCTTTTAGATGAAGAAAAAATTGAATTTTTAATAGAGCATGATTTTAGTCTAATGATAAGCCTAGATGGTCCAAAGGAAATCAATGACCTAAATAGAGTATATCCAGATGGCAGTGGTACCTATGATTCTGTTATGAAAAAAATTCAGCTTATTCAAGAAAAATATCCTGATTTTGGTGAGAAGCTAAGTATCAGTATGGTTATGGATCCAAGTAATGACTTTGACTGTATAAACTCAGTCACATTAGGTGGCAGGGATTTTAAGCCTCTAAACCTAAACGCAACTGTAATAGATACTGATTATGACTATGATAAGCCATTAAACTATTCAGAAGATTATATTTGGAAATTTGAATATAATATATTTCTAGCCCTTATGTCCTATTGGAAAAGATATCCAATAGAGAAGATATCCTCAATATCAAAGTCAGTGATACAGAAAACAGTAAATGATTTATATAAATTTGAAGAATCACCGGCTATAAAAGCCTATGATGCACCTTCAGGACCTTGTATTCCAGGACAAATGAGATTATTCTCCGATATAAATGGAAATTTATTTCCCTGTGAGAGAGTAAGCGAAACCTCAGAAGCAATGAAAATAGGGACTCTAAAAGAGGAATTTGACATTAAACAAATAGAAAGATTACTCAATTTTAGTCAATTAACGGAGGAAGAGTGTAAGGGTTGCTGGGCTTTTAGATATTGTAATCAATGTGCAAAAAAGGCTGATGACGGAACTAAGAATATGTCTAAGGAATTAAAGCTGTCACATTGCAGAGCCTCTAAATCTACTGCTTATTCAGAGATAATGGAGTACTTAATAATGAAGGAAATTCCTGAATATTATGGGGAGCAAGTACGGAATGTATAAAAAAGGAGAAGATATAAATGGGAGAAAAAGCTGCTATATATCCATTTTATCCTAGACTATTACCATATATTAAACATTATAACAAATTGCAGGACAGGTATGAAATAACCGAGGTCTATGCTCCGCAAGGGCTGGGATTGAAGGATAAGGATTTGTCCTTCGCCTGCAATCATCCGTCAATAGGGAAAAAGGGGAACTTAATAGATAATATAAATAAATCTGATGCTGATATACTTGTATTGGTTGACGATATAGAAGATGATTTTGACAATGAAGATTTTTTTGATATTGCAAATATTGCTTTGCAGAAGGGAATGAAAGTCAATTATTATGCCAAATCAATATTTGCAGTAAGGGATGAGATGAGAAGACTATCTGAAGACTATAAAGATAATATGAAAATAATCATAGAAGAGCATAAGAATAATGAACTGGGACAGACGAAGGGCTCTTTGCAGACTCCTGTTATCTTAGTCGGAGGGATGCTTGATGAGCCGGATGTATTGGAGGTTTTACTTCAGTCTTATTTAAATCTAATTGAATTGGGATTGAAAGTAAGTGTATTTACTAAAACACCATTTTCATTAGGTACAAATTTTCACAGCATAAATGCTTTGTTTAGCAATGGACTTGATGAAAAGACAACTATATCATATTTAAAAGAAACATTAAAGGAAGTAGAACATATAGAACAACCGGATATTATATTAATAGAAACACCTGATCCAATTATGGAATACAATGAATTTGCACATAACGGATATGGCATAAGGACTTATATGTTGTCCTTGGCAGTAATTCCAGATTCTATGATAAATGTTATACCTGTTGAATTATGTGTAGCTGAGTATGTAGAGATGGTCAGTAAGTTTGTTGAGGAAAAATATAATACCAAATTAGATGGTGTTCATGCCAGCAATTCTATAATAGATTCCTTATATGTGGTTCAGTCACAAGAACTTTCATGGGTTCATATACCTACTGAAGAAGTAAATAAAAGTTTACAATTTAATCAGGGTCAATCTAAGATTCCAATTATCAATGTAATACAGGCTGGTACAAATATGATTACAAATAATATCATCAATAGATTATCTTATTGAAGGAGATGAATAGATGATTACAAAAGAATTAACCACAGTATTATTGGAAATCTTAGAGGAAGATTATTTGATTTCACATGATAGACTAAAAGAAGAATATTGGGATATGCCATTGACAGGAAAACACTTCAGATTATCAGGATTTGAACTAGCAGCCTTAGTATTAGAATTTGAAAAGAGATCGGGAATTATGATTGATATCAATGAAAAACCAATGTATGCCTTAGCCAGCATAAATGACATACTTAAATCAATATCACAAGGGGAGTTTGCAACAAATAATTGACATTGGATTATGGATAGGGTGTAAAAAAAGAAGGGGGGATACTATGAAACTTCGTAAAGCTAAGAGATTCAATACAGTAGAATCATATGCAATATGTGCATGCCCAATGGCTTCATGCTCTTGTTGGTGTAGTTGTAGCTCAGATTTAGCATTCACAACTCCATATAATAGAAATGATCAAAGTATATACGACAGAAATCGCTATGATACTGTTGCTTTATCCATATGATGCCAATGCTGCATCTATGAAAAAGTAATCATTGCTAAGGCATACAGGTTAAGTAAGTCTAGGTAGCTTGACTGCCTAGACTTACAATTATATTGAATTATTGAGAAATTATACATATATATTATAATAGATTGGTTTATTCATATAATTAATAGTAAATAAAGTATAAGGAGAGTGAAATCCATGAAAAATCCAATAAACAAATCCAACCTAAGAAGACCTCTGAAGGGAATACTCCTTCTAAGTATACTGCTAATAGCATCAAATCTCTTTATATCGAGCATTAGTCAGTTTTACATAGTTAATAGGGAGATTGATAATATTGGAAAATATTATAGAAGTATCGGAAAAATACTACCATTAGATGAAAATAACTTTGATGTAAAAGAAGCTCAGGAGCTAATCACTGGTGACCCAATGATAGATTTTGAAGATAATAAAAGATATACTATTGGAGTGATAGATGGGTTATATAGAAATAAAAGAAATAATCCTGTTTTTTTCCATATACCAGGTTCAAATGCACTTGATCATATATTTATTGGAGAAATGCGAGAAGTATATAAATATCAACATGCTGAGAGCATTTATGAAGGTTCAGCATTAGATGTTAAGGTTACAAATATATTGGCAGGAAATCCAGACTATATAGAAGGAGATTTTCGCTATAAAAATGAGCAGGAACATCGATTCCTTTTTTTATCCCATTCCATAGTAACGGGAGAAAAACTTGAATATATCAATGATGATGTAATAGATGAGCTATTCCAAATGAAACCTGGAAAAAAGTACTTATTCAGAACATTTCTTCATGCATCTGGTGAGATTGGCTTCTTTGCTAAACCGCTTTATAATGATGGACCTCTCTATATAGAGCTAGATGATAATGGGTATATAGATTGGGAGGCTCCACAGTTTAAAATCATCAAAGAGGAAATGGACTTTATAAATGAAAATATTATTTCATATTTTCTTACAGGCATTAAGGATATGACAACAATGCCGGAAGTACAAGATAGTGCAAAGGATTATTATCTAGTAGAAGGACGTTGGTTTAACAAGGAGGATGATGAAAATCAAAACCATGTAGTTATAATACATGATACCGTTGCCAAAAATCATAAAATAAATATTGGAGATAAGATTAATATTAAAATGCGGGATTCTGACTATGGTTTTTCAGAATTATGTTCAGAAAAGGATAAAAGAGAATGGAAGACATATTATGTCAGTGAACCTAAGCCCTTTGAAGTAATAGGTATATTTAATTTCAACGTTTCCCCTCGATTTCAATACGTTTATATGTATGTTCCGAATAGTACCATACCTGTAGAACTTGGCAGATATACTAAAGGGTTAGATGAGTCAATACCTATTGATTCTTACTCATATACTTTTGTTTTAAAAAACGCAAGTGATGAATCAGCTTTTATAGAAAAGTATAAAGAGCCATTAAAAGAATTAGGATATGAGTTATCTTTTTTAATAAATAATGTGGAAAGCTTTTTAGAGTCTTCTGCTCCAATTAAAAGAGCTACAGCAATAAACTTTGTGCTTTTTAGTGTACTTTTAATATTAATACAAGGGTTTGTGATATATGTATATATAGAAGGACACAAGCTTAATTATGCAATAGAAAGGGCTTTGGGAATTCCGTCAAAGATTAGTGGAAAACATCTGGTATTACCACTAATTATATATGGTATGATAGCATCGGGAATTGGAGGCTATATAGGTTTTAACAATGCTATGGAGAAGTCGATGGAATTGTTAGGAAGTGTTCCTGCTACTACACAGACTACTGTTAACTCAGGATTAGATATAAAATACTTTATACTATTTATCCTATTATCTATGCTTCCCTTTGTGATAATGTTGATGCTTAGAATAAATAAGCTTAAAAATTCTTCTATTATAGATTTAATTAACAACAATAAAAAGAGAAAAACGATTCAAGGGAAAACTGAAAGTTTGGAAGTGGCTAAAGCTACTAATGCAATGACAATAGAAAGTAAAGTGATTACGAAACAATTAGAAGATGATAAAGAGAAAGATATAAAAGATGATAAATTGATAGGGAAAAAGGACAGCAAAAAAGCATTAAGAAGATTTTCATTAAAGCATAATTTGCGTTCCAAAGCTACATCTATTCTTCTAATAGTATTAGCAGGAATATTTACTTTTTCATTATTATGGATGAATTACATAACCATTAAAAATAATGAACTTATAGAAAAGGCATATAAAGACTACATAATAACAGCAGATATAATAGCACAAGGAAATTTAGTTTCAGATACAAGAACAGGTCCAATTAGTGGAAGACATATAAATAACTTAATGGAAACAGAATTAGTTGAAGACTATTCTGCCACAGCATTAATGATTTATGATGAGCTATATACAGATAGGGATGGTGTTATAGAAAAGTATGAAGTTGGAGAAAAGGATAAGGTTCATGTTTTTATATCTCCTCCTAAATTTGTAGTAAAAGCTAGTAACAAAAGCTACAATAGTTCTGATGGAGTTATGGAGTTTACTGAGTTAAATATTATAGATGGTTATTCATTGGAAGATTTTCATAAGGAATATATTAGAGGTTATAAAGGTCTTGAAACAATTATTGTAGATGAAAA
>NZ_JAHLOH010000019.1:0-186665 GCF_018917285.1 Tissierella carlieri | reverse complement strand
GATCAAACTCTCATAAAAAAGTCTGATTAGCTCAAAATTTAGCTAGCTTTAAAAAGCTAATTTGTTACTTGTGTGTTTTATGATTCAAAGTTACTCACACTGTTTAGTTGTCTAGGTTCTCGCAGTTTCGCAACTCAAATCTATTTACTCGCTACGCTCGTATAGATTTGGCGCTCATTGCCTTTGACCTACCTACAACTCGCTTACGCTCATTGGGTTAGGTCATAACCACCTCGTCGAGGTGACTTACTTAGTATAGCAAACTTTCCGTTTGCTGTCAACTGTTTTTTAAAACTTTTTTTAAATCATTTTGTTGATTTATAAAGGTTTTTGTCACAGCCGACTTTTACTATCATACTCTCTTTCGAGAGACTTGTCAACTGTTTTTTTGAACTTTTTTTAAATCTTTAATTTGATTTGTTTTGTTCAATGTCACAGCCGACTTTTACTATGATACTCTCTTTAGTGATTAAAGTCAATACTTATTTTAAAAAAGTTTTGTTTTCTTTAGAAATATTGATTTTAGTAGCTTTTTAATAAATAATCTTCGAATAAATTCGAAGATTATTTATTAATAATACATTATTGTTTATTATATCATTGTTCTTTCTATTTCTTTCCTTAGCTTTTCTAAAACTCTTTTTTCTATCCTAGATACTGTCATTTGAGATATATCTAACATTTTAGCTATAGAAACTTGAGTTTTTTTATTAAAATATCTTTCAATCAATATTTGTTTTTCTACATCATTTAACTTCTCCATAGTCTTAACTAAAAAATCATTATTCTCAATTCTACTAAAATAGTGATCCTCTTCTCCAATTAGGTCTGCTAAATTAACATCTTTATCTTCATTGTTTGAATCATAAGTCACATCTAAAGATTGAGGAGTATATACCTTACTTGCTTCCATGGCCTCTAATATCTCTTCTTCTGAACATTTTAGATAATTTGCTATATCTTCAACTGTAGGTGACCTTTGTAACTGTTGGGATAAAAATACCTTTGCATTATTTATCTTCTTAGATAATTCTTGTATTCTTCTAGGTACTCTTATGGTCCACCCCTTATCTCTAAAGTATTTCTTTATTTCTCCTATTATAGTTGGAGTTGCAAAGCTAGAAAATTCATAACCTTTATCTATATCATACCTATCTATAGCATATATAAGTCCAATGCAAGCCACTTGATATATATCGTCATACTCTATACCCCTATTTGCGTATTTTTTTGATAAAATCTCTGCTATATATATATGTTTTTCAATTAATTTATCTCTAGTATCCTTGTCCTTATTTTGACTATAGGATTTAAATAAGTTTTTAATCTCTGTTTTGTCTTTTAATTCTTTATTTTCTCTTTCATCTTGCCCCTTATTAGTCATTGATCATCATCCTCTATATACTTGATCATTTTTATTCCGTCTCCATTAAATACAACTTCATCCATCAATGACTTTATAATTAATAAACCTAATTCTCTTTCTTTTCTTTCATCCAAGTCTTCAGGTATATTTTCACTAACGTTTGTTACCTCTATAGATAATTTTTCTTCATCTATTTCAAATACTAAAGATATTTCTTCTCCATCATTTAACATAAGGGAGTTAACACAAGCTTCTCCTATAGAAACTTTAATATCCTCTATATCATCTACATTTAATCCCATACTATGTGCTATTCCTGAGGTAGTAAGCCTAACTAAACTAATATAATCTGGCTTTCTAGGTATTGTGAAGCTTATTACATCTTTATTCATCCTTTTCACCTCTTATAATAAACAACTTATCTAATTCTGTAATATCAAATATTTTTCTTATATTTGGCTTAATATTTGATAAATAAATTTTGTATTCATTATCTTTAAGCTTTTTCAAAATAGATATTAACGCTCCTAATCCCGTACTATCGACATAATTTAGATTTTCTCCATCTATTAATATATCTGTTTGTTTACTACTAAAATGTTTCAATATCTCCTCTTTAAATTTTGGAGAAGTATAGATATCTATTTCTCCCTCTGGCAAAAATACCCACTGATTTTCTTTCTCATCAAACTTTACTTGTATATTTAGAGACATTACAAACCCTCCTTTATCTACATAACAATATGTATTAATTTTATAATAAAAATAGTTTAATGTAAAGCAAAATACCCGGATTTAGAAATTTTTACCTAAAAAGAAATCCTTTATCCATTCAGTATAAAAATACCTGAACGAAATAAAGGATTGTAATTGATTATTACATTATTCTTCTTCTACATATTTTGCTACAGCTACTACCCTATCATCTTTCATCTTCATGAGAGTAACTCCTTGGGTACTTCTACCCATGATAGAAATATCTTTAGCTATAAGTCTAATAATTGTACCCGTAAATGAAATTATCAATAATTCATCATTGTCATCTACAACCTTAGCTGAAACTATATCACCAGTTTTTTCTTTTATGTTATAAGTTATTAGTCCTTTTCCTCCCCTATTTTGAATTTTATACTCATCTAGTGAAGTTCTCTTTCCAAATCCATATTCTGAAATAACTAATAACTTCTTACCTTCTTCAACTAATTCCATAGCTACAACCTGATCATTATCTCTTAGACTAATGGCTTTTACTCCCATGGCAGATCTTCCCATTTCTCTAACATCATTTTCATCAAATCTGATAGACATACCTTTTTTGGTTACTACAATCATTTCTCTACTTCCATTTGTTTTTCTAACACCTATTAATTCATCACTATCCCTTAGACTAATAGCTATAATACCATTCTTTCTGATATTTTCAAAATTATCTAAGCTGGTCTTTTTAATGATACCTTCTTTAGTAATGAAAACAAGATTACTCTCTGTAGTATTCTTATCTATAGGTACTATAGCATTTACCTTTTCATCACCTGTTAAATTTAATAGATTTATTATAGCTGTTCCTTTTGCCTGTCTACCACCTTCAGGAATCTCGTATGCCTTTAAAGAGAACACTTTACCCTTATTGGTAAAGAATAATATTGTATCATGAGTTGAAGTAATATATAGGTCCTCTACGAAATCTTCTTCCCTAGTCGTTAAAGCTACTATTCCCTTTCCGCCTCTTTTCTGAGTCTTATAAGTATACTCCGGAGTTCTCTTTATATAACCGAAATGAGTTAATGTAATTACAACATCTTCTTCTTCAATCATATCTTCTATATCTATCTCATCAGCAGAAGGCATTATTCTAGTTCTTCTTGGATCTCCATACTTTTCTTTTATTTCAATTAGTTCTTCTTTAATTATTTGATATACTAATCTTTCATTAGCTAGTATTTCTCTAAACCTATTAATTTCTTTTATCAATGCTTCATATTCTTCTTCTAATTTTTCTCTTTCTAGACCTGTTAAACGTCTAAGTCTCATATCTAATATTGCCTGAGACTGCTTATCTGATAACCCAAAGCTATCCATTAAAGCTTCTTTGGCTATAGCTTCAGTCTTAGATGATCTTATTATACGTATTACCTCATCTATATTATCTAATGCTATTTTTAATCCTTCTACTATGTGAGCTCTTTCTTCTGCCTTAGCTAAGTCATATTGAGTTCTTCTAGTTATTATATCTTTTTGATGAGCTATATAATGAGTCAACATTTGCTTTAGATCAAGGATTTTTGGTTCATCATTTACTAAAGCCAGCATTATTACCCCAAAAGTAGTTTGTAATTGAGTATGCTTATATAGATTATTTAATACTACATTTGGATTTGCATCTCTTTTAATCTCTATAACTACTCTCATACCTTCTCTATCAGATTCATCCCTTAGATCAGATATTCCTTCTAATTTTTTATCTCTAACATATTCAGCTATCTTTTCAATTAAATTAGCTTTATTAACTTGATAAGGAAGTTCAGTTACTATGATTCTATGTCTTCCCTTATTTGTTTCTTCTATTTCAGTAACTGCTCTTACTGTTATTTTACCTCTTCCTGTTTTATAAGCAGATTTTATACCCTCTTTACCCATTATATGACCAGCTGTTGGAAAATCTGGTCCTTTTATTGATGTCATTAATTCTTCAACATCAGCATCAGGATTATCTATAAGTACTATAGCACCATCGATTACTTCTTTTAGATTATGAGGAGGAATATTTGTTGCCATTCCTACAGCTATACCTGAAGAACCATTAACTAATAAATTAGGAAATCTACTTGGTAAAACTACAGGCTCTTTTAATGTTTCATCAAAGTTTGGTCTGTAATCTATAGTATCTTTTCCTATATCCCTTAGCATTTCCATCGCAAGCTTAGTCATTCTCGCCTCTGTATAACGCATAGCAGCAGCTTCATCACCATCTATAGATCCAAAGTTTCCATGACCATCTACTAACGGATATCTAATATTGAAATCCTGTGCAAGTCTTACCATTGCATCATAAACTGAGCTATCCCCATGAGGATGATACTTACCTAGTACGTCCCCGACAACCCTAGCAGACTTTCTGTAGGGTTTATCTGGCCCCATACCAAGCTCATCCATAGCATAGATTATCCTTCTATGAACAGGCTTTAGTCCATCACGTACATCTGGTAAAGCACGGCTCATAATTACACTCATGGAATAGTCTAAGTAGGATTTCTTCATTTCCTGTTCAATATTTATTTCTACTATATTGTCAAATTCTCTATCCATACTTGACCTCCTATATATCTAAATTTTTTACAAACTTAGCATTCTCTTCAATAAATTCTCTTCTTGGTTGTACTTTATCACCCATTAAAGTTGTAAATACTTCATCAGCTGCCACCGCATCCTCTAAAGTTACTTTTAATAGTGTTCTTGTTTCTGGATTCATAGTTGTATCCCAAAGTTGTTCTGGGTTCATTTCTCCAAGACCTTTATATCTTTGAATAGCATAGTTAGATCTACCTATTTCCTCTAACAAATCATCTAATTCCTTATCACTATATACATAATGCTCTTGTCTACTTTTAGTTACTTTATAAAGTGGTGGCTGAGCAATATATATATGTCCATTATCTATTAACTCTTTCATATATCTATAGAAGAAAGTTAATAGTAGAGTTCTAATATGTGCACCATCTACGTCGGCGTCAGTCATCAATATTATTTTTCCATATCTTAATTTTTCTATATTAAAATCTTCACCAATACCTGTTCCAAAGGCTGTAATCATAATTTTTATTTCCTCTGAACTTAATATCTTATCCAATCTAGCCTTCTCTACATTTAATATCTTTCCTCTTAGGGGTAATATAGCCTGAAATTTCTTATCTCTACCTTGCTTTGCACTACCACCAGCTGAATTTCCCTCTACTAGATATATCTCTGTAGTCTCTAAATCAGAGTCTTGACAATCTGCTAATTTCCCAGGTAATGTAGTATTCTCTAATACACTCTTTCTTCTAGTTAAATCTCTTGCCTTTCTAGCAGCTTCTCTTGCCCTTTGAGAAGATATGGCCTTTTCTAATATTATTTTTGCCTCTCTAGGATTTTCTTCTAAATATATATTTAAATAATCATATGTTAAAGTTTCAACTATACCTCTTGTCTCACTATTTCCTAGTTTACTTTTAGTTTGACCTTCAAATTGGGGTTCCATTAACTTAACTGATAATATACCTGTCAAACCTTCTCTTACATCATCTCCGCTAAGATTCTCCTCTTTTTCTTTTATAATTCCATACTTTCTACCATAGTCATTCATGACCCTAGTTAAAGCTGTTCTAAATCCTGATAAATGTGTTCCACCCTCTGGAGTGTTTATATTATTTGCAAAGGTAAATATATTTTCTGTATATCCATCAGTATATTGTAATGCTAATTCTACAGTTGTTCCATCTTTTTCTCCCTCATAATATACTATATCTTTTTGTATAGGAGTTTTATTTTTGTTTATATACTCTACGAAAGATTTTATTCCACCTTCATAATGGAATTCTTTTGTTTTTCCTTCTCTCTCATCTTCTAATATAATTTTGATTCCTTTATTTAAAAATGCCATTTCTCTAAATCTATGTTCTAGGGTTTCAAAACTAAATATTACAGTCTCAAATATTTCTGCATCTGGTTTGAAATGGATAGTTGTACCTGTTTCATCAGAATCTCCTATAGTTTCAAGTTCTGTTTTTGCTAATCCTCTTTCAAATTTTTGCATATATTCTTTACCATTTCTTCTTACCTTAGCTACTAGCCACTCAGATAGTGCATTTACTACAGAAACCCCAACACCATGTAGCCCACCAGATACTTTATATGCACCATTGTTAAACTTACCACCTGCATGTAATATAGTTAAAACAGTCTCTACAGTAGATTTTCCTGTTTGTGGATGTTTTTCAACTGGTATTCCACTACCATTATCTGATACTTTTACTGAGTTATCATCAAAAATAGTGACCCTAATGGTGTCACAAATTCCCGCTAAAGCCTCATCTATACTATTATCTACTACTTCATATACTAAATGGTGAAGTCCTTTTGGTCCTGTACTGCCTATATACATACCTGGTCTTTTTCTTACTGGCTCTAGACCTGTAAGTACTTGGATATCTTGAGCTGTATAATGTCTATCATTGTTACCATTTATCCCATTTTTTTCATTGGCCATTAAATTACCTCCAATCTAATATTATCTATTCGTAAATATTTCTATTTGATAGTGCTTTCGAAGATATGTTTGATGTATAAACTATTGTCTTATTATTATCTGATACAACTATATAGGATTTTGTATTTTGATCTAAAGAACCAATTACACAATTATCTTCTATTAATTTATTTATAAATTCCCTAGTTTTTTTTGTACCTTCAGCAGCTTTTTTATCTAGTATAGCTATTATATTTTTTTCAAATATATAGTTATTTTCACCTATATGAATAATCATCCTATGGCTCCTATCTACATTAATTTCCCCTCTTCTATATAAAATATAGATTTTTCGATTGTTTCCATTTCTTTTAAGTCTATGGCATCTGTTACTGTTATTAATGTCTGCATATCTTGAAAAGATTTAATTAAGTATTTTCTTCTCTCTTCATCCAATTCAGAAAAAACATCATCTAAAAGTAATACTGGATAAATTCCTCTCTGCTTTTTTATTAATTCTACTTCAGATAGTTTTATAGATAATACTACAGTTCTTTGCTGACCTTGAGAGCCATATGTCTTAAGCTCTTTATCATTTATTGTCATCAATATATCGTCTCTATGAGGTCCTAATTGTGTAGAAGCTGCTTCTATATCCTTATCTATATACTTTTTAAGCTTATTTAAATAATTTTTTTCCATTTCTATTTTATTATCTAATATTTCAATATTAGATAAATACTTTAATTCTAGATTTTCTCGAGATAGAGTTATTTTATTATGAGTAATACTAGATATCTTAGAAAGTTCTTGTACATATTTATCTCTTTCTAAAATTATATCTGTGCCTATTTTTGCAAGCTGTAAGTCAAATATTTCTAAAAGACTAGATATATTCGTTTGAAACTTACTTGATCTTAACAAATTGTTTCTTTGAAACAATATTTTATTATATCTATTTATATTAAAGTTATATACAGGCCTTATTTGAGAAATCTCCATATCTAAAAAGTTTCTTCTCTCTCCTGGTCCTTCCTTTACAAGTTTTAAATCTTCAGGTGAGAAAATAACCACATTTAGTCCACTATAGAGCTCTTTATAATTCTTTAGCTCAGTCTTATTTACTCTAATTCTTTTTGCTTTTTCTCTCTCTAATTTTATTTCAATAAATTTTTCCTGCTTTCCTATATTCATTTGTGCTCCAACATAAGCTTCATTTTTATTAAAATTGATTATCTCTTTATCTCTATTTGTTCTAAAGGATCTTCCTGTTGCACAAATATATACTGCTTCAAGTAAATTAGTTTTCCCCTGAGCATTTTTTCCTATAAAAATATTTGTCTTTTTATTTAGGTCTATGTTTAGGCTATAATAATTTCTAAAATTTATAAGTCTAATATTTTTTACATGCAAAAAAAACACCCCTTAAGGTAAATAATATTATATCACAACAAAAGATCCATAATCTTTAATTTCAACAATATCATTTTTCCTTATTTTTTTTCCTCTTTGTAATATAACTTCATTATTGACTATTATACTACCTTCACTAATCATAATCTTTGCTTGACCACCAGTTTGTGTAATACCTGCAAGCTTTAAGAACTGATCTAATTTAATATAATCAGTTTCTATAGATATTTCTTTCATAGATTATCTCTCCTCTAAAAATCATCTTGTGCAAGACGCACTGGCAAGACTAAATAAGTATAGTTTTCATCTTGCAATGGTTTTATAATACATGGATTTAAACTTCCCATGAAATTTAACTTTATTTCCTCTGCATCAATTACTTTTATACCTTCTAATATATATCTTGAGTTAAAGGCAATATTTATATTTTCTCCACTTGCTTGAGCCATTATCATTTCATTTACATTCCCTATTTCAGAATTAGATTTTATTAATATTTGTCCATCTATTATGCTTAACTTAACTAAATTTGCCTTTTCTTCTTTTGCAAGCAATGACGCTCTTTCAAGACTATCTTGAAATGCCTTTTTATTTACTATTGCAGATGTTTTATGATCTTTCCTTATAATTTCTTTATAATTAAAGAACTGTCCTTCTAATAATCTTGAATATACTATAGTATCTCCTATATTAAATACTACATGCCCAGGTGCAGCTGCGATTTCCATATTACTTTCATTATCTTCTACTATTTTATTTATCTCATTTAAAGCTCTACCTGGTATTATTATCTTAATTTCTACATCTGATTGTATAGGTAATTTTCTTAAAGCTAATCTATATCCATCTAAAGCTACGAAAGAAATATTACTATCTATTATTTCAAATAGTACTCCTGTGAGAGATGGTCTTGTTTCATCCTGAGTTGTAGCAAAGACTGTTTGTCTTATGGCAGATTTAAACAAATCATTTGGCAATTGAAATGTAGTATGTTCTAAAACTATAGGTAAATCTGGATATTCTTTAGATGAATTACCTAATATATTAAATTCTGAGTTTTCACATTTAATATTAATATTGTTATTATCAACATCTATATAAATAGAAGCATCTGGAAGTTTTTTAATTATATCCCCAAATATTCTAGAATTAACTACAATAGAACCTTCTCTTTCTATTTCACAATTAACATAGGTTTCTATACTTATTTCCAAATCTGTTCCTGTAAGTTTTAATTTATCTTTATGTGCTTCTAACAATATTCCGTCTAATATTTGTAAAGTAGTTCTTGAAGATATCCCTTTTTGTGCAATACTTATATGTTTAGCTAAGTCTTTTTGGTTTACTTTTATTTTCATTTATTTAGACCTCCTTTTTTTCCCAGATATAGAAAGAATATAAAATATATAGTAGTAATAGTAGTAGGGGCTGTGATTATGTGGATAATTATTGATAGATAGAAATATCAAATATTTTATCAATTTAATAACATGTGGATAAGTGTTTGGAAAGCATAAAAGATATCCACATTAATTAATAAATTATCCTTTTAATTCTTTTACTATATCATCGATTTTTCTTTTTAATTCTGAACTTTCATTTATATCTGTGCTTATTTTGTCATATGCATGTATAACAGTTGTGTGATCTCTACCTCCAAATTCCTCTCCTATTTTAGGTAGTGATAGATCTGTTAATTCTCTAGTTAGATACATAGCAATTTGTCTAGGATAGGCTATAGCCCTAGTCCTCTTTTTAGAGTTAAAGTCATCAATTTTAACTTTAAAATTTTTAGACACCATTTCTTTTATTAATTCAACGGTAATCTCTATGGACTTATTACTTGATAATATATCTTTTAAAGCTTCTTCAGCTAATTCTTCAGTAACTTCACTATTTGTTAGAGAAGAATAAGCTACCACTCTAATCAATGCTCCCTCAAGTTCCCTAATATTTGATTGAATTTTGGAAGCTATGTAGAGCATTACATTATCATTAACCTTAATATTCTCAACATTAGCCTTTTTTCTAAGTATGGCGATTCTAGTTTCTAGATCTGGCGGCTGAATATCAGCAATTAGTCCCCACTCAAATCTAGATCTAAGTCTATCTTCTAATGTAGGGATTTCCTTAGGCGGCCTATCACTAGATATGATTATTTGTTTATTCGCTTCATGTAAGGCATTAAAAGTATGGAAAAATTCTTCTTGAGTTCCTTCTTTACCTGCAATAAACTGAATATCATCTATTAGGAGTACGTCTATATTTCTATATTTATTTCTAAACTCTTCATTTCTATATTCTCTTATAGAATTGATAAGCTCATTTGTAAATTTTTCTGATGTAACATATACTACTTTTGAGTTGGGATTCTGACTAAGTGTATAATGACCAATTGCATGCATCAAGTGGGTTTTTCCAAGTCCTACTCCTCCATATAAAAATAATGGATTATAGGCTTGTGCTGGTGCTTCAGCTACGGCTAAGGAAGCAGCATGTGCAAAACGATTACTGTTACCTATTACAAACGTATCAAAGGTATATTTTGGATTTAATTGGGATCTTTGACTACTATCATTGACCTCTTGTACTATAGGTTGTCCTACATTTAGAGAATATTCTTCTCCAGGTATAATAAATTGGATATCAAATTCTTCCTCAGTAACATGAGAAAAAGCATTTTTTATTAGATTTAGATATCTTCCTACCAAAATTCCCTTTGTAAATTCATTAGGGGCAGCTAGGATTACTTTATTGGAAGAAATACTAATAGGTTCTATTGTTTTTAACCAAGTATTAAAGCTAACTTCAGTTAATTCAACTTTAATTAGATTCAACACTTCATTCCAAATATTATCTAAACTTGAAGCCATTTTTTTACCTCCTATTCATTAAAATTATTGCCAATAGAAAAAAAAATAAACTTATTTATAAAAGTTATAAACATAGTTATCAACAAAAAAGGAAAAATATATATGTAAAAATAATTAAGTTTGGAAAATGTCATTTGTGGATAAACTATTAATAAAATGTTATTAATAAAATAAATTATCAAAATATCAACTTATCAACATATTTAAGAAGAATAAAAATGTGGATAAAAGAATAGGTAAATACACTGTTTTAATAAAATTTAAAAAATAATATTGAAAGTTATACACAAACTATCCACAAAATGTGTATAACTTTTAGGTATTGATAAGTTTAAAATAATATCCACATGCTATTTAATAATATCAAAATTTAAGAATATATTCAACAAAATTATCCACAAGTTAAATAAATTGTTAATAACTTTTTATAGCTTCAGTTTTGTTGAAAATTCTTGACATATCTAGTACAAATAAATATAATCATTAGTAGTATTTATGTTTTCTTGTGGGAAAACTCTATATTATTTATATATTTCTGAAGGTATATTATCGAAGGAGGTGTTTCTAAATGAAAAGAACTTATCAGCCAAAGAAAAGACAAAGAAGCAGAGAGCATGGATTTAGAAAAAGAATGAAGACTAGATCAGGTAGGGAAATTATAAAAGCAAGAAGAAGAAGAGGTAGAAAAAAATTAACTGCATAAGGCCGCTAATAAGGTGGCCTTTTTATAACGATTGTTTGATTTTTCATCAAATATTGGATACTGAGGCCATTTATTTGGATAAAGGGAGCAAATGCAATGGATAAAATTTTTAGATTGAGAAGTAATATGGAGTTTAAAAGAGTCTATAGTGGTGGAAAGAATTATTGGAATAGAAATTTAGTTCTTTATGTAAAGAAAAATAATGTTGGAAATACTAGGGTAGGTTATTCTATTACTAAGAAAATCGGAAATTCGGTCGTTAGGAATAAAATAAGAAGAAGAATGAAAGAAATCTATAGACTAAATTTTGATAGTATAAGAGGTAATTATGATTTAATTTTTATACCTAAAAAGAATGTGGTAGATATTTCGTATAAAGAGTTAGAGAGTGCAATGCTTCATATTCTAAAATTAGCAGGTGTATTTATAAGCCAAAGTGATAGCAATGGCTAAATTTGCTATTTTTTTAATTAAAATTTATCAGAATATTATATCGAAATATATACTAACTAGGAAAAACTGCAGATTTTATCCAACATGTTCAGATTATTCTATACAAGCTTATAATAAATATGGCTTTTTAAAAGGAACCTATTTAACTATAAGAAGAATATTGAAATGTCATCCGTTTAACGAGGGAGGATATGATCCGCTTAAATGATAGGGGGTTTATAAATGACGGCTTTTTTAGGTAATATACTAGGTGGACTTCTAAAGTTTATTTATGATATGGTATCTATGATTGGAACAGAGCCAGCAAATTTTTCTTTCTATGCAATGGCTATAATTATAACAACAGTAATATTTAAACTTATACTTTTACCTGTTAGTTTACATCAAAGTAAATCTTCAAAGAAAATGAATGAAATTCAACCAAAGATGAAAGAAATTCAAACTAAATATAAAAATGATCCACAAACAGCTCAAGCAAAAATGGCAGAATTATATAAGGAACATAAATATAACCCAGCTTCTGGGTGTTTAGTACTTTTAATTCAGCTTCCCATCATTCTTGCTTTTTTTAAGGTAATGGGTAACCCTACTACTTTTGCTTTTAAAGATCCGGCAGTTTATGAAGCTATGAATAAGACATTTTTCTGGATCAAAAATTTAAATAATCCAGATCCTTATCTTTGGGGGTTACCATTATTAGCTGCAGCAACGACTTACTTACAAAGTGTAACTATGACGTCAGCAAATACAGATCCTCAGTCTCAGGCTACTCAAAGAATGATGAATATGTTTTTACCTATAATGATTTTTATGGCTGCTAGAGGATTTGCAGCAGGACTTGCATTATATTGGGTAATAAGTAATATTTTCTCAATTATACAACAGATAATTTCCAATAAGTCTTTAGGTAAGATTAAGGAGGAGAATTAAAGTCATGAGGTCTGTTATTAAGGTATCAAAAACCGTTGATGAGGCAATAAAAGAGGCTTTAATAGAGTTGAATGCAAATAAAGAAGATGTTAAAATAGAAATAATAGATGAGCCAAGTAAAGGTTTATTTGGATTAATTGGTGGAAAAGATGCAAAGGTTAGGGTTTCTGTTGTATATGACCCTATTGAAATAGCTGATAATTTTTTATCTAAAGTGTTAAGCTCAATGAATATATCCGCAGTTAATGTAATAAAAAGAGACGGAGATATTCTAATAGTAGATATAAAGGACATTAGTTCTACTGATATGGGTATATTAATAGGTAAGCGAGGAAATACGCTCGATGCTATTCAATATTTACTATCTCTAGTTATAAATAAAAATAAGGATAATTACATTAAAGTTGTCGTAGATACAGAAGGATATAGAGCTAAGAGAGAAGAAACTCTAGTAAGATTAGCCAATAAAATGGCTGAAAAAGCTAGATATGTTAAAAGACCAATAAAATTAGAGCCTATGAATCCTTATGAGAGAAGGATTATACACTCTGCATTGCAAAATATTCAAGGTATTACCACTTATAGTGAAGGTGATGAGCCTTATAGAAGAGTAGTTATTCAATCAAGACAAAGCTAAAAACCCAGTATAGTACTGGGTTTCTCTTATGATATAGGAAAATTTACAAAAATTTATATAAATGAATGATTTTGGAATAATAAATACTGGATTAAAGTAGTTTTATTATTTTATTATTAATGGTATATTACAATTAGTAGAGTTAACAAAAGTCAATTTTTTAATTTTAAATAAAAAATTGTAATTTTATGTTAGCCTTTATATATAGATGCAGAAGAGGTGATATTATGACTATTGCTGCTATTTCTACTGCTGTTGGAGAAGCAGGTATTGGTATAGTAAGAATTAGTGGAAAGAATGCTTTAAATATAGGAAATACAATATTTAAAGGGAATAAGGTTGAAGAATTAAATGAAGATTATAATAGAAAATTAATATACGGTCATATAGTAGATAAAAAAAATAATCAGTTAATAGATGAAGTCTTAATATCTTATATGAAAGGTCCTCATACCTATACTAGAGAAGATATGGTGGAAGTATATTGTCATGGTGGAATAATTTCTGTAAGAAAGGTCTTAGAATTGATATTAAATAATGGTGCTAGACTAGCTGAGCCTGGTGAGTTTACTAAAAGAGCATTCTTAAATGGGAGATTAGATTTATCTCAAGCAGAGGCTATAATAGATATGATTAGGGCTAAGACCGATAAGAGTTTTGAGGCCTCTCTAGATCAACTGGAAGGTTCTTTATCAAGAAAGATAAAGGAAATAAGAAATATATTGTTAGAAATGATTGCTCATGTGGAGGTTTCTATAGATTTTCCTGATGAAGACATTGAAGAAGTCACATATGAAGATTTGCGGGAAAGTGGAAACAGGGTAAAGGAAGAAATTGAAAAACTTCTTTCTACAGCAGATAGAGGTAAGATACTTCGAGATGGATTAAATACTGTAATATTGGGGAAGCCAAATGTTGGAAAGTCCTCATTATTAAATGCAGTTCTTAGAGAAAATCGAGCTATAGTAACAGATATACCAGGTACTACAAGAGATATTATAGAGGAATATGTAAATATTGATGGAATACCGCTTAGGATAATAGATACAGCTGGAATAAGAAATACTGATGATTTAGTTGAACAAATTGGGGTAGATAGAGCTAAGGAAACAGTAGAAAAGGCAGATTTAATTATTGCAGTATTTGATGCCTCAAGAGAACTATCTGATGAGGATTATGAAATAATAGAGCTGATAAAGGATAAGAAAAGTATAATTCTTTTAAATAAAACAGATTTACCTACAAAATATAATGAGTCTTATTTGAAATCTCTTTTAAATGAAAGGGAGATTATAAGCACATCTATTACATCTGGCATAGGTGTAGATATATTGGAAAGAAGTATAAAGAATATGTTCTATAGTGGGGAAATTGAGATTTACTCAGATACTGTGGTTACTAATGTAAGACATAAAAACCAATTAGTTAAGGCTTTAGAAAATATAACTCAAGCAATAGAAGATATAAAAGGAAATGTACCAATAGATTGTATAGAGGTAGATTTAAAGAATTGTTGGGAGAACTTAGGAGAAATATCTGGTGATACCATTGGAGAAGACATATTGGATAAAATATTTTCTGAGTTCTGTATAGGAAAATAAAGAGTTAGTGAAGAGTTAATAGTGAAAAGTGAATAGTTTTGAGTAAGAGTTTTGTGTCTTAACTATTCACTATTAGTTATTCACTATTCACTGCATTATTAGAAAGGTGAAATTTATGAAGGAAGTAAAAAAATATTTTGCAGGAGAATATGATGTTATAGTAGTAGGTGCCGGACATGCAGGTGTTGAAGCTGCTTTAGCAAGCAGTAGAATGGGTATGAATACTATGATAATGACAATGAGCTTAGATTCTATCGTAGCTCTATCTTGTAATCCCAATATAGGTGGTACAGGAAAGGGACATTTGGTAAGAGAAATAGATGCTCTTGGCGGTGAAATGGCATTAAATATAGATAAATCATTTATTCAATCGAGAATGTTAAATACTTCTAAGGGACCAGCTGTTCATTCTCTAAGAGTTCAAGCCGATAAAAAAATGTATCATACTGAAATGAAGAAAGTATTAGAGGATGAACCAAATTTGATTCTAAGACAAGGAGAAATAATAGATATATTGTTAGAAGGTAATAAGGTAAAAGGAATTTTAACTAGAACAGGTGCTATTTATAATTGTAAGGCTGTAATTTTAGCAACAGGTACCTATCTAAAGGGAAGAATATTCATGGGAGAAGTCAATTATGAATCAGGACCAGATGGAATGTTTCCTTCTATACTTTTATCAGATGCACTGAAGGAGAAGGGATTCAATTTAAGAAGAATGAAAACTGGTACACCTGCTAGAGTTCATAGAGATAGCATAGATTATTCAAAGATGGAGATTCAGCCTGGAGATAAGGAAGTTATACCTTTTTCCTTCTTAAATATGGATAAGGTGTTTGATAAAGAACAGGTTCCTTGTTATTTAACATATACTACTGAAAAAATGCATGAAATTATAAAGAATAATTTACATCGTTCACCCATGTATGCAGGTGATATTGATGGGGTAGGACCTAGATATTGCCCATCTATTGAAGATAAAGTTGTAAGATTTTCTGATAAAAATAAACATCAAGTATTTATAGAACCAGAAGGTTTATCTACTAAGGAAATGTATGTACAAGGTGTTAGTTCTACATTACCAGAGGAAGTACAATTAGAGATGTATAAAGAAATTATAGGGCTTGAAAATGTGAGATTTATGAGATCTGCATATGCTATCGAATATGATTCAATAGATCCTACAATATTGAAAAGGACATTAGAGCATAAAGAAATAAATAATCTTTTCTTTGCAGGTCAAATAAATGGTTCATCAGGATATGAAGAGGCCGCATCTCAAGGCTTAATTGCAGGAATAAATGCTGTTCTGAATATAAAAGATGAAGAACCATTTATACTTGATAGATCAGAGGCATATATTGGAGTATTAATTGATGATTTAGTTACTAAAGGTACAGAGGAACCTTATAGAATGATGACATCAAGGGCTGAATACAGACTCACTTTAAGGCAAGATAATGCTGATTTGAGGCTTACAGAACGTGGATATAAAATAGGATTAGTAACAGAAGAAAGATATAGAAAGACTCTTGCAAAGAAAGAGTCTATAGAAAAAGAACTTGAGAGACTTAAAAGGGTGCAAATAAACCCAACAATAGAAAATAATAATATTATAGAGAGTCTAAACAGTACACCAATAAATACTCCTACAAATATTTATGAACTTATAAAAAGACCTGAATTAGGATATGATGTATTATCGGCTCTTGATCCAGATAGACCTGATTTATTGAGGGAAATTAGATTACAAGTAGAGACTCAAATTAAATACGAAGGTTATATAAAGAAACAAATGATACAAATAGATCAATTTAAAAAGCTAGAAAATAAAAAATTAAGTCAAGATATTGATTATAATGAGATAAAGGGTTTAAGCAATGAAGCAAAACAAAAGCTAAATAATATAAAACCTGATTCTGTAGGACAAGCTTCTAGAATATCAGGTGTTTCACCTTCAGATATAAACGTATTATTAATTTATATGGAGCATAAAAGAAGAGAAGAAAGGGTAGGGATAGATGAGTAATATTGAAACCTTGATAGAGGGTTTAGGAGATTTAGGGATTGAGTTGAGTGTAAAACAGAAGGAACATTTCATTAAATATAAAGACTTATTAAAAGAATGGAATGAAAAAATAAATATAACTGCTATAACTGATGATATAGAAATAGATATAAAGCATTTTTTAGACAGTTTAACGCCGATAATCACAAAATTATTTGAGGGAAAAAAGAAGATAATAGATATAGGTACAGGTGGAGGATTTCCAGGCTTACCTCTTAAAATTTTCAATAATGAACTTCAAGTTACTTTACTGGATAGCTTAAATAAAAGAATTATTTTTTTAAATGAGGTTATTAAAGCCTTAGAGCTAAAGAATATAGATGCTATACATGGTAGAGCAGAAGAATTTGGTAGAACACCAAAATACAGAGAACAATATGATATTTGTATATCTAGAGCAGTAGCTTCTTTAGATACTCTTTCAGAATACTCTTTACCTTTTGTAAAAGTAGGAGGATACTTTATATCAATGAAAGGGTCAGAAGTAGACGAAGAACTTAAAGAAGCTGAAAAAGGAATAAAGCTTCTAGGTGGAAAAATTTTAAAGAAGGAAATTGTTAGGATTCCTAATTCTGACATAATACATTCTTTGATAATAATACACAAAATACAAGAAACTCCTACAAAATATCCTAGGGGAGGAGGAAAACCAAAGAAAAATCCCTTATAATATAGGAGAATTTGTAGGAAAAAACTTGGGCAATAAAGAAGGAAATATTCTGCTCAATATAGAAATATATATTAAAGTCAATTGAGAAGAGGGATGCATATGAAAAATTTTCAACCGGAAATCAAATATATTCCTATATCTGATATTAAACCAAATCCATATCAACCTAGAAAAGATTTCAATCAAAGATCATTAGAAGAGTTAAGTCAATCGATAAAATCTTATGGAGTAATTCAGCCAATTAGTGTTAGACAGATAAAGGAAGATTCTTATGAGTTAATAGCTGGAGAAAGACGGCTTAGGGCTTCGGAATTGGCTGAACTTCATGAGATACCAGCTATTATAGTAGATTACAGGGATAAAGAATCTGCCTTAATTGCATTAATGGAGAACTTACAAAGAGAAGATTTAAATTTTATTGAAGAAGCTGAAGGATATAATAATTTAATAGAGGACCATGGATTCACTCAACAAGAAATAGCTGAAAAGATGGGAAAAAATCAGTCGACAATTGCTAATAAATTAAGGCTTCTAAAATTACCAGAGGATATTAAGAAAAATTTATTAGAATATAATCTTACAGAGAGACATGGAAGAGCATTATTAAAATTAGCTGACGATGATTTAAAAAGAAAAATTTTAGAAAAAGTAATAAAGAATGAACTAAATGTAAATAAGACAGAGGAATTGGTTAATGATATATTAGATGATTTAACTAAGAGAGAGGATAATGAAGTAAAACAAAACATTAAGAGTATGATAAATATTAGAATTTATCTAAATACAATTAAAAAGGCTTTTTCTGCAATTAAAGATACTGGTGTTAAGGCTGAGTATAAAGAGGTAGATAAAGGTGACCATGTAGAAGTAGTTGTCAAAATACCAAAATAAAGTCAGGGAGTATCCCTGACTTTTTACTATATATAATGAATACAGTTAAAATTTAATTATAATTATTCAACACCTTTCTTTCTTCGGTAATGTTAATTAATTCAGACATTGTAACAAATTTATATCCTTCATCAATTAATTTAGGCAAAATTATTTTTAAGGCCTCTACAGTATGGCTTTCCTCTTTATATACATAATCATGAAAAAGTATAATATCTCCATTTTGTGCCTTTGATAAAGTAGTATTCACTATTGAATCTACTCCTGGGTTGCTCCAATCCTTTGAATCTTGATAGAAAGTCCAAAGAACAATAGATGTATTATCACTACTGACTATTTTAATTACTTCATCATTATAATTACCATAAGGAGGTCTAAAGACTTTAGGTTTTACATTACTTATGGAATAAATTATGTCTTGTGTTTTTTTAAATTCTTCCTTAATTACGGTTTTAGAGGCTTTTTTCATGTTTACATGAGAATAGGAATGATTACCAACTTCATGTCCTTCTGATATTTGCCTATTTATTATATCTGGATATAATTCAGCATGTATACCTAGAACGAAAAATGTTGCTTTAATATTATATTCCTTTAGTATATCAAGAATCTCAACAGTATATGTGGGATGAGGTCCATCGTCGAAACTTAAGGCTAAAATCTTTTCCTCTTTTGGTCCTTTTGATACGATTGCTGTCTGATTATTTGAAAATGTATATATAGCTTCGGGATATATGTCGTATATGGTTAATGACATCAATATAATAATTACAATCGTAAGATTTAATAGTTTGTTAAGGTCTTTTATTATCTTTCCCATTTAGATTCTCCCTGTATTTGAATTATTATTTCATATAAAATATATATATTCATATGGGCAAGTACATATTATAGAAATTCATCAATAAATAAAATAATGTTCCACGTGGAACATTATTTTATTTATTGATGAATTAAAAGTACTGGGTTATGATGTTGTTAAAGGTTAGTAAATTATAAAATAAAGAAAAGGTTAAATTTATAAATAAGCTATTAGGATGCACAAAAGTAGATGTAGTATATCAATGAATTTATTAATATCTTGGGGGTGTAATATGAATTGTCCATATTGCAATAAAGAACTTATTTCCGGATTTATTTCCGGAGGAGGTTATGGAGTACGGAAAGGAATAATATGGTTGCCACAAAATATAGAACCGACCTTAGAAGCTTGGGTATTTTAATCAGAAAAATTAAATAAAAATAACTTTTTATCTGAAGCAAAGGTGAAAAGCTATAAATGTTCTAGTTGTAGAAAAATAATTATAGACCTTGATGATGAAAGTTAAAGATAGAAAATAAATTATGATTATAAGATTACCAAAATTTGAAGATGAAAAGAAAATATCAATACTGATAGCAAAATTTAGAGAAGAGCTAAAGGAACTTAAAGGAATTAAATCATCTATTAATATTGAGCAAGGAAGAGAAGAATTTAAAGAATATATGGAGGCAAAATATCCTATATTTGTTGTGGAAGGTGATAGGAAAGAGTTATTAGGATATTTAGTTTGTAGAATTGATGATAGTGTAGTATGGGTTGAGTCTTTATTTGTCTCTCATGATTCAAGAAGAAAGGGAGTAGCATCAAAATTATATCAGAAAGCGGAAACTATTGCCAGAGAGCTAGGAGAAGACACAGTTTATAATTGGGTAAATCCTAATAATGATAAGATGATATCTTTTTTAGCTAAAAGAGGATATAATGTTTTAAATTTAATAGAAATAAGGAAGCCATGGAAGGATGAGGCTTTAATTCAAAAAATAAAGGTCAGTGACCATGAGTATAATTATTAGGTTTTTACATTTATATTATGAATTTATAAAGTTATAACAGAGAAAATAGAAGATATTAATAGGTATATGATATGGCTGATAAAGTATTAAGATATGAGGGGAGGACTATGGATAAGGAGAGACTTAGTGAAAATGTAAAAAAATTAATTGAAAAGAAAACCAAAAAGCAAGTAGATATAGAAATGACAAATCTACAATTCGTTAATGAAGGCTTTAGTAATGATATAGCTATGTTTAATCTTAAATATTATATAAATCAACTGGAATTCTCTAAGGATGTTGTTTTTAAGGATTATTCAAAGGTTTATAAAGGTAATAGTGGTGTTTCAAAATATAAAAAAGAACTGGCTATATTTAAAAGTTATCTTAATAGCGATTATATAAATATTCCGGAAATATATTTTGAAGATGAAGAAAAGACTTTAATTATTATGGAAAAGATAAAGGGTAAAACTCTCGATAAAATTTATATAAATGATAGAGAGCAATTTGGATGTTTGATGAAAAGGTTTGGAGAGACATTGGGATATATACACTTTCTAGATATTAATTCAATTAAAGAAGTCATTCCTGGTTATTATACAAGCCAAAAGAAGTATTTTAGTGATTATATAGAATCACTAAAAAATAGAATAATAAATCTAGGGGAAATGGAATATTTAGAAATTCTTGATTCACTCTGTAGAAGATTTAAGGAGGTTAACTTTAATAATATTTGCCTTAATCATGGCGATTATCATTTTTGGAATGTTATATTTACTGATAAAAAACAGCTGTATATTTTGGATTGGGAAAAGTCAAAGATTGTTGATTGTCGATATGATATTGCAAATACATTAATTCTTTGTTATTCATGGTTTGGTATTGATTTAAAAGAATATATGTTAGAAGGTTATGTAAACGTTACTAGAAAGGACATTCAACAACTGGAATGTTTTGAGGCTCTATTGAGCTTTGACTCATTTACTGCTTGTGTTCCTTTTATTCAGGGCGCAGATGATTCATATGTTAGAGATAAAACTTACATGTGGATTAAGCGACGCTATGACCTCTTTGTAAAAAATAATGGACGAAGAATGGAAAAAGCAGAAGAATATTTAAAAACTAAAGGTATTTTATAAAATTTTTAAAGTTATGATTTATAAATAATTTCATTAGTAACTTATTGTCTTATCTGCAAGTAGAATTTGGAGAATTGTACGACGGGCTATCCAAAAATAATCACTTATAATAGTTTGCTTCATAATATAAAGTTCATTATTAAATTTTATATAAATATTATAAAAATATTTTTTAGTATTATCATATATTAATATTTTTAAATTATTTATTTTAAAATATTTCCGATGTTGTTTTAACCAATGTCTAAAATTTACCAGATGGGCTATTAAAAACGAGGCTGTATTTTGAGATTTAAGAAACTTTTCAGGGGATGTCCATATAATAGGTATGATTAACAAGTATAACTTAAATTTGGGCCTATAGTGCTTTTCAATGGATTATTGAAATTATATAGTAAAAGGTTTTTAAATATTATTGTTGAAGAGCTAATTATATTTAGTTATCATATTATTATGAAAACATTTATAAATAAAATTATATAAAAAAAGTATCAATTATTTGATAGTAATATATTTTTTAGGTTGTCACGGAGTAGAGTATGAATTTTTAGAACTATTAGTAAGGCGATGGGATATAACCAAATGGATATTATGTATCAATTAAAGTTATATGATGCTATAACAATTGGACATTATCTCTAGTATTTTAAAAGTTATATTTTTTACGTAATAGATGTGAAAACTATGATGAAAATGGTTTTAAAATAAGATTTTCAGCAAAGTATATTTTAGTAAAAAGAGTTAAACGGAAAAATTATTTACACAGATATATTTAAAGAGATATGTTAATTTATTGAAATGGTTCGTTAATGTAGAGAAGATAAATATCTTTTATCTGAACAAAACTGTCGTTAGCAATTAATTATATAAAATATAAGTCTAGAAAACATAAAAAAATCAAAATTAAAAAGATAAAGCAATAAATGTTCCACGTGGAACATTTATTGCTTTAAAAGATTTATTCTAATAAATCTTTCTTAAATTTTTCATAATCTTTTAATAGTGTTACTTTCTTCTTATCATTTACTATAAAGGTAGGTACACTATCTATTTCATATACAGATGCTAAATATTTAGCTTCTTTCATCTTTTCATCAAAGCTGCCATTGTCAATACAATTATTCATTTCTACTATATTTAATCCAGCTACTAATCCTATTTCATTAATTATTATAGGTTCTCCAACATTTTTACCATATTCAAAAATTGTTTTAAAAGCTTCTTTAGCAAACTCGTAATACTTGCCTTCTTCATGTGCATAAAGAGCTGCCTTATGCAATCTATGGGTATTAAATTTTTTAATTTTGCTATTATATATTAATCCATATTCTGAACCAAGTCTTTCAATTCTTCTGTAGCTCATATCTATTTGCTCTTGAGGAATATGATTAGTCAAATAAACTCCCTCTAAGGACAAGTCGGGATCTAATTCATAGGGTAACCATTCAATATTTATGTTAGGGATTTCTTGTATCAGCTTATTAGCTATTGAAAATCCTATATAGCAGAAGGGACAAGCAAAGTCCGAAAATACCTTTATATTAGTCATTGGATCACTCCTTATTTATATTTATTTATACTTAAATTAGATATACCCAAGAAGTAATATAACTAACAATCTAAAATCAATACAATAATCCTTATTATCAAATTACATTATTATTACAAATTACTTAATAATCACTAAATTAAATTTATTTATGATATGATTAAAATAGATTAGTTTAGCATAAAACGAGGTGAAGAAGATGAAGGATAATAAAAGCAATTTTTTTATAGCTTTTATTATAATATATATATTGTTTGGATTCTTTCCAGGTGTAAAGATAGACTATGTTTCGCCTATTAAATTTCTGATGTTTAGATCAATAGACTATTTAATAAGAAACTTCTTTCATCTTTGGAAGATTAAATTAATTGTTTCAATAGGAGCTGTTTTTATAAGTTATTTAATTAAGGAGCAGAAAATTAAAAAGTATAATAGGGGAAATAGGTGAGTTAAATGAGCTTAAGACCTATTGAAAGATCAAAACTTAGATTAATAGCAGGGAAGTGTTATTTTACTTCTAAAAGGTATCTTTATTGGATATTTGGAGGAGTGAAGTTTTCAAAGAAAAAATCTAATACATTGTTACCTTACATTCAGTTTGCACATCAGACTCCATTAATAAGGCAGTTAAAAAATGTAGATATGTATTTACAGTATAATAAAATAATTAATTTAAAAATTGCTACTGCAAGGTTAAATAAAATAATAGTAAGGCCAGGAGAGACATTTTCTTATTGGAAATTAGTAGGAAAACCTACAAGAAGAAAAGGCTATAAAGATGGTATGGTGCTATTTTTAGGTAGTTTTAAATCTGGAGTAGGTGGCGGATTGTGTCAGCTATCAAATCTTATATACTGGATGACAATACATACACCCTTAACAGTTGTAGAAAGATATAGGCATAGCTATGATGTTTTTCCTGATTCTAATAGAACTCAACCCTTTGGCAGTGGAGCAACTTGTGTTTATAATTATAGAGATTTGATGATAAAAAATGAAACAAATGAGCCTTATCAACTTTATATAGAAATAGAACAAGAATATTTATATGGGGAATGGAGAAGTGTGTCGAAGCCAATATATGAATACGAGGTTTATGAAAAAGAACATAAAATTCAGCCAGAATTTTGGGGTGGATATACAAGACATAATATTCTATATAGAAATAAATATGATTTGGAAGGGAATTTAATTGGCCATGAATATATAACAGAAAACCATGCCATTATGATGTATGCTCCATTTTTAGAAGAAGGGAGATATAATAATTAATGTTCCATGTGGAACATTAATAAGCCATTTGTTATTATCTTAAGGAAATTAATATTTATAAAGGAGTGAGAAAATTGATTCAGTATAAAACATACTCTTCAAATTTAAAATACTTAGAAATAGGACAAGGTTTCTTTGACGGATGGCCAAATCCACCTAGTGTAGAAAAACATAGAGAAATTTTAGAAGGTAGTTATAAATCTATAGTTGCTATAGATGAAAATAATATGATAATTGGTTTTATAAATGCTATTAGTGATGGAGTTTTATCTGCATATATTCCTCTTTTAGAGGTGTTGCCTAAATATAAGAATCAAGGTATAGGAACTGAACTAGTTAAAAGGATGTTAGAGGAACTAAATGATTTTTATATGATAGATTTACTATGCGATGAAGACTTACAATCATTTTATAAAAAACAAGGAATGTTTAAAGCTCAAGGAATGATGATTAGAAATTATAAATGTCAATCAGGTAGAGAAATAGGATAAATAGATACTTCTATAATCTATAATAAAGTCCTCATTTGTTCTTTATTTTCAAAAAAGGATTTAATTTTTTAATAGAAGATTTTTTATATTTACTATGATATTAAATTTTAATTAGAAAATTATTTATGTAATGAGGTGCTAATATGATAACAAAACGGGAATTTAGAAAGTTAGGTCTCTCTGATTTAGATATTGTATTACAAATGGAAAAGAATTTTAGAAATGGATTTATTGTTGAGGAAAATGCAAGGCAATTTCTTTTAAATCCAAACAATTGGATTTTTGCGTGTATTCAAGAAGAAAAAATAATTGGATTTGCATATGGATATGAACTTAATCGACTTGATAGCAAAGGAAATATGCTATACATTCATGAAGTAGGCGTGCTCCCAGAGTATCAGAGGCAAGGTGTTGGATTTCAGATGCTTACCGATATAAAGAATTTATGTAAGCTGACGGGGATTTGTAGATTTTTTTTGTTTACACAAAAAAACAATACTGGTGCCTGTTTATTGTATGAAAAATCTGGTGGTGAAAAAACAAGTGATGGAAAGGATAATGACGTAACATATTTCTTCAATAAGTTTGACTAGTTTTATTCTGAGGAGTGATATAATTGAAAAAAGTAAATGTTGTGTATTGCCTAATATACAATGAAGAAAGTAAACAGATACTTATGGTATATAATTGTGATAGTAATAGTTGGTCTATGCCTGGAGGTGCAGTAGAAAAAGATGAGACTTTAGAACAGGCTGTTATTAGGGAAGTACGTGAGGAAACAGGTCTTTTAGTAAAGATCAAAGATGTAGCTGCTGTAAACGAATGTTTTTTTGAAGAGGAAGATGAACATATCGTTTTTATCACATTTAGAGGGGAAATTATTGGAGGAAATATTTCAATTGAAAATCCTCAAGAAATTTCTGAAATAGTTTGGGTAGATATTTGGAAAGCAGATGAGTTAATGCCGTACTATAAATTTGGTATTGAAGAACTAATTCATAAATCTGCTACATATTTCTATGAAAATTAGTTTTGCTATTCCTTTAATGTTCCACGTGGAACATTAAAGATTTCTTTCAAATATTAACATAATCTGATATCATATAAGTAATAAGATGAAACACAGGGTGGTGGTTTTTTGGGCAAAATTATATCCATATTCAATCAAAAAGGTGGTGTTGGAAAGACTACAACCACCATAAATTTAAGCGCAGGATTAGGAAAGTTAGGAAAGAAAGTTCTTTTGATTGATATTGATCCTCAAGGTAATTCAACCTCGGGACTAGGAGTGGAGAAAAATGATGGATATCCTATTATCTATGATGTATTGGTAAATAAAGTGGATTTAAAGGATGCTATTAGGGAAACTTCAGCAGAAGGTGTAAGCATAATTGGATCAAATAATGAATTAGCAGGCTTAGAAATAGAATTAGCTAGAGAAGGAAATTGGGAAAAGATACTAATAAGCAAATTAGAAAATGTTAAAGATAAATACGACTATATTTTCATAGATTGTCCTCCATCCTTAGGAATACTTTCTGTAATAGGATTAGTTGCTTCTGACAGTGTAATCATACCTATTCAGTGTGAGTACTATGCATTAGAAGGTGTAAGCCAATTATTTGAAACAATAAAACTTGTAAAAAAAGGATTGAATCCCAACTTGGAAATTGAAGGAGTTGTTCTTAGCATGTTTGATGGTAGAACAAACTTATCCATACAAGTAGTAGATGAAGTAAAAAGCTTTTTTAAAGGTAAGGTTTACGTAAGTCTTATTCCTAGAAATGTAAGATTAGCTGAAGCACCAAGCTATGGATTATCAATTATGGATTATGATTCTAAATCAAAGGGTGCAGAGGCATATATGGAGCTAGCTGAAGAGTTTTTAGAATTAGTTGAGGAGTGATAATATGAGTGTAAAAAAAAGAGGGTTGGGTAAAGGATTATCTGCTTTAATTTCTGAAGAAATAATAGTTGATGAAGGCAAACCGTCAAATGAGCTCGTTGAAAACATAGATATAAAATTGATTATACCTAATGAGAACCAACCGAGACAAGAATTCCACGAAGATGCACTATCAGATTTAACTAATTCCATAAAAATACATGGACTAATACAACCAATTATAGTTAGGAAGGTAAAAAATAAATATGAAATAATAGCAGGGGAGAGACGTCTAAGAGCCTGTAAGGCGGCTGGACTAGAGGAAGTTCCTTGCATTATAAAAGATGTAAATACAGAGGTATCAGCAAAATTTGCTTTGGTTGAAAATATTCAAAGAGAAGATTTAAATCCTATAGAAGAAGCTTTAGCATATAAGAAATTAATGAAAGATTATAATCTAACTCAAGAAGAATTAGCAAATGAGGTAGGAAAATCCAGATCATATATAGCAAATACAGTTAGGCTTTTAAATTTAGAAGGTGAAATTGTAGACTATATAGCTAAAGGAGAGTTAACATCTGGTCACGGTAAAGTTCTATTAGGTATTAAAGATAAACAACAACAATTATTAGCTGCAAAAAAAATAATAGATAATAATTTAAATGTCAGGCAGACAGAGGAAATGACTAATAAAAAAACTATAGCAACTAAAAGCACTAATAGTAAAGAAAATAGGGATCCTCATATAATGGATTTAGAAGAAAACTTAATGAGAACATTAGGCACAAAGGTTAATTTGATACAAGGAAATAAAAAAGGAAAAATTGAAATAGAGTATTATGGATATGAAGATTTGGAGAGAATTATAGAAGTTTTAACTAAGTAAGAATTTGTTTTATTTGGAAAGACTGAAAGGAGAAATATATGGAATTAAATATATATCAAGTAGATGCTTTTTCTGATAAGGCTTTTGGAGGAAATCCAGCTGGAGTAGTTTTAGATGCTAAATATTTAACTGAGGATATAATGCAAAATATTGCCAAGGAAATGAACTTATCTGAGACTGCATTTGTCACTTCAAGATATGATGATTTATTTACAGTAAGATTTTTTACAACCGTTTGTGAAGTAGATTTATGTGGACATGCTACAATTGCAACATTTTATACTTTAGCAAAAATGGGATATATTAAATCCATTGCTAATGGTGTAAAAACAGTTTATCAAGATACAAAAGCAGGTAAACTATCTGTTGATATAATATTCAAAAATGGTGAAGTAGATAAAATATTTATGGAACAAGCTACTCCTAAGAAAATTGGTTCAATTAGCGATATATCTCCTTTAATTGAATCAATGGGGATTAATATAAATGAAGTTGGAGTATTAGATGATATAATATATCCAGAAATAATCTCTACAGGTCTCCCAGATATTATATTACCTATAAAGAAAAATGAAGTATTAGATAAATTAGATATTGATATGAAAACTTTAGCAAAGATTTCTCAAGATTTAGGTGTAACTGGTGTACATGCATTTCATTTACCAGAAATAAATTCAAGCTTTGTATATACGAGAAATTTTGCTCCTTTAGTAGGGATTGATGAAGAAGCTGCTACAGGAACATCAAATGGTGCCTTAATTTATTTTTTAAAGAAAAATAATTTAATTGAAGATAATAATATAATATCTTATCAAGGTCAATCTATGAATAGACCTAGTACTATTTACTGTGAAATTATAGAAAAGAATGAGAAGCCAATAGTTAAAATTGGAGGAAATGCTAAAATAGTCATAAATGGAGTAATCTCTATATGATATAAAAATAAACCTGCAAATGTTGATTTAGATCATTGGCTTATGGCTTTTTGATTACATAAAAATCAAAAAGCCATTTGATTTTTATAAAATTCTGTATCTAAAAAATCAAAAGCTAGTTGGACCAAGCATAAAAGAAAAATGTAATTTCATATTTAGACGACTTATTCAAGTAATTGACTATTGGAGAGTTTTTTTAAATATCTCTCCTAATACTTTAATAGGAATTGGTTGATTATGAAAAATTTGCAACATGCCTTTAGGAGTTATTTTATATTCAGAAAGTTCTTTTTTATAAAGAAGTACAGCATTTGCTTCGATATTAATATGATCCTTAAATGGTATAATACGAATAAATTTATCTTCAACATAATATGAAGGTAGCTTAGCCCACAGTTTTTCATCTATTTTATTAGATGTACTGTCGAAGATAAGTTCATGTATTGAATAGAATCTTTGAACTGTTTGATCGTCAAACTTATCTAAATAACTAGATATATCATTATTCATTTAAATCCCCCAGAATTATATAAATTTTATGGATAACTATTAATTATGTATATTATCCGAATAATGTTAATTGTAGCATATTTTAAGGCAAAATTAAATTCTAAATAAAAAACTATTGGAATATAGAATGTTAACAATTTGAATCAACCAAAAAATGGTTGTTTTTTTATTCAAAAAATGGATTATTTATATATAAAATAGGCAATATAAGACAGAGGAATTAGAATAAAATACAATCTTTGAAGAAAAATTAACAAAATATAGTTTACAAAACTATAGAGAAATGATATATTAAGAACTGTGTCATAAAAATTTATTATACTAAAAGAGGAGGAAGGTTTTAATGCGAGAGTTTGTTACTTTAATAAACGAATTTTTGTGGGAAAAATTCCTAATATATGCTTTATTAGGTACAGGAATTTATTATACTTTTAGACTAGGAATCCCACAAATTAGCAAGGTTGGCCCAGGATTTAAGCAAGCCTTTGGGGGAATATTTAAAAAAGATAAAAAAGCCGATGCAGATGGAATGACATCTTTCCAAGCTTTGGCTACTGCAGTAGCAGCACAGGTAGGTACAGGTAACCTAGCAGGTGTAGCAACAGCTATAGCAGCTGGTGGTCCAGGAGCTATCTTCTGGATGTGGATATCTGCAATATTAGGTATGGCTACTAACTTTGGTGAAGCTGTACTTGCACAAAAATATGCAGATAGATCTGGCGATGAAGTTACAGGAGGTCCAGCTTATTATTTATCTAGGGGTGTAAAAAGTAAGTTTTTGGCAGGATTTTTTGCTGTTACTATAATAATAGCATTAGGATTTGTTGGTAATATGGTTCAGTCAAACTCAATAGCAACAGCTGTTAATGCAGCATTTGGAGTTAATAAGGTTATCATAGGAGTTGCAACTGCAATATTTGTAGCTCTTATATTAATAGGAGGTATGAGTAGAATTGCTAGCTTTGCAGAGTTAGTAGTACCATTTATGGCCTTACTTTATATTATAGGTAGTTTTGTAATAATATTTAAAAATCCTTCTGCAATAGGGCCAGCATTTAAGAGTATATTTGCAGGTGCATTTACTACTCAAGCAGCAGTAGGTGGGGCTTTGGGAGTTACAATGAAGCAGGCTGTTAGATTTGGTATTGCAAGGGGATTATTCTCCAATGAAGCTGGTATGGGTTCAACACCACATGCTCATGCAGTTGCAAAGGTAGATCACCCAGCACAACAAGGTATGGTTGCTATGGTTGGAGTTATAATAGATACATTAGTTATCTGTACAGTTACAGCACTAATCAACTTAGTTACAGGAGCTAATACTTTAGGCCTTACAGGTATAGAAATGACTCAAAAGGCATTTCAACTAGGCCTTGGGAATTTTGGATTAACATTTATAGCTATTAGTTTATTCTTCTTTGCATTTACTACTATAATAGGATGGTATTTCTTTGGAGAAGCAAATATCAAATATTTATTTGGACCTAAGGCTGTAAATATTTATAGAATTGTAGTACTTGGCTTTATCATTTTAGGTTCATTTCTGAAAGTTGATTTAGTATGGGATTTGGCGGATACATTTAATGGTCTGATGGTTATTCCTAACTTAATAGGTCTTTTAATATTAGCACCACAAGCATCTGCTATATTAAAGGATTATGATACTACATTTATAAAGCAACAAAGATAAGAATAAATAAGAGAATTATATAATAAATAAAGATTATAAAAAGGGAACAATTGATGTTCCCTTTTTTCAGCATTTATAGTAAAATACAACTAGGAGGTGTATGTAAATGTTTATAGACAAAAGCCTAAAGGAATACATAGGTGCTACAGCTAGTGGAGAGCCTACACCGGGAGGTGGAAGTGTTGCAGCTTTAGTAGGTAGCCTCGGGGGAGCACTTACTAATATGGTTAATAATTTGACAGTTGGCAAAAAAGTATATGAAGAGCTTTCAGATGAGATTAAGTCAGAAATAGCTCAAAATTCAAAAGAAGTTGAAAAACTTGTTCAAGAATTGAGTAGTATTGTAGACGAGGATACAAAAGCCTTTGATAAGGTAATGGAAGCTTTCAAACTTCCAAAAGAAACTGATGAGGAAAAAGCGACAAGAACAAAAGCAATACAAGAAGGATATAAGGTAGCTTTAGAGGTTCCTCTAAGATGTGCTGAAAAATGCTTGAGAATATTAGAGCTACAAGAAGTTTTTGCTAATTACGGAAATGTAAATGCTATTACAGATGTTGGGGTAGGTACATTATTAGCTTATTCAGGCTTAGAAGGAGCATTATTTAATGTAACTATTAACCTAGGTAGCATTAAAGATGAAGAATTCAAGAAAGACATCTCAGCTAAGGTAAATACTCTTCTAAATGAAGGAAAGAAATTAAAAGAAAAATTATTGGATATAGTATACAAAAGATTAGGATAAGAGAAGGAAAACCTTCTCTTTTTCTTTATGTAATAATAAAAATAATGTAGTATAATAGTAGTATAAGTAGAAAGGTCTTCATTATTAAAAGCTTAGGGGGGAACAGAATGTTTAAGGAACAACTTAAGGATCTCATAATTAAGGCTAAAGGTGCTAAAAATTCGGAATTGGTACTTAAAAATGCAAATATAATAAATGTTTTCAGTGGTGAAATAATTAAAGGTGATGTAGCTATTGATAATGGAAAGATAGTAGGAATAGGAGAATATAAAGGCGAGAATGAAATAGATTTAGAAGGTAAGTACTTGTCTCCTGGATTTATAGATAGTCATGTTCATATAGAATCATCTATGTCATCTCCTTCTCAATTTGCTAAAGTAATAGTACCTAGGGGAGTAACTACAATAATAGCTGACCCTCATGAAATAGCAAATGTTAAAGGTGTAGAGGGAATAAAATATATAATTGAGGATAGTAAAAATGTTCCGTTAGATGTTCAAGTAATGTTACCTAGTTGTGTACCTTCCACAAATTTTGAAAATGCAGGTGCTATACTGGAAGCTAAAGAGCTAAAAGATTTAATAGATGAAGATAATGTAATTGGATTAGGTGAAATGATGAATTATCCTGGAGTCATAGGTGTAGATGATAACATATTAGATAAATTAATTTTGTTTAATGATAAGATAATAGACGGTCATGGACCCATGATTAGTGACAAAGACCTAAATGCATATGTGGCTGCAGGGATAAAAACAGAGCATGAATGCTCTACTATAGAGGAAGTAATAGATCGTATTAGGCTTGGTATGTATGTCCTTCTTAGAGAAGGCTCGGCAGCAAGAGATTTAAGAAATATAATCCATGGGGTAAATAAAGATAATTTGAGACGATTTTTGCTTTGTACTGACGATAAGCATCCTGATGATTTAATTAATGAAGGTAGTATAGACTTTAATATTAAGCTGGCGATAAAGTTTGGCATTAATCCTGTCGATGCTATTAGAATGGCTACATTAAATCCGTCAGAATGTTATGGTCTAAAAAATAAGGGGGCCATAGCTCCGGGATATATGGCTGATTTAGTTGTAATAGATAATTTAGATGATTTAAATATATTAAAAGTATTTAAAAGTGGAAAATTAGTAGCTGAGGACAATAAGGCTTTGTTCGATTCTGCAATATATTTGCCAGAAAATATGACTGAATCGGTAAAGATAAAAGATATAAGGATAGAAGATATCCAAATTCCTATGAAAACAAATAAGGCTAATATAATAGGTGTAATAGAAGATAGTCTAGTCACAGATAGAATAGTAAAAAAAGTAAATACAGTAGACGGATATTTTGGTTTTTCTAATGATGATATATTAAAACTTGTTGTAATTGAAAGGCATTTAGCTACAGGTAATATAGGAGTAGGACTTATTGAAAATTTTAAATTAAAAAATGGTGCCATAGGTTCAACAGTTGGTCATGATTCACATAATATAATAATCATAGGAGATAATGATGAAGATATCTTAATAGCTATTGAAGAATTAAAAAGGATTGGCGGAGGACTCACACTTGTATCTAAAGGAGAAGTATTAAAAAGCTTACCTTTAGAAATTGGCGGTATAATGACATCTAAACCTATCGAGGAAACAAATTCTACTTTAAAGGAAATGATTAAAATATCCTATGATGAATTGAAGGTAAATAAAAATATAGATCCTTTTATGACATTAGCATTTATGGCTCTACCAGTAATACCCAAATTAAAGCTTACAGATATGGGGCTATTTGATGTGGAAAAATTTGATTTTATTGAATCTTATAATGAGGATTAATATGAATTGATGATTAGAAAATAGGAGTGATTTTATGGTATATTTTGATAATGCAGCAACATCTTATCCAAAGCCAAAGGCAGTTTATGATGCTATAATGGAAGCTATGATAGAGTATGGCGCTAACCCGGGAAGGTCAGGCCATAAAAAAGCATTAAAAGCAAGTAGGGGAATATTTGATACTAGGACTCAAATTAGTAAACTTTTTAATATAAAAAATCCTATGGATGTAATATTTACATTTAATTGTACAGAAAGTTTAAATATGGCTATAAAAGGAGTCTTAAAACCAGGTGATCATGTGATCACCACTTCTATGGAACATAATTCTGTTTTAAGGCCTATTACCTTTTTAGAGAAATTAGGGATTACAAACACCATAGTACAGGGGGATTCTAAGGGAAGAATTAATCCAAAACATATTGAAGAGAGCATAAGACCAGAAACTAAAATGATTGTAACTACTCATATCTCAAATTTGACAGGAAATATAATGGATATTGAAACTATTGGAAAGATTGCAAAAAATCATGGAATAATTTATCTAGTAGATGGTGCCCAATCAGCTGGAGTTTATGATATTGATGTTGAAAAGATGAATATAGACCTTCTTGCCTTTCCGGGTCATAAAGGATTATTAGGGCCCCAAGGTACTGGTGGACTTTATATTAGAGATGGTATAGAATTAGTTGAAATTTTTCAGGGCGGTACAGGTAGTATTTCTCATTCATTGGATCAACCTGATGTAGTCCCAGATAAATTTGAATCTGGTACACCAAATGCTCCTGGTATAATAGGACTTGGTGCTGGTATCAAATATATATTTGAAGAAGGTATAGAAAACATTAGAAACAAAGAAGAAGGTCTTACAAAACATTTTATTGAAGAAGTATCTAAAATAGATGGAATTAAGGTTTATGGATATCTAGAGCCTGGTTATCACGCACCAGTTGTTGCTTTAAACATAGGAGATGCGGACTCATCTGAAATAAGTTATATTTTAGATGAAGAATATGATATTGCAGTAAGACCAGGACTGCATTGTGCTCCTTTAGCACATAAGACTATAGGAACTTTTGAGCAAGGAGTAGTTAGATTTAGCTTTGGATATGAAAATACCCACGAAGAAATAGAATTTGCTATTAAAGCGTTAAGGGAAATAGCCAAGGAAGTATAGAGAGGAGAAGTTATATGGTTCAGCTAAGAGATTTTGTGGCATCGTACAATATAGAGATTATGATAGGACTTATTGCAGCATTACTTGTATTATTAGTATTATATCTAATAGCTGAAATAAGAATATCAAAGATAAAAAAGAAATATAATGAGTTTACTAGAGGTGTAAAGGGTGTAAACGTAGAAGAACTTCTAATAAAAACTGGTGAAGAATTGAAAGATATTCGTGTAGATATGAATAATATAGAAGAAAACATGAAAAGTATTGAAACAAAGCTAGCCTTTGCTATTCAAAAGGTTGGCTTTGTAAGGTATAATGCCTTTGGTGATATGGGGTCAGATTTAAGCTTTTCTATTGCATTATTGGACAAGTTCCAAAATGGCTTTGTTCTCACCAGTATTTATGGCAGAGAACATACTACTAGCTATGCAAAACCAATTAAGTTTGGGAAGTCTATATATCCATTATCTGTAGAGGAAATGCAAGCCATAGATAGAGCAGTGATGGGTGAATATAATGAAAAGACTCTTTAATAGGGGGATAATTGCAGATGAGTAAAATCCTTTTTATTATAAATCCTGTTGCTGGTGGAGGAAAGGCTAAGGGGCTGATTCCATTAATTAAGGAAATAATGGACAAGCACGAAAAAGATTATGAAATAAAGTTGACTACGAGACCTAAAGAGGCTATCAATATTGCAGAAGACAGTGTAGAGAACTATGAAATAACAGTTGCAGTAGGTGGAGATGGAACTGTAAATGAAGTAGCTAAAGGATTAATTAACATAGGTAAAGGTACCCTAGGTATTGTGCCGGGAGGTACAGGAAATGATATGGCAAAAAGTTTAGGTATATCAACAGAGCCCGTTAAGGCATTAGAAACTTTATGTAGGGGACTAAAAAAAGATATAGATATTGGGTGTGTTAATGATTCTAATTTTTTAAATATAGCTAGCGTTGGGTTTGATGCAGAAGTTGTAATAAATAATCAAAGTATAAAGACGGTAATAAAGAGTGGAATATCTTATGCTGTTAGCGTTATATATACATTATTAAGTTTCAAAAAAAAGAAAGTGAAAATAACTATAGACGATAATATTATGGAAGAAAAGATAATATTGTTGGCAGTTGGCAATGGGAAATATTATGGTGGTGGAATGAAAATTTTACCTATGGCAAAAGTTGATGATGAATACTTAGATATATGTATAGTTTCGAATATTAATAAATTAAAACTACTATTTTTATTTCCTACTATTTTTAAAGGGAATCATATTAAATATAAGAAGTATGTTAAAATGTATAAGGGAAAAACTATTAAGGTAGAGACGAGAGATAAAATATATATAAACATAGACGGAGAAATAGCTCCAGAAATGAAAGAAATTGTGTTTTCTATGGAAGATAAAAAATTAAATGTATTATGTGAAGAAAAGTAGCCGAAGGCTACTTTTCTAATATATAACTTTCATCCTTATCACTATATAATCTAGAAAGTGATAAATAAATACTTTTTGATATAATATCAGCCATATTCATTACTAAAGATAATCGAGTATTTTGTAATACCATAAATTCCATCATTCCACCAATATTTACAATTCCAGTAATTGCTATATCTCCTACGGCAGGCAATACTTTATTGACACCAGCTCCTGGTCTCAAGGGAGAGTTTTTAATTGATAGATAGCCTATACGATCTTGCCTACCGAGAGAAGAATCTACAGCAATTATAAAAGGGTTTCTATGGTTTTCATTTATCTTATCAAGATTTTCCTCCAGATTTTGAGCATGAATAGGATACTCTAAAGTGCCTATTAGACTCACATCTTTAAAGTTTTTTATTATTGGGGATAGTTTATGCCCCACTAGGGGACCTAGGGAATCTCCTGTAGATCTATCCGTTCCAATACAAAGTATGACTAAATCTCTGTTTCTTTCATGTTCTTCGGACAAATACTTGAAAACTAGATTTGAAAATCTAGATAAAGCAAAAGGCGAAGATGAGTCTATGTAGTTATTTTTTATAAATATGTTCATTATACCCTCCTATTTCTCTTATTATTTATTTGTATTAAAGATAAAAGGATATTAGAAGTATTACCTTAAAATAAATATAAATACTTTTACTGATAAGAATAAAAAAATATTAAGAAATTTTAATATTTTTAATATAATTTTTATAACATAATAATTGATATAGAAATACGTTGAAATGACTAGAATATTAGTAGATGTATAAACTATGGCAAATAGAATATAATAAGACTAATTAGACATGCTAAAGAGTTGAAAAAAAAATAATCTGTGATATAATTGTTACAGAATGATTACAAACAGATTACAAATGTGATTTAGATAGTCTTGGACTAGGAGGGTACAATATGGAAAATCCCAATCATATAAGAATGAGTTTAGAGTATATAAGAAAAAAAATAAATAAAATTATTGATTGCGGTAAGAAAATTCAAATTAAAAATATAAATTTTAAAAGCATACATATGAAAATGGTTCTAACTGGATTAATGATTATATCTATAATAGCTTTAAGTATTACAGGATATAAGGCTAGTCAAATTAGATTGAGAGCATTCGATGTTTATCTTGGTGAGGATAAAGTAGGTACTATTAGGCAGCAAGAAGAAGTTTTATCTATAATGGATAATCTAGAAAAAGAATTAGCAGGTACATATAATATAGATATAGTTTTAGATAAGGATATTAAATTTGAGGAAGTAAAAGCTAAAGACGATCTAATAACATCTAGTGATGAATTGAAAAAAGAAATTAAGTCAAAGATTAGTTTTTTAGTATATGGATATGTACTTAAAGTCAATGATATGGAAGTAGGGGCATTAAAGACTAAAGAAGAAATTGAAGATGTAATTAATAGAATAAAGCAGCCCTATGAAGAGAGTAACAAAGAAGATACTAATATAAAAGAAATAAAGATAGTTGAAAATGTAGAAATAGCTAAAAAAGAGATGCCATTGTATAAAATCGGCAATGTAGAAGATTTATACAATTATTTATTGACAAGTTCAGAGGAGATAAAAACTCATACAGTTGAAGTAGGAGAAAGTTTTTGGACTATAGCGAAGATATATAACTTATCTGTCGATGACTTAATATCTGCTAATCCAGATAAGAATCCAGAAAAGATACAAATAGGCGATGAGGTAAAACTAGTTGTACCAAAACCTGTTCTTACAGTAGCTACAGTGGCAGAAGTAGAATATAATGAAAAAATAAAGTATGAAACAGAATTTGAATATAATGATAAGATGTATAAAACTGAGAAAAAAACCAAGGTAGCTGGTGCTAATGGTGAAAGAAAAGTTGTAGCAAATGAAGTAAAACATAATGGTATTTTAGTAGAGAAAGAGATTGTGAAAGAAGAGATACTTCAAAGTCCTACTACAGAAGTTATAATTAAAGGTACTAAAGAACCTCCTAAAACAGTTGCAACAGGTGCATTTTCAGTACCTACTAGGGGAACTATTTCTTCTAGATATGGCATGAGAAATGGAAGGATGCATAGAGGTCTTGATATTGCAGCAAAAACAGGTACATCTATAAATGCTGCTGATGGAGGTAAAGTAGTATATGCAGGATATAGAGGTGCTTTTGGTAATTTAGTTGAAATTGATCATGGAAATGGCTTTAAGACCAGATATGCTCATTGTAGTAAGATATTGGTAAAAGTAGGAGATAAAGTATATAAGGGTCAACATATAGCTAATGTGGGAAACACTGGTAGATCTACAGGCTCACATCTTCATTTTGAAGTCTTAAAAAATGGAAAAAATTATAATCCAAGTAATTATTTAAAATAGAGGAAGCGAAGGCTTCCTCTATTTATTTTAGAATCTAGAGTCTAATAGGAAAACGATTATTAATAATATTAATATACTCTCAAAGATTTCACCTTCACCAAATATTGAATTGACTTGTTGATTATTTTCTATTTTATTTATTGTATCTCCAAATAACATTTTAAGGTTCAGCATACCCGCTCCTTGATTTTCTTTTGATTCTTTTAAATCTATACAAGATGTTGTAACCCTATCCCTTATTTCTTGTGGTGAAAGATTTCCATGTTTATTTAACAAAAGTGCCACGGAGCCTGAAACTAAAGGTGTAGCCATAGATGTACCACTTAGAGAAGCGTAGCTATCTAATTTAGTATTAGATAAAGATTTTATATTTACTCCAGGAGCTACTATATCAGGCTTCATTAGACCTTCTATAGTTGGACCACGACTAGAGAATGGAGCAATGGTATCATCAGATGGATCTATAGTTCTTTTATCATCAACAGCTCCAACAGTTATAACATTTCTACTAATACCTGGAGATAATATAGTACCTTCTTTAGGGCCACTATTACCTGCAGCAGCAATTACTATTAATCCTGCTTTTACAGCCATATCAACAGCTTTACATAAAGGATCTTTATCACATGAGTTATTTGCAGGAGTACCTAAAGAGATATTTATTATTTTTGTATTATATTTGTCCTTAGTTTCTACTACATATGATATAGCTGCAATTATATCAGAAGTGCTTCCTCCACCATATTCATCTAAAGCTTTGATTCCCAATATATTGGCTTTAGGAGCTACTCCCATATATTTTCCATTAGAGGACAATCCATTTCCTGCAATAATTCCAGCTACATGAGTACCATGACCATTATCATCATATGGAATTTCTTTACCACTTATCATATCTTTAAACCCAACGATTCTATTAGTAGGTCTAGTCAAATCATAATGAGGAGCTACACCTGTATCGATTACAGCTACTGTAATGCCTTTACCTTCATAGCCTTTATCATGAGGAAAGTATGCATCCATAGTAGGAGTTGCAATATCTAATAGCGTGTATACCTTTGAGTCAAAACTGATGTAATCTACCTCTGGACTATTTACAATCCGATATATGGTTTCAGTAGACATAAGCCCAGCAAATCCATCTATTAGAGGTAAGTTAGTCTTGATTCTATTGGATAAATTATTGATATTCTTTTTTAGATTTGATCCACTATTATTAAATTGTACGATTACAGGTACATCTTCCATAGATTGAGACATTATTTTTGCACTTAGAATAGGGCAAAGTTTAGTATTAATTATTTTTTTCACTATTACCACCTTCCTTGGTCTATTCTATGCTGCAAAAAAATAAAATGTGTCAAAAAGAATAGAAGACTTTAATTTTAAATTAATACATTATGGAAGTCTTTTATAAAATTTATTTAGATAAAGTTTATACTAAGATTAAATAGAAATTTTTTATATATTATAAAGTTATTCTCGTCATGTCGATACTTTTCACATGCTCTATTTTAACTTCTTTACTAGACTTTGTACAACTTTCCATGAAAAAACCTCCTTAAGTAGAGTGAGTAATTTTAAGTAATTACGTTGTCTACTTAGGAGGTATCATATCATAGGGATTTTTCTATCTTTTAATAAATAATTTACTAACTTCACCTACGATTAAAGGAATAAAGGCATATTCTAAAATTGCAGCCCAGTCCCTTACGCCAAGAGAGAAGGTATTAAATATTGGTTGCATAAATGGTATATATAGGACTCCAAGTAATAAAATAAATGAGAATAGAGTTCCATATACTAAGGTTTTATTTGTAAAAAATCCTATTTTAAATAAAGTATATCTCTGAGACCTACTAGAGTAAGCCCTTAATAATTCTGCTGTTATTAAAGCTGTAAAAGTTATAGTTCTTGCTTTATCTATATTGTCTGCATAGGTAGAAAGTCCCCATCTATAAGCGAGCAAAGCTGCTCCTCCAACCGCTAAACTCTGTAGTAATATTCCTACTAGCATGTTTCTAGTAAGAATAGGTTCATTAGGGTTTCTAGGAGAAACCTTCATAATATCGGGATCACCTTTTTCAACTCCTAAGGCTAGTGCAGGGAAACTATCAGTAACTAAATTTAACCATAGTAGTTGGATTGGTAATAAAGGCACTGGTAAATTTAACAATATACTAGTAAAGACTAAAAATATCTCTCCTATGTTGCAGGATAGTAAGAAGAAAACAAATTTCTTAATATTACTATATATTATTCTACCTTCTTCTACTGCAGATACAATAGATGCAAAATTATCATCAGTTAAAATTAATTCTGCAGTATTTTTAGCTACATCTGTACCAGTAATACCCATTGATACACCAATATCGGCTCTCTTTAGAGCTAGCGCATCATTTACTCCATCGCCAGTCATAGCAGTTATCTCACCATTAGCTTTTAGTGCACTTACTATTCTTACCTTATGTTCTGGTGAAACTCGAGCATAGACTTTTACATCTTTTACTACTTCTCTTAGTTCTTCATCGGAAATCTTATTCAATTCTTCTCCCATCATAGCTTCATCTATAGATTCTGCCATTCCAAGTTCTTTTGCTATGGCGAAAGCAGTTTCCTTATAATCTCCTGTAATCATAACAGTCTGTATACCTGCTTCCTTACATTTAGCTATAGCATCTTTGGCCTCTGGCCTTGCAGGGTCTATCATACCTACCAATCCTATAAGGGTCATATCTACTTCATTTAAATCAGGGGAGATGTCTTTTGGTAATTCATTATATTCTTTATAGGCAAAGGCTAAAACCCTTAAAGCATCTTTTGAAAAATAGCTATTTACTTTTAATACTTCTTCTTTCATATTATCATCAAGATCCATAACCTTGCCATTTATACTAATACGATTACATCTATTAATAATTATATCTGGAGCTCCTTTAGTAAAGGAAACAATTTTATTAGGTATATAATCTTTATGAAATGTGGTCATCATTTTTCTATCTGAATCAAAAGGTATCTCTTCTATTCGAGGAAACTCATTATTAATTGTATGTTTATTAATATTACCTTTACCAGCCAAGGTGACTAGAGCACCCTCTGTAGGATCTCCAATAACTTTATATCCATCAGATGTTTTTTCTAAGTCAGCATCATTAGCTAATGCAGATATGGAGAGGAGTGTTTGCAAATCACCTATATCTTCTACTTTTATATTTTCTCCTTCTAACTTAAAATCTCCAGTTGGCTCATAACCTCCACCAGTTACATCTATTATTTTCCCATCTGTAAATACTTTAACTACCGTCATTTCATTTTGAGTTAATGTACCAGTTTTATCAGAACAAATGATTGTAGTAGAACCCAAGGTTTCAACTGCTAAAAGTTTTTTTACAATAGCATGTCGTTTAACCATTCTGTTCATACCAATAGCTAATACGATAGTTACAATTGCAGGCAGACCCTCAGGTATAGCTGCTACTGCTAAACTTATTGCAACCATAAACATTTCTAAAACCTCTCTGCCCTGAAGAAGTCCCATACCGAAGACAGCGATACAAATAAATATTGTAGTAAGACCTAGTACTTTCCCTAATTGATTTAATTGTTTTTGTAGAGGAGTCACTTCATCTTCAAAGGATTGAATCATAGTAGCTATTTTTCCAATTTCTGTATCATGACCTGTGCCTACAACAATACCTTTTCCTCTACCATAGGTAATTGCAGTGCTCATATAGGCCATATTTTTTCTATCACCTAAAGATACTTCATCTTCAAAAGTTATATTACTATCTTTTTCCACTGGTACTGATTCACCAGTTAGGGAGGCTTCCTCAATTTTTAAATTGGAACTTTCCACAAGTCTTAAGTCTGCAGGTATAATATCCCCTGCATCTAAGGATACAACATCTCCTGGCACCAAAGTATTAGCAGGAACTGTTACTAAATTACCGTTTCTAATAACTTTAGCATTAGGTGAAGACATTTTCTTAAGCGCATCTAAAGCTTTTTCAGCCCTGCCTTCTTGATAGATGCCTAAGAATGCATTGACAATAACTATGGCTAGTATAACTATAGCATCCTTTGATTCACCAACAGCAAATGAAACGACTGCAGCCCCTATTAAAATTAAAATAAGAAAATCTGAAAACTGAGCTATAACCTTAGAGAGAAAACTTTTTTTATCCTCTTCCTTCAAATCATTAGGACCATATTTTTCCAGTCTAAGATCCACTTCATCTTTAGTCAATCCAGAATTAATATTGGTATCCAAGTCCAACAACAACTCTTCTTTACTTTCTCTGTACCATTCTTTCAAAGATATCCCCTTCCTTCTAAATCTTATTAATTAGTATACCACTTATAAATAAAATAAAACAAAAAAGACCCTTGGTTAAATCCTGAAATTTAACCAAAGGTCTTGCTTCCTGAAGATTACTAGGTAGTTAGCCGGGAAAATCCGTATTGACGACTAACAATTTTTAAGCTACTCCCCTTCGAATATTATAATTATACAGTAAAATAGGTTTAAGTTCAAGATAAATATTGTGAATAATATCCAAATCACAATATTTATTTGACAATGAATATTCTTTATTAGATAATCTAATAGAGAAGAATAATTATGTAAATAGTTAATTGGAGTGATTCAATATGGATAATAAAATATTGGTGATTGATGACGAGAAGGCAATTGCAGATATAATAAAATTTAACCTAGAAAAAGAAGGTTATAGTGTAGAGACAGCTTATGATGGCGAAGAAGGTGTGCAAGCTGTTAGTAGAGTTATTCCAGATTTGGTTATTTTAGATGTTATGATGCCTAAAAAAGATGGATTTCAAGTTCTAAGAGAGATTAGAATGTATCATAAATTTCCAGTTATAATGCTTACTGCTAAAGAGGAAGAGGTGGACAAGGTATTAGGTTTGGAGCTTGGGGCAGATGACTATATTACAAAACCCTTTAGTATGAGAGAGTTAATTGCAAGAGTAAAAGCCAATCTAAGAAGGGTTGATTTTTCTAATGTTTCTAACTCAAATGATACAAGTGTTATGATCACTTCAGAGGATTTAATAATAGATTTAAATAAATATGAAGTTAAAAAAAATGGAAATATTGTAGAGCTTACACTTAGAGAGTATGAATTACTTAAATTCTTAGCTTCTAGTTCTAACCAAGTGTTTTCTAGAGAACAATTGCTGGAAGAAGTATGGGGATATGAGTATTATGGAGATATTAGAACAGTGGATGTTACTGTTAGAAGGCTAAGAGAAAAAATAGAAGATAATAGTGGAGACTTTAAATATATTTTAACTAAAAGAGGTGTAGGCTATTACTTCAGGAGGGCTTAACTATGTTTGCTAGTATAAAGTGGAGGTTTATTGTAGTTTATTTTTTACTAGTGTTTATTGCCATGGTAATAGTAGGTATATTTATTATTGGAAGACTAGAAAGTCAACAAATAGCAAATATTACCAGTTCTATGGAGCAGAATATACAAACCATAATAGAGTCAATCTCTGAATTAGCAGAGGATGACTGGATGATTGTCCAAGAAGATATACAAGAGACTTTAAGCGCGTGGGGATTTGGGAGCAATGAAACTTTATATGTAATAAAAAATGATGATATTGCTACTGTTATAGCTTCATCATCAAAGAAAAATAAGAGGATTATTGGAGAAAGTGCTTTTATAAATGGGAAGTACATGGATTCAGAGTTGATATTAGCAGCCTATAATGGAGAAAAGTTAAGTAAAGATATACCAGATTCAAATGAAAATACTGTAGCAAATCATATTGCTTACCCCGTTTTGACAGATGTAGGAAAGGTCAAAGGCATAATTTATATGGTTTCGGATCTTGAAAATGTATATGTAACAGTAAATGAATCTAAGAAGATATTAACAAATGCAACTATGATAGCTTTAATAATTACAGTGTTTTTAGGCTATTTAATTGCCTCAAGTATTACTGAGCCTATTAGGGATGTGACTAATAAGGCAGAAGAAATGGCTATGGGAAACTTCGAACAGTTTGTTGAGGTAAAATCCGATGATGAAATTGGACAGCTGGCCAGTATGTTTAATCATCTGACATTAAAGTTAAAAGATACAATACGAGAAATGGACTTAGAAAGATCTAAGCTAGATACAATATTTAACTATATGGCAGAAGGTGTTATAGCGGTAGATCTTAGTGGAAATATAATACATGCAAATCCTATTGCTATAGAAATATTAGAATTGACTCAAGAAAAAAGTTTAGAACCTTATTCTATTTTTAGAGAAGCAATACCGTTAAAACTAATAAACCTTGATGATATTAATTATGATGATGAAACTACTCTAGAAGGAGACAGAAGCCTAGAGATTGATTCACATGTCTATAAGGTTAAGTATGCTCCCTTTAAAAATGAGAGAAATAATATCGGTGGACTTATAATAGTGTTTCAAGATATGACAAATGAGCATAAACTAGATAATATGAGGAAGGAATTTGTGGCAAATGTATCTCATGAATTAAAGACACCTATTACAACAATCAAGAGTTATACAGAAACATTGATGGATGATGGAATAGATGAGGAAATGGAACAGAGATTTTTAGCTGTAATAGATAATGAATGTGATAGGATGGCAAGACTTGTAAAAGACCTGTTGCAGCTTTCAAACTTAGATTATAAAAAGACTACTTGGAAAAAACAAGAAGTTTCTGCAAAAAAACTTTTAAAGGAAATATTATTAAAATTAGAATTTGCTTTTAAGGAAAAAAATCATAAAATAATAGTAGATGTTGAAGAGAATTTACCAAATATTGTAATAGATAAGGATGGTATAGAGCAGGTTATACTAAACATAATTTCTAATGCCATAAAATATACGGAAAATGGAGGAGAAATTCAAATTTCTTCAAGATGCTTGGATGACACTATAAGTATAAAGGTAAAAGATAATGGTATAGGTATTCCAGAAGAGGATCGACAAAGGATATTTGAAAGATTTTATAGAGTAGAAAAAGGTAGAAGTAGAGAATCAGGAGGTACTGGGCTTGGGCTCTCCATTGCAAAACAAATAATAGAGGCTCATAATGGTGAAATACTCTTAGATAGCTGTTTCGGAGAGGGTACTACCGTTGAAATAAAAATACCATATGAAAAAGTGTAATTCAATCTTAATTATGTTGTAACAATTTTGTAATATATTTACTATATAATACTAATTAAAGTAAATAGTAAAGGAGGATATGAAATGTGGAAGAAGATATTGGCTAGTTTATTTATTGGTGCTAGTTTGTTTGCTATTAGTTCAACAGTTCATTCAGCAGCATTAACAAATACAACAAATACAACTAACGCAACCAAAACAGACCAGACAACTAAGACAGAACAGACAACCAAAACAGAACAAACAGGCAAAACAGAACAAACAACTAAAACAGACCAAACAGGCAAAACTGAGCCAAAAGTTGATATATCTAAATATCAAGTAATAAATCCTGAAAAAAATGCTTATTCTACAGAGGATAAGGTTGCTTTTATAAATGGGAAAGCTCCTTCAGGAACTTCTATTGTAATTCAGGTATATGGTACTACAAGAAAAAACTTTGATTTACTTACATTACCTACTGAAGATGACTATATAGAAATACTTTCTGAAACTGTAAAGTCAGGCAATCTAGGATTTTTTGATAAGCAACTTGAATTAGTAGCAGGAATTAATAAAATAGTTATTGATTTTGGTGTAGAAGAGGTACCAACTGTTGAAATAATAGTATATTTAAAGACTCCAGATTCTGGAAATAGTACAAAAGAAGTAAAAATCACAGATATAATACAAAAGTCAAAATAACGCTTACTTATGATATTGGAGATGGTTAAAATGAGAGAAAGGATTAAGACTTTTCTATTGATATCATTAGTAGGTATTAGTTTGTTATTTACCAAAAGGCTATGGATAGAATTACCTAATGAAATGCTAGATGTATTTAGCAGAAGAAATGAAACATATAAGACATCATATTTATTATCAGATATGATAATTCCTAATAAATATTTGGTAAATTTTAGTGATAAAAATCACACCATTTTCTATGATGATTCTAAACATGGGTTATGGACAAACTCCAGAAAAATCTTAAATGGTATCTTAAGATTAAAAGATGTTAAAGTTGTAGAATTACCAAACGATGAGTTCCTAACGTATAATGGGAAAAGATCTATAAGTTTTTATTTTCCTAATAAAATAAATACTTATATATTGGCTAAAGCCTTAGATGTTAAGGAGCCTAATCTTATTGTAGATACTATACCTAATATAAACAGTATCTATGTTTATCTAGGTGAAGGTGATTCTTTTTTTGTATTTTCTGATGGAGAAAAACATATAGCTATATATGATGAATCTATTGATGTAGCTAGTCTTACACAACAAGTTTCTATGATAGAAGAATCGGGAAATTATAATTTCTATCATTCAATGAGGGATTATTATAGATTTGATAATGATATTTATGTAACTAATAATGATATGAAAAATCCATTGCCTACAGTATATGTAGAAAATGAGATAAGAAATTTGGATGAAAAAGAAAAGGAGAAGTTGGCAGAAAAATTTTTAAATATAGGTATTGATTATATTGGCGAAATAGGTGAGAATAACGGTTCGACGATCTATCGATATAATCAAAGAGTTCTAAAGTTAAATGTAAATGGTACTTTAGAGTATTTTCATCCTTTAGAGCAAGCTGTAAAGAAGAGGAATCTATATCAAAGCTTAATCACTGCGGCTGAATTCATATCTAAAAGTGCAGGAGTACAAAAGGGAATGTATTTAGCTAAGGTAGAGGAAATTAAAATAGATGATAGCTTTGGGTATAATTTAACATTTAGATATAGAGTTAGAGGAATACCTATAATTCTTGGGAATGAAATGGTAGATTTTGTTCAGATAGAGGTCTTCAATGACCATGTAAGATCTTATAAGCATTTTATTAGAAAAGATATGAATAAATCGGTAGATAAAGATATAAATAAACCAGTAGATAATATTCCATCGGGGGGCAAGATGTTATCTTCTTTTGATGTAATAGACAGGAATATAGATTTTATAGTCCAAAAATACTTAGAAGAAAATAATATCATTTCAGAAAGTCAAGAAGATCTAGATATAAAAGAAAAAGTTTTATCCTCATCCTTTATACAAGACATTACTTTATCATATTTTGATCCGTGTCTAAAGGATATAGAAGATGAGCTGATTGGTGTATGGGTTATAAAAACCAATAAAGGACTTTATGCCTTTGATATCTATAATGGATCTTTAGTATATGAAAAAAATTAAGGAGTATCGGATGGTGAATTAAATGGACTGGTCAAAGGCAAAAACCATCTTAATAGTTGCATTCTTAATAACCAATATATTATTGGGTGTTGTTCTATTTTTAAGTGGAAGACAAGTAGAAACAGCAACAAAAGAGGGATTTATTGAAGATGTAACTAAACTTCTAAATAATAAAAATATTCTTATAGATACGGAAATATCTAGGGAAATTCCTAGTTTAAATACTTTAATAGTAGAATATGAAATCTTAGATCTATATGAAATAAATAAGAATTATTTCAATGGGGAAGGGAAAATTGAGTCAGCAGATCAAGGCAGCAAAGGAATTATATATAATAATGAATATGTATTAATTGAAAATAAGAAAAAATTAACTTATGAAAATAATAATGAAGAAGAAAAATATATAAATTTAAATGAAGAACAAGCTAAGACAATTGCTTTAGAATTTTTACAGGATAAAAACTATGATACTTCGGATATGTTATTATATTATGCAAAAGAGCAAGATAATAGCTATCGTCTAGAATTCTCAAAAATATATAATAGTAGATACGTAGAACGAGCAAATACTATTGTAGAAGTAGATAAAAGAGGGGTCAAAAAACTAGAGCGGATTTGGTTAAAGGCTTTAGATGAAGGTGAGACGCCCATATATATTAGTACAGCTCCAAAGGCTGTTCTTAGCTTGCTAAGTATGGAAGAAGTATATGGAAAGACTATAAAAGATATATCCTTATGTTATTACTTTGACCCTATAGAACAGGATTATTTGAAAGAATATAAAAATCCTAAAAAAGGAAAAGCTAATCCAGCTTGGAGAGTTCTATTTGATGATGGATATAAGGTAATAATAGATAACTACAATAGATAACTATCAAAAGAAGAATTTCTAATTCTTCTTTTTTTAATGTATATAGATTATAATATAAAAAAGGCTGTTAATGAAGTACTAATATATTAAAGATAAATATTTAAAAATGAGAATTTTTGAATGGTTATAAGAATGATAATACAAAATGGGGGAGACTATTATGGAGATTAAATTTTGTTCCTTGTCTAGTGGAAGCTCTGGGAACTGTCAATATATTGAAACTAAGAATACAAGAATATTAATAGATGGAGGATTTTCTGGAAAAAGAATGGAAGCTCTACTATCATCTATAGGAGTATGTCCCAGCACTTTGGATGGAATATTGGTGACTCATGAACATATAGACCATGTCAAGGGGGTAGGTGTTTTCTCAAGGAGATATGATTTGCCTATATATGCAAATGGAAATACTTGGCTAGGGATGGAAAGAATGATTGGCAAGATACAAGAAAAGAATATAAAAGTTTTTATTTCTGAGGAATATTTGGATATTAAGGATATTACGGTCTATCCTATTAATATATTCCATGATGCCTTGGAACCAGTTGGGTACATATTTTTTTATAATAAAATTAAAATTAGTATTATAACGGATACAGGTTGGGTAAATGATAATATGAAAACTAAAATTAAAGATTCTAATCTTTATTTGATGGAATCAAATCATGATATAACTATGTTGAAAGAAGGCAGCTATCCTTGGCCATTGAAACAAAGAATACTCAGTACAAAAGGACACCTATCAAATGATGATGCAGGAAGAGTTTTAGGAGAAGTTATATCAGGCAAGGGAGAAATAGTCTTATTAGGACATTTGAGCCAAGATAATAATACTCCAGATCTTGCTCATAAAACTGTAAAAAGTTTATTATTAAATCAAGGTATAGATACAAACAAAGATATTACATTGGATTTAACCTATAGAGATAAGGTAACAAAAGTTTATAATCTATAATTATGGAGGGATCGAAATGAGTGATTATAACTATTATAGCTATAATAAACCACCTAAGAAAAGAGGCTTTTTTTCATACTTTATAGTAGGGTTAATAGGAGCTATTATAGGTGGAGTTTTGAGTGTCTATGTGGCACCTACTTATTTATATGGTAAAATATTGCCTATGCCAGAAATATTTGTAAGACGGGAAACGGGACCTATTAATGAAATTAATATTACACCAACTGAAGATATTTCTACAGTGACTGCTGTGGCTAAAAAGACAATAGGATCAGTAGTAGGTATAACTACAGTTCAAGAAATTAGGGAATTCTTTTGGGCAAGAGATGCAGAAGGAGTGGGATCTGGGGTAATAATTGACTCAAATGGATATATTTTAACTAACTCCCATGTTATAGGAGATGGTAAGGCAAAGAGTATAACTGTACTTATTGAAAATAGAGATAAAATGCCTGGTAAGGTTCTATGGTATGACGCAGCACTTGACTTGGCAATAGTAAAAGTAGATGCCAGAGACCTCCCAGTAGCAGATCTGGGAGATTCAGATTTACTTGAAGTAGGTCAATTAGCAATTGCAATAGGTAATCCTTTGGGCCTTGATTTTCAAAGGTCTGTAACTTCAGGTGTAATCTCAGGACTCCATCGTTCTATTAGGGTAGATCAATATAATGTAATAGAGGATTTAATACAAACTGACGCATCTATAAATCCTGGAAATAGCGGAGGACCACTTTTAAACAGCTATGGTGAGGTAATTGGTTTAAATACAGCGAAGATCCAAACTGGAGAAGGATTAGGTTTTGCTATTCCAATAAATCTTGTTAAATCAATTGCAGAAGAAGTAATTAAAGAGGGTAGTTTCAGCAATGTGTATATTGGATTTGAAGGTACAGAAGTAAATAAATATGAAAGATACTTTGGGATAGATCTAAGAGTAGATAGTGGAGTTGTGATTGTTGAAGTACTACCAAATTCTCCAGCAGCAGATGCTAACTTGAAAACTCTTGATATAATAACTAAGGTAGATGATGAAAAGATTGAAACCATGACTCAGCTGAGAAAGGTATTATATAAATATAGAATTGGAGATAAGGCAAATTTAACAATAATTAGAGATGGTCAAGAAATGAAGACAGAAATTACATTTACAAAATTTTAATATACTTGGGGAGGAAGACAATGCGAATTTTATTAACAAATGACGATGGAATAATGGCAGAAGGCATATATACTTTGGCTAAAGAATTAGAAAAGGATCATGAAGTTATTATAGTGGCACCTGAGATTCAAAGATCAGCACAGAGCCATGCAATTACATTATTTCAACCTTTAGTAGTTAAAGAAGTACAGTTAGAAGGATTGAAATCTAAAGCCTATAGTATATCGGGAACACCAGCCGATTGTGTTAGAGCTGGATTAGAGATTTTAACAGATGGACCAATAGACATGGTTTTTTCAGGTATAAACATAGGGCTAAACTCAGGTATGGATATATTATATTCTGGTACAGTATCTGCTGCTATTGAAGCCAATATTTATAAAATACCATCTATAGCAGTATCGGCTGAATTAGTAGACGGGAATGCAAAATTTGATATAGCAGCTAAATATGCAAAGAAAATATTAGAAGATTCCAAAGATAAACTGAGTAAATCTAATTTAGTTTTAAATATAAATACTCCATATAAAGAGGAAGACGATATATTGGGAATAAAGGTTTGTAAAATTGGAGGCGTAATTTACGATTATTATTTTATGGATCATAATGAAAAAGGAGAGAAGATTCTAAAGCTAAAGGGCAGAAAGGAAACAGAAATAGAAGAAGATACAGACAGATACTATTTACAACAAGGATATGTAACAGTAACTCCTCTTCACTATGATTTAACTAATTTTAAATTATTAGAAGAAGTAAAGGGCTGGATATGAAGCTGAATATTTAGTATAATTTTGGGTAGTAATTAAATATTACTTTAACAGAGGAAAGGGTGTTAATATGTTTAAAATTAGAAGCAAGGAAGAGGTATTGAAAGAATATGTAAATCGTTACCCTGAATTAGATCAATTTATAATTGATGAGTTATCTAGGGAATATGATAGGTACATAGATTTGCTAAAAAACCTAGAAACAAGAGAAGAAGCATTAGAGATATTTGAAGAAGAGATAGAGAAAAATGAAAGAAGATATCAAGACAACGCTCAAATGAAAGCTTTAGAAGGTTCAACCCATGATCAATTTATGGAAATACTTGCAAATTATGGGATGATAGTATTTTTTAGAGATAATATGTTAGAGTAACATCAATTGACGATTAACAAAGGACAAAGAACAATTTAGGACATTAAAACTTCTGAAGTGTGGCAGTTTTGAATTAATTTTAGATAATAAAAAGGGATTAAAGGGCTGTATATAAAAGTATACAGCCTTTTAATATTTATTTGAATAAATGGAATTCTAGATATACAAAGATGAAAGTTTTAGATAATTTATGATAAGATAAAAATAAACAAAAATATATTTGAAATGAAAGTAGGATTGCTATGAATATTAGAATTGTTGCAGTAGGAAAGATAAAAGAAAAATATATACAAGAAGGTATTAAAGAATTCACAAAGAGATTATCAAGGTATTGCTCTTTGGATATTATAGAGATAGATGATGAAAAAGCACCAGAGAATTTATCTGAAAAGGAAATGGAAATAGTGAAGACTAAGGAAGGAGAAAGGATATTAGGAAAGATTCCTCAAAATTCCTTTGTTATTGCCTTAGCCATAGAAGGCAAGCAACTATCATCGGAGGAGCTATCTGAGAAGATGGCAGATCTAATGATAAATGGAATAAATGATATTACCTTTGTTATAGGAGGATCTCTAGGATTATCTATAGATGTGATGAATAGAAGTAATTTCAAACTATCCTTCTCAAAGATGACATTTCCTCATCAGTTAATGAGGCTTATATTACTTGAACAGATATATAGGGGATGGAGGATAATGAAAGGTGAACCATACCACAAATAACTCTAAAACCAAATCTAATAGATTTAAGTAAAAGGGCAGAATTTATTTTATATCTAAAGGATAGGGAAATAGAGAAGATAAGAAGAGTAGTTTAGTTAAAGGCAATCTAATAGTAGGTTGTCTTTTTATATATCTAAAATAAGGTAGAATAAGAGACATAAATCATTAATGGACAAAAATAATGGATAGTAGGGATATGAATATAGAGAGAAATACTTTAATTGTAATATAGAAAACAATAATAACAAGGAAAAGAAGGAATATAGCATGAAATTAAGTGTAGAGAAAGAGTTAATAGAAGTACAAACTAAGTATATTCAGCGGGAAATATCAAGAATTGAAATGGTATTAAGGAATAAAGATTATGATACTATGGACTTTATAATACTTCAAAGTAATAATGAAGTAGATTTAGAAGATGCTGCAACATTAGAAGAAAAATTATATATATATAAGACTTGGCATCAGCAAGTATTATGTTTGCTATTTGAATATCAAGAAGAGAATGAATCATTAGATGATAATATTCTTTTAGCAGGGATTGATTATTGGCGATAAAGGGATAGAATTTTTCCACGAATCAAAATGTTGATTTAAATAAAATTAAATGTTATATTGAATGTAATTCAAAAAATGAATATCAAAGGATTAAACAAACGAATATCCTTAGTTTGTTGTATATATCATTTATATAGTATACATAAGTAGAAAATTGCGACACAAAGGTTACTTGTTCAACGCCTAATAAATAGTAATTTTATGGAGGAATATGATATGGATGTTTTTGGGCTAAATGAGATGCAAAAAATTCAAAGGCAATTACAGGAAAAGTATAAGGATAAATGGGGTATATTGTCACCAGATAAAGGTCGTAATCAATTATTATGGATGATGATTGAGGCAGGTGAAGTTGCGGATATAATCAAGAAAAAAGGTGATAATCAGATTGTGGATAATGAAGAGACAAGGAAGCATTTTGTAGAGGAATTATGCGATGTTCTAATGTACTTTAATGACATAATGCTTTGTTATTCTATTTCACCTGAAGAATTAAAGAAAGTATATTTAGAAAAACATTGCAAAAATATGGAGCGTTGGTAAATTCCAATTTATTAAGGAGACCAACTATGAATTGTCAAGCAAAAATTCTTGACAATATGTAATTAAATAATTCTCCTAAAATAGGCGCACTCAAATAAACCTATCAGATATAGGATTTAAAATAAGGTGATTTTAGTCTAAATTGAAAGCAACATTATCTTTTAGTATTTTAAAAATTACACGAACCAATTTATGAGCAACATGACCAAGAGCTGCATAATGGTTGTTACCTTGGGATTTTTTAAGCATAAAATAGTCATTGAATGTTTTGTTATTTAAGGAAACATTCCAAGCAGCATTTATTAATGCATAACGCAGTAACTTTGAACCACGCTTTGACATTCTGGTGGTCTTAGCATTAAATTCACCAGATTGGTTAACAGTAGGATCCAAGCCGGCATATGCTAAAAGCTTTGAAGGATTGGAAAATCTAGGATATCACCGATTTCACCAAGAATCATAGCACCGTTAAGAAATCCAATACCAGGAACAGTCAAGATTACAGAATCCAATTCAATCATAATCGATTTAATGGATTCATCTAGTTCATTAATTTGCTTTTCCAATAACTCAATTTGAGAGATGGTTTGGGTTATTTGAATAAATAAATAGGCATCACCAGTGCTACAGATGATTTAGCCAGACCTTTTAAAGCAATAGCTTCTTCTTTACCAAAACGGCTGTGGGAAGCCTTTTTAAGAAGATTACCTAAATAAGTAAGGTGTAAGGCAGCTATATCATTTGGATTGGAATGTCTTTTAAGTAGCTCATAACAAGTGTTGATGTGAATGCCAGATTTAAAAAAGTATTGTAGTTCTGGAAAGATAATATCAACATACGATACGAGTTGAATCTTAAGTCTTGCTTTAGACTTTTTAGTTTTTTCTCTAAAACGACAAAGGCTTTTTAGACGAATTGAATCAATGTCAGCCTTGGTAAAAATCCTATGGTTGTTTAAAATCATTGATTTAATAATTAAGATGGTATCAACCTTATCAGTCTTAGTTTTACGAATATTTGACTTTCTTAAAGTAGCAGTTTGGATAGGGTTGATAACAGCAATATGATAACCCATATTGTAAAGATAACAAATAAGGTTTTCTCCATAATGAGAAGTTGATTCAAGTCCAATTAGAAAATTTTCCTGATCAAGGATCTTGAGTTTGGACACTAACAAAGAGAAACCTTCCGAATCATTAGTAAAACCAAAAGGTTGAATTAAGACTTCACCATCAGCAGTCATAGCAGCGGCAAAGTGTTTTTGTTTGGCAATATCAATGCCAACATAAATCATAGAACCACGTCCTTAATAATAATTTGACGACTGTTTTGATCCACCTAGTCTTATTCTCATAGCCTTGCGGGAGATAAAAGTTTAAAACTTATCCAACTATAAATGATTTAAATAAGACAGTGGTAATACACTCCTTAGAATAGTCAAGCTATAGGGTTAAATAAAAAGTCCACAGTGTCTAATTCCATTATAATGGATAAATAATAATAAAAAGAAAGGAGAGTATGATTTTAGTCACTGACTATATCATACAAGGTTATATGATAGGTTATAGTGAACAAAATAAAAAGGCTTGGGAATATAGTGCATATGATTTTTGGGTAAATACTTCGGGAAAACCATCTGATAGAGCTAGGAAAGATTTAGAAAATCCGATGAAAATGTTAAAAAGATATGTGCGCTATTTTGATACGTATGAAGGTGTTAAAATTGCTAATATTTGCGGTTCATGTGGTAAAAAAGCAATTCCATTAGCAATTTTAGGTTCAGAAGTTACAATCTTTGATATTTCAGAGGATAATAAAAGGTATGCACTTGAAGTTGCAGATGAAGCTAATGTTGATGTTGATTTTGTAGTTGGTGATGTACTGGAAATTGACATGAACAAATATGAAGAATATTTTGATGTGGTTTTTATGGAAGGAGGCGTTCTACATTATTTTCATGATATTGATCAATTTATGAAAATAATGTATCAGCTTTTAAAGCCAAATGGAAGAATGATTTGCAGTGATTTTCATCCATTTCAAAAGGTATCAGATATTCTAGAGTTAGAACAACCAACAATGAGTTATTTTTCAACAGATGTATTTGAAGGTAAAATGGCTCATGCAAGATTTTTTCCCGATGAGATTCGCAGACATATGCCTTTATGTAGTTATAGGAAATATACCATTAGCGAAATCATTAATGCAGTTATTGAAAATGGATTTATTCTTAATAGATTTGATGAACATCCATCTTGGACAAATGAAAATGTACCAGGAGAGTTCACAATTATAGCAAAGAAGAAGTAGTTAATTTTATTTATATAGTTAAGTAAAACAAACATTGCATCAAGTTAAGTTGACTCGCATTCTATAAATTTTACGGCTTAATGCTATCGTGGGTATTGGAAAATATCTATAATCTAAATTTAAATTTATGATAAGTCTTTTGAGGATAATGCAATATAAGGGGGAATATTTATGGAAAAGAGTATTAACATAATGGTAGAATCTATAGTTCACATTTTATCTAATAATAATCCATCCATCTATTTATATGGGTCCATACTATTTAATGATTTTAAATTAGGGTGGAGTGATATTGATATTTTATGTCTAGTTGAAAAACAAATTTCTGCAGAACAAGCAAACGAATTATTAAATTTACGCCAAGCTCTTTTAGTAAAGGAACCACAAAATCCATATTATAGATTGTTTGAAGGTGGCATACTAACATTAGATAAATTTTTAGGTAAGAAAGATGACAAAGTTGTTTATTGGGGAACAAGTGGTCAAAGGATAACAGAACAATATTACTTAGATGTTTTTTCTACCATTGAACTGTTAGATAATGGGAAGTTAATTTACGGATTAGATATCAGAGACTTAGTTGATTATCCAGAGAAGGAAGAAGTTATATCAGCAATCAAAGGTCATTATAATACAATAAGAACTTATGCTGTAAAAACAGACCAAAGCTTATATTCAGCAGGCTGGATGTTAGATATAGCTAGATGTTTATATACATTAGAAACTGGGAAGATTATTGGGAAAACATCAGCTGGCGAGTGGGCTTTAGAAAATAATTTATGTTCAGATTCTAGTGTTTTAGAAAAAGTTATAGAAATAAGAAAAGAACCCTTACATTTTAAAAATGATGAATCTACTAAACAATGGTTAGAAACCCTTGGTCCATCTATTCAATGTTTTGCAGATGTATTAGAAAAAGGTATTAAAATTTATAGCTAGAAAACTAATGTCTTGAATAAATTAATTATAAAATTAACATATAATTTTTATAAAATAAAAGTTATATTAAATTATCTTTAAGTTTAAAATTTTTTGAGCAAGTACGTCAATATTACAATTATCGGATGGTTAAACATTAGTGCATGAAATGATGATATAATAATAGATGTTGATGAGAAGTTACGATACCATATAATGCTTTAAGTATTTATTTTGGTGGCGGTGGTGGTTGGTGGTAATAAATATCTTTAAACATTATAAATAATTATCTTGCTATATTAGGTAAGGTTTATTAAGGTGTCTTTTAACTAGGATGCCTTATTTTTATGCAAAAAAATAAGGTGTGTATCATAAAAAATTGAGTTTGGAGACATGGAATCATATCTATGCATAAATGAATCCTGAGAGACTAATAAGAGTAGAAAAGAAATTTTAATAAAGATAATGGAGGCTGAAAGAATGAAAGCTATACGACTGAAATAGATGTTCAAGCCAGACGTAGAATATAGATACGAAAGGAATTGGAAAGCAATGATTCGGTAAGTGTATCATAAGAGATGGTAAAGAATACATTAAGGAACTTCTGCAAGCTACTAGAAATTACTGTTCCAAAAGGATATAGTTGAAAACTACATTTAATTATTAGGTGTAGTTTTCTAAATTATGATATAATTGCCGTATATCAGTAGACTAGTTATGACGAACTAGTAAACAATGTTGAAGTAATGATTATTTATATTAGGTGAGGTGATTACATGTCACAAAATAACTATAGATTATTTGATTTTGAATCTGTAGACACAGAAAGCATTCATGCTATTTTTTCTAAATATAATAACCGACTTCTAATTCAAAATATAGTCCCAATTATAGCTGGAATGAGTACAAGCAATTATATAATTGAAGCTAGAAACAAAAAGTATTTACTTAAAGTTTATCCTAAAGATAATGACCATAGCGATATTGAAATAGCAGCCTATAAGTACGCTCACAATATTATTAAAGTTCCCGAGGTACTACATTTTGATAACAGTAAGGCCATAATTGATAATACTTATGCGATTTTTCAATACATTGACGGATTTACATTAAGAGAATATGTGTCCAAAAACAAAGGTTTTTCAAACGATGTTGCCTATAAAGTTGGAAGCATGCTTGCGTTACTACATGGGAAGGAATACACTTGTACGGCATTATTAAATGTTGATTTATGTATTAAGAATCAAATAATACAATTTCAAAATCAATATGAATTTTTTCTTGATGGAATGCCAGGAAGACATTTGAATGAAAAAGTAAAGCGAGATTTAGGACATTTCATAGATGCTAATCGCCACTTAATAGAGCGAATATCTGAAAAAAATGTATTCTGTCATGGGGATTTTATCCCCTCCAATATTCTTATAGATGTATATGAATCACCATGGTTTATTGATTTTGAATATTGTTTTTCCGTGCCGTGTTATTATGATATTGGGAAACTTTTTAGAAGTAGAGAGAATTATTCTCAATATATAGATGATAAAATAAAAAGTAATTTTGCTAAGGGCTATAACGCTATGAGCCAAAGGACATTACCTGATGATTGGTATAAACTATCAAAAATAGCAGATATAGCAGTAATGTTGGCATTGATAAACAAGGAAAATATTCCACGTGATTGGATTGAAGGAATTGAAGAAGAAATCATCGAGACAATGAATTTATAGTGATGTAAGCCTCATGGAATGTGCTGAAATACCAGAATCAAAGTGGGAAAAGGAAAGGGTTTTAAATATTATAAAGTGGGTTCTAGAGGGGCTTAATGAAAAATTTATTAAAGAAGCAGATCAATATACTAATATCAATGATATTAAGGACTGTTATATGGAAGAACTTAGGAAGTATGTTGAAATCCTAAGAAAGGGATTATATTATTAAATGAGGGGGATATTATAATGTTTTATGGAGCAGAAGAGGGGAAGGTAAAGGTCGGTAGAACGGATATGGATTATATCGCATTTGGTAGGGGACAAAAATCTTTTATTATTATACCAGGATTAGGAGATGGATTAAAAACTGTCAAAGGAACAAAAATATTGCTTGCAATGATGTATAAACTATTTGCTAAGGAATATAAAGTATATGTTTTTAGTAGAAAGAATCATATTGAAGAAGGATATTCAACTAGAGATATGGCAGAAGATCAAAAGATTGCCATGAAGAACCTAGGCATAAAAAATGCTTATATAATGGGTATTTCACAAGGAGGGATGATATCTCAATACTTTGCTATTGATTACCCTGAAATGGTAGATAAACTCGTTATAGGGGTATCTGTTTCGAAGCAAAATGATATTATGCAGAAAGCTATAAAAAATTGGATAACATTGGCTGAGAATAATGATTATAGAAATCTAATTATAGATACTATGGAAAAAACCTTTACAGAGGATAAACTTAAGAAATATAGGGCTTTTTATCCCATTGTCACAAAATTTGGGAAACCAAAAAATTTTAACAGATTCATTGTTCAGGCCAATGCGTGTCTTCATCATAATGCTTATGATGAATTAGATAAAATCAAATGCTCTACTTTAGTAATAGGCGGTGATAGCGATAAAGTTGTAGGAGAAAATGCAAGCAAGGAAATGGCTGAGAGAATAGATAAAAGCAGACTGATTTTGTATAAAGGTCTTGGACATGGGGCATATGAAGAGGCTAAGGACTTTAATCAGCAAGTACTAAAATTTCTCATATCTTAGAAATATCCCTTAAATAATTTTTGCGAGTCAAACTGATACGGTTTCTCTTACAGAAACCATTAAAACAGAATAAGTTGATTTATGGGTAAAAAACAAAGGCGGCTTTTCTTTAACTTGATTATTCTTCATGATATAATAAAGAAAATCGTGCAAGGGAGGACGTATCATGACCAAACATAATATATATACAATGAGTGTAGCAAGGGTCTATCCCCTTTATGTTACTAAGGCAGAGAAAAAAGGACGTACGAAAACAGAAGTTGATGAAATCATTCGTTGGTTGACAGGATATAGCCAGAAAGAGTTGGAAATGCAACTGGAAAAACAGATAGACCTTGAGACATTCTTTGCGGAAGCACCCCAACTGAATCCTTCCCGGGCTTTAATCAAAGGTGTGGTCTGCGGTATCCGAGTGGAAGATATCCAAGAGCCAACTATGCAGGAAATTCGCTATTTAGATAAACTGATTGATGAATTAGCAAAGGGAAAAGCAATGGATAAGATTTTGCGAAAATAATTAAAACTGATATTGCAAATTAAATAGGAGCTCCAATCTCACTCCAATGAAATCTCGAAGCATGAGCTGTGTGTATCATTTTTATATTATCTTCTCTAATCCTATCAGTTGTATCAATTAAATCCCATGTATTATTAAAATTATTGATTGCTTGTTTTTTATGCCATTCCTGTAGATTTAGCTTAATTTCATCTATCTTATTCCTCTTAAATATATGCTATCTTAAATATAGCATAGAGAATTTTGCTGTTCAATAAAAATTATTATTCTAAGTTACTTTAGATAAGGTATAATCATTATTAAATAGGTTTTTTAGCATTAATCCTATTAATATAGTAAGTTAAAGTAATATAAAATGATAAAAATACTTGAATGTTAGGAGATGGCTAAATGAAAGCTAAAGTCGAAAAGGTTACTCTTTATAAAAATAGGAGAATTATCGTCATAAGTGATATACATGGGAAGCTAAAGCTCTTTAAAAAGCTATTAGAGAAAGTTAATTATACAAAAGATGATGTTTTGATTTTGGTTGGAGATTTAATTGAAAAAGGTGAAAATAGTTTAGAAACTTTAAGATATATTATTCAGCTATCTAATGAACAAGAAGTTTATGTAGTCACAGGAAACTGTGATGTTTTGTGGGAAGACATAAAGTATGAAGTTGATAATGACAGTCTCCTAAAATATATGTTGTTTAGAAAGAATAGCATATTAAATGAGATGTGTAAGGTTCTTTCTATTGAAGTTAATGAAAAATCAGACATGAGTTTTATTAATGAACAACTAAGGACGAATTTTGTTATGGAGTTAGATTACTTAGAGAAATTACCACATATAATTGAAACAGAGGATTATATATTTGCTCACGCTGGCATTACAACTGAAGATTTAGAAAAGAATGAGATAAATAAGGTCATAAAACGAGATGCCTTTATGAATGAAAAATTGGTTTTTTCAAAATATGTTGTAGTGGGGCATTGGCCAACAGCAAACTATGGAATAGAAAAAGGTTGCTGTAATCTCATTATAAATGAAAAGCAAAAGATTATAAGTATAGATGGCGGAAATGCCATAAAGACAGAGGGTCAGCTAAATGCACTAATTATAGATGGTGATAATATTACTTTTGATTCGGCAGATGATTTATTAAAAGGAGAGATAATAAAAACTCAATATTCAAATAAGAATACTATTCAAATTACGTGGATTGATAATCTAATTGATATACTTAAAGAAGGAGAAGAGTTTAGCCTTTGTAAGCATGTATCTTCAGGTCATAATCTTTTAATTAGGAATGATAAAATTTTTAAAGCTGAAGATGGTATAAGGTGCTATGATTGTACCGATTACTTTATCGATGCAGAAAAAGGCGGTATAGTTTCAATCATAGAAAAGGCTAATGAAATAACTCTAGTAAAAAAGGATGGAGTAATTGGATGGGTGCGAAACGAGAATCTTAAACTTTAAAATGTATAAAGAAGGAGAGATAGGAGTGGATTATAACAATTTTTACGACATAATCTTCAAAAGGAAATCTATTAGGAAATATGACTTATCATCACTTGATAATAATATTCTTCAAGAGCTTTTAGATTATATTAGCGATCTAAAGCCTATGTATGAAAATATAGAAGTTCAAATGAAAATTGTAACAGGAGAAGTAGTTAGAAATTTATTTCCTATTAAAGCACCTTACTATCTCCTAGTATATTCTGAAGAGAAAGAAAAGCATATAACAAATGCAGGATTTATGCTTCAACAAGTGGACTTGTTTTTATCAGCTAATGGAATAGGGAGCTGTTGGGCAGGGTTGACGCAACCTAAGAAGGAAATAGCAAATGAATCTAAATTAAATTATATTATTGCTTTAGCATTTGGGAAACCAGCAGAGAATATACATAGAGATAATCTATCAGAGTTTAAGAGAAAAGCAATTGCAGAAATAAGAAATAATGGAGGAAAAGATGAATTGCTAGAGGCAGTTCGTCTGGCACCATCTGCAGTAAATAGCCAACCTTGGTATTTTAAAGTAGATAAAAATAAGATTCATGCATATTGTGTTAAATCAAATTTAATCAAGGGAATTATATATAATAGGCTGAATCAAATAGACATGGGTATAGGAATTTGCCATTTATGTATAGCAGCTAAGTATTTAGGAGAAGACTATATATTTACTTCTGATAAAGATGCTTTAGATAATCCTCCTAAAGGATATTATTATATAACATCTATAGAAATTTTAGAGAAGGGAATATGAGAAAAAGGTTTACCAAATATCATCGTTAGGAGACAAATATATGAAAATATCACGTGAATGTATTAGCTGTCTTGCTAGACAAGCAGTAGAAATAGCTGAAGAAGCGACGAGTAATATTGCAATGCAAGAAGAAATAATAAAAAGATCTTTAAAAGAATTAGGAGAAATGGATTTCAATGAAACAGCACCTGAAATAGCTTTTAGGATGCATCAACATGCTAAGAATATTACTGGGATTAATGATCCATATAAAAGATTGAAGGAACAATACAATGAAATTGCTAAAGAGATTTATTATAGGATTATTGGAGAAAAATGGTTGGATAAGGCAGAAGATCCCTTCGATATGGCCTGTAGGTTGGCTATTGCAGGAAATATTATAGATTTTTCAGCTGGATTAAAGTTAGAGCCTTCAGATATTGTTAAATCTGTTGAGGATAGCATTAAACATAGTATATTTGGTACGGGAACAGCAGCTCTTCGAGAAGCCGTAAAAAAGGCAGATAATATTATGTATATTGCTGATAACTCCGGTGAAATCATATTTGATAAATTTCTATTAGAGAGACTTCCAACAAGCAAAGTTACTTATGTGGTGAAAGGAGGTCCAATAGTTAATGATGCGACTATGGATGATGCAATAAGCACAGGCGTTGTAGATATGGTAAATGTTATTGACAATGGTCATTCTGCACAAGGAACGATTTTAAAAGATTGCTCAGGTACATTTAAAAGGGAATTTAGTAAGGCAGATCTTATTATAAGTAAAGGACAAGCAAATTTTGAAACATTGAGTGATATTAAAGATAAGAATATATTCTATCTATTGAGAGCAAAATGTAGTTCAGTTGCTTCTGCCATTGGGTGTAAACGAATGGATTATGTTCTTACAAATTATTAGAATAAAGAATATTATTATCCTTTATAGAAATGGATAGTACATAAGAAAAAGACATTTGCTTAGCAACAAATGTCTTTTTTATTGACATAACAAAACAAAAGTGATAACATAAACCTATATTGGCACTCTTAAATAAATATTTACTTATATCCAATTATATTATATATCTTTTTAAAAGCAATGTCAATAGGTTTTTTAAAAATTTATTAAATTATCTATTATAAGGAGGTTATACTGTGAATAGAGATGATTTTGAATGGAAGATTGAAGAGGAATGGTTGAAGGATGTGCTTGTTGAGATTCATAAACAGTATGATAAAAATAGAGATTTTAAAGAAAAAATTAAAGAGGATGCAATTAGGACGCAAAAGGAGCTATGGGATGAAATAGGCTCAGTTTCTATAGCAAATGGATTAGATCAAATTGCAGATTTTATGCAATTTATCAGTTTTATGAAAACACAAAAGATAAGCCATGAATCAACCAGAAGGCTTCAAGAGAAATACGAAAGAATGCTTTCTTCACCCTATTTTGGAAGAATTGATTTTATTGAAAAGGAAGACAGCAAAGCAGAGAAGTGTTATATTGGAATTTCAAATCTTATCAATGATAATATTGATTTCCTTATATATGATTGGAGAGCACCTCTTTCTAGTATGTTTTATGATTGTGAAATCGGAGAAGCTGGTTATACATGCCCTGAAGGAATTATAGAAGGGGAGCTTACTCTGAAAAGACAATATAAAATCAATAACGGAAAAATTGAATACATGTTTGACAGTAATCTCAAAATAGACGATGAGATACTTCAGAATATATTGAGTAAGAGTACTGATAGTAAGATGAAGACCATAGTGACAACAATTCAAAGAGAACAGAATAGAGTAATCCGTGATGAAGAATATAAAATTCTCATTGTTCAAGGTCCTGCGGGGAGTGGGAAAACCTCCATTGCTCTTCATAGAATTGCGTATTTATTATATAGATATAGAGAGAAGATAACCCCTCAAAACATAGTGATTTTCTCACCTAATGAAATCTTTAATGATTATATTTCTAATGTATTGCCAGAGCTTGGAGAAGATAATATGTATCAGACAACATTTAAGGAATATATGCATAAAGCTCTAGGTAATGAATTTTCAAAGGAAGATTATTGCGAAATGATGGAATATATTTTGGATGTAAAGGAGAAGCCAAATTATCAAAATAGAATTGATAATATACGGTATAAATCTACTGTAGAATTTATGAATATATTAAAATATTATGTATCATATATGGAAAAGAAAAATAGAGATTTTAGAGATATATTTTTCAGGGATCAATTGATAGTCTCTGCTGATGCCTTAGAAGAACTTTTTTTCCAAGAGGATATAAAGCTTCCTCTAAAAAGGAGGCTTAAAAAGATAAAGAATAGAATATTTTTTCTTATGGAACCATATAAAAAACATAGATCGGAAGAAATCATGGAGGAATTAAAAGGTACTGGAAATTATATAAATCATGTGGAGCTTTTAAGAGATAGTATAACTTTAGTAAATGAGGAAATGGCGGATATATATAATGAAATCAATAGAATAACTGAGTTAAATTTAGAAAATATCTATAGAGAGTTATTTGAAAATCTAGAATTTTTTTATAGAAGTTTAAATATTGAATATGCTGAGGATAAGATTGAGAAAATCAGAAGATATACATTAGAAAACTTGAATGCTAATAGATTATACTACGAAGATCAGATTATACTTTTATATCTGAAAATTGCATTAGGAGACATTCCTAAAACCTCAGAAATTAAATATGTTATTATTGATGAGGCTCAGGACTATACACCACTTCAGTATGAAATCTTTTATCAGCTTTTTGAGTCTGCAAATATGACTATATTGGGTGATTTAAATCAATCCATTAATCCGTTTATGAATGTAGGAAATTATAATAATATCTCTCATATATTTTCTCAGAGTAATACTTGTATAATGAATTTAACCAAAAGCTATAGGTCCACAAAGGAAATCACTGAATTTTCCAGAAAGCTGCTAAATAATGAAATTATGGACGAAGGCATACAAAGAAGTGGAGAGAGACCTTTATTTCTTGGATTTCCAGATGAAGAGGCCATAAAAGAAAGGATTCTTGAGGATATAAGGACATATAAGGATAAAAGTTATAAATCCATTGGAATAATAACAAGAACTATAAAGGAAACATCTGAGGTATATAATTTTTTAAAAGAGAAGATTCATATTAAAGCCATAAGGAAAGACGATGATGGATATGTTAGTGATACTTTAGTAATACCAGCATATCTTGCTAAGGGATTAGAATTTGATGTTGTGCTTATTTATAATGTAGGAAATGGGAATTACTACTGTGAGGAGGAAAGGCTGCTTCTCTATACTGCCTGTACCAGAGCACTTCATATTTTATGTATATACTATTCTGGAGAGTGTACGCCATTGCTGAATTGAAGATAGCAAATAGATATTGCAAGTATATTGACAAAAAGGTAATTGTAAGTTATGATACCTATGAAATCTTAGTTTAAGGAGGAAAGTAAGCGATGATGATATTAAATTGTTAATATTAATCAAAGATTAATATGTATTTCTTAGAAAGTATTAATTTTGCCTAATCTAGGCTTGTTTGTTATGCTTTTTATGGAATTAATAATTTAGAAGGTCGCTTACTTAACTATAAATAACTATTATAATGAATTAAAATCTTTATATAATATAATGTATTGTCTTTGATTCTAAAGCTATACATTTATCCTTATAGGATTTTAATATAATATTTTATGCTTGATATTAGGCTATAAGTAGATTATTTCTTCTTATGGCTTTTTTGTTGCTAAAAATTAAATATTACGAATAAGGTAACCTAATATCTAAATTTCCATATAGCATATCAAATGAATATAAAAAGACTGGTGGTGATTATATGATCCCCGTATTTTGATGTATACAAAATAATTAAATTGAAGGAAAAGGATATTATTACATTATTAATAGAGTATATGGCGAATTAAAACAGTGCAACTAAAATTCTGTGTCTTGAGTACGATAAAGGGAGAGATATTTATATGAGAGAGATAGTATATGATAATTATTATTGGCAAAATGATTTGATCAGATTAAGAGCTTGGAGTGCAGATGATTGGAATTGGGATTATTGCACTAATTTTGATAGTGAAACTTTAAGATTAGCAGATTGTGAACTTTCATTGCCACCAACAGTTGTAGCATCACAAAAATTTTCAGAAAGAATTAAAGATTTTTCAACAGCTAATAATAGAACTTATTTTGCTATAGAGACTTTAGATGGTACTCTTGTTGGGAGAATAAATATATTATTAGGTGATGAACAACATGGAACTTTTGAAGTTGCAACAAAGATTGATAAGGAGTATAGAGGAAAAGGTTATGGCACTGCTGCGATGAGAATAATGCTTAAGTATGCTTTTATGGAAAAAAGGTTAAATAAATATTGTGCAAGTATTTTAGAAGGTAATTTAGAATCTATTGCCATGCATGAAAAGCTTGGATGTGAACAAGAGGGTGTGTGTAAGCAAAATATTTATACAAATGGAAGATACCATGATGAAATTCTATTTGGATTAACAAAGGAAGATTATTTAAAAAAGATTAATTCTTGTAGAAAATAATATTTGTGATGAAAAGGTTCTAAAATAAAACTACAGTGAGATTTAAACAGGAAATCTCACTGTAGTTTTATTTATCTCCTTTTTATTGGAATATAAATATCCATACAGATTTTTTCATATTCCCAAGAATGGCAACGCTCATCATAGAATTCAAAATCTAGCTTTGAGTCATCAATTTCATAGCCAGAATTTGGGAACCATTCTTCAAGTATATATTTCCAGGTGCCTTTGATTGAATTTACAAAGCTATCATCATTTGAATCTACAGCAGGAGTTGTGAAAACAGCATAGGTTGCGGCTGGTACTTCAAGTGTACACATTTCATTAGTTGCATGATTAAAGTTAGTGACTTCTATGCCTAGTACATAAGAAAATTCATCGGTTTCCATATTGGTATTTACACAAATTCCGTATTCTCCGTGTCTAGGAGGGTTTTGTGTTCTATATAAATGTGCTTCCTTACCTTCTATATTACATTGATCCCAAAAGGCAGGAATATCTCTGGAATGAGCATTATTTCTTAGGGTTGTTTTAAACTCATATCCTACTATTTTAAAAGAATCTCTATTTATTATTTTAGGTTGCATTATGATACCTCCAATTTTATTTATTTTAATTTTCTTTAAATCTACTTTTTGCGGAAAACCTATTGGTGCATGTATTCTATAAAAACTTGGTGTATATCCAAAACATTTCTTAAAAGCCTTTGTAAATCCTGCATGGGTTTCAAAGCCTAAATCCAAGGCGATATCAAATACCTTTTTATTATTACTAAGTTCAGAAAGAGCATATTGAAGCTTTCGCCTTGTTACATATTCCATAACAGGAATCCCAACAAAACTATGGAATACCCTATAATAATGATAGGTAGAGAAGCCTGCAATTTCTGCCAGCTTATTAACTGTTATTTTTTCATTAATGTTGTTGTCAATATAATCTATGGTATTTTGGATTAAATCTACATAGTCCAAGAGGATCCCTCCTTTAAAAAGTTAATTTTCGTACGATAATTATATGTTAGCATATTTACCGATAAAATCCTTTTCCTACTTTGCTAGGATAGTGAATAATTAAGATAAATGATAGTATCTGACTTTTAGTTAGATTTTATCTAGGATAGAAGCTTTTATTATTGTACTTGACAATCTGTCATGTGAAAATTAAACTGACTATAAAGAAGTTATTCAGTGATAAAAATATAATGAATAAAGGGGAGGTAGATTATGTTTAGAAAATTACATAAAGAAGCCAATAATTATATGGAAAGTGATAAACCCCTAAAAGAATCAACTGTAAATAAGCCACTAAATATAAAAGGATCTAAAAAGGTTTTTAAAATTGCTGCAATAATCGTAGTTATAGGGATAATTCTATCTAAATTTCTCTTAAGAGGTAATAGAATAAATATTAATACCATAGCAAAACCAATATATCCAAAAAAAATTGGATTTGAAGATTTTGATGAACAAGTAAAAAGGAGAGAAGATATAGACAAGAACTTTCTAAAAGAACTTGGTAAGTTTTCAATTAAATCATCCTCATTAGTACTGAGTAGGACAGATAAGGATATAAATAGCCTATACTCTCCAATAAGCTTATATATGGCTTTATCTATGGCTGCTGAAACAGCCAATGGAGAGACTCAAGAAGAGATTTTACGAGTGTTGAACATGGATAGTATTGATATGGTAAGAAGTGAAACTGGTAAATTATTTAGAAAACTTTATTATCATAATGAAATAGGCAAATTAAGTCTTGGCAATTCTTTATGGTTAAATAAGGATGTGAGGTTTAACATTAATACACTAGATTTATTGGCAAAAGATTACTATGCTAGCTCTTTTAGTCTTGATTTTAATGATAATGAAAGTTCTAAAAAGATTAGTAAATGGGTATCAAATCAAATAGGTGGAAAACTTGAAAATCGTTATGATGACTTTTCTTTAAATCAAGATGATGTTATGGCATTAGTAAGCACCATATATTTTTATGATGAGTGGATAGATCGATTTAATATTAATGATACAAAAGAAGATGAATTTTACCTTGAAGATGGAAATATAGTTAAATCTGACTTTATGAATATGAAATACGGAAGTCATAGTTTTGTAGGAGTTGATGGTTATACTGTTTCTCATCTTAATTTAAAGAACAACGGCAGAATGATATTTATTTTACCTGATGAGGGATTATCTCCATTTGATATCATATCAGACCCGCAGTTATTAGATGAAGCTATTAACTCATTATCAACAGATAAGAGGAAGATGGGAGAGGTTATATTTAAAATTCCTAAATTTAAGTTTTCATCGAAGCTTAAATTAAAAGATATTTGTGAAGAATTGGGAATAAAAGAGATTTTTCAAGAGACTTCTGATTTTACTTCTCTTTCTGATACCAAACCGTTATTTATTTCAGATATCACTCAAAGTTCAACTATATCTATTGATGAAAAGGGCGTAGAGGCAACAGCCTATACAAAAATAGACTATACTGGAGCAGCACAACCAAATGGAAGAGCTGAAATGATATTAAATAGGCCCTTCATATTTGCAATAACAGGTGTAGAAGGCTCACCTTTATTTATCGGAATTATAAACAACCCAAATATAGAGTAAGATTTATTTAGTTATAATATGTTTTTTGAGAGGAGTATATTTAATGGTGATTAATAAATTAAATTCAATCAAAATAGTAAATAATCAATTAATTCTATTTCACTCTGACAATCACATTGCTTTTATTACAGATAAGGTAGATACTTCTTATCATAGCCATAATTATATCCAGATAACTATTGGACTTGAACAAGATTTCTACATTACTACAGAAGAAGATTCTTTTTATACAAAAGGAATTATTTTAGATTCTAATATTGATCACAAGTTACACGGATATAATGAGTGGCAATTGTACCTATTAATTAACCCAGAATCTATATTTGGAGAGTCAATAAAAAGAAAATTCTTACATGAAAAAGAAGTATATTTAGTAGGTGAGGAAGAAATAAATGATATTGTTAAACTTGATATTCAATCAACCTCAGAGAAATCTGGTTTGATTGAATATAATGAGTTTATAAAAAAGTTTAGAGAAATTCTAGGATTGTCAAATTTTTATTTGGATCATACAATAGATAGTCGTATACAGGAGATTTTAACATATATAGAAACTTATCCATTAGATAGATTATCAGTTAAAGAATTAAGCAATGTAATTTTTTTATCAGAAAGTAGATTATCTCATTTGTTTAAAGAGGAAATAGGTATATCCTTAACTAGTTATATTCTCCATAAAAAAGTAGAAAGAGCTTTTTACCTAATACTCAATGGAATGAGTATTACTGATGCAGCAATAGAAGCTGGATTTAGTAGTTCTTCCCATTTTACTAATAGTGTTCGTGATAAATTAGGAATGAGTCCAAGAATAATAATAAAAAATAGCAGATATATGCAAGTATAATTATGAAAAACACCTTATAATAAAATAAAAAAGGTGATTATATGGATATATATTTAAAACAAACAAAATTACTAGATTTTAATATACCATCTATTCAAAACTTAATTGCAGAGAAAGGGTGGGAGCAACTAGAAGAAAAAGAGAAGATAGCGGCGGTTTATAGCTTCGTAAGAAATGAAATTAAGTTTGGTTATAATAGAAGTGATGATATACCTGCATCGGAAGTTCTAAGGGATGGATATGGACAATGTAATACAAAAAGTATACTTCTAATGGCTTTATTAAGAGCTTTAAATATTCCGTGCAGAATTCATGGTTTCTATATTGATAAAAAAATGCAGAAAGGAGCATTAACAGGAATTACCTATTTATTTGCTCCTAATAAAATAGTTCATGCTTGGTCTGAAGTATATTTTAATGATGAATGGGTAGCTTTAGAAGGTGTAATCATTGATGAAGAATATCTTAATCAAGTAAAAGATAAGCTTTATAATTTTAATAATGGATATATAGGTTATGGGATTTCTGTAGAGGATAAAGAAAAAATAAATATCTGCTGGCAGGGGAAAAGCACATATATTCAAAGTTTTTCTATTACAGATGATTTAGGAATTTTTAATAGTCCAGATGATTTCTTTCTTAAATATAATAATACAAGCAGCAAATTAAAAAGATTTTTATTTGATGTTTTAAGAAGAAGAATTAATAAGAAATTAGACTTAATCAGAGGCGGCATTTGTAACTAAACTAGAATCAAGAGATTTCTACTAATATATTTCTAAAAACATATAAATGGATAATATCTTAACTGTAAAAGTTATATATTATCCATTTTTCAGACATTGCCTTATTTACGATAGGCTTCAAAAGTAATGACCTGATTATTATCTGTAGGATAGATACCAAATTTATAATCAGAAGAAATAGTAATATCACTAAATCCAATCTTCTCTAAAATCAGTCTAAACTCTTCTACTCCATACCATTTTAATGGAAAACGCTCTAATTCAGTTTGTATCAATTGACTCTTATGCCATTTTTCATATCGGAAATGAGAAACTGTATATTGGTTAATAAAATTAACTTCTACAAGTGACTCGTTTAAGGTGATTAAATCCCCATTAGGAGTTCCCCAGGTTCTCGTTGAAGTATGTCCAATATTAAAATCTGATTGCATAAATATATCAACAATAAGGCGTCCACCTATGGAAAGATGTTCATAGAAGCACTTTAATCCATTAATGGCATCTATTGAATTTTCAAGTAATAGAAAAGAACCTGTAGGAATAATAATTGCTTCATATTTATGGGGCAGAGAAAAAGATTGCATGTTTTCCTCATAGAGATCAGGCCTAAGATTTCTTTCTTCACAATGAAGTTTACATAAATTTAGCATCTCAGGAGAAGAATCTATACCATCTACAATAAATCCTTTCTCTAGTAAGGGTATTAAGATACGACCTGTTCCTACTGCTGGTTCAAGAATCCTTCCTTTGATACCCTTAAGTCTTTCCATATAAAATTCCACATCTCCAAATGAATGTCCAATAGGTTTATCTATATTGTATACCTCTGTAGAAAGCTTACTATAAAAACTAAACATATTATTTTGCCTCCTTATGATTGTTATAAAGAAATGCTTTATTTTAATTTAAGCATATAGTAGAAATATCTTCTTTTTAGATAATATCCTTTAAATTAATAATACCATTTAAGAGAATTATTTTCTTATCCTATCTTGCTAATTAAAAAAATTAAAGCAAAATCTCTTATTAGAGGGGATAAATACTTATTATATTATTGATTTGGCTGAATAGTCATATTAGTATTAAGTTATTAAATTTAAAGGAGCATCATATTTTGATGCAAAGTTTATAGAACAAAATAATAATAAGCAGAGAGGATTAATATTCAAGTTGTCAAAAGCTATAGCTTTAAATTGAATATAGAGAATTTATAGTATAAGTATATTGACGAAGAAATGATTTTAAGCTATCATAATTATGAAATATTAATTTAAGGAGGAAAGTACGTAATGATATTAAATTGTTAATATTAATTAAAGATTAATATGTATTTCTTGGAAAGCATGGATTTTGCATTATTTAGGCTTAATTGTTATGCTTTTAATGGAATTAACAATTTAGAAGGTCATTTACTTAACTATAAATAATTATTATAATGAATTAAAATCGTTGTATAGCATAATGTATTGTTTTGATTTTAAAGCTATATATTTATCCTTGCATGGTTTTAATGTAATATTTTATGATTGATATTAGGCTATAAGTAGATTATTTCTTCTTATGGTTTTTTTGTTGTTAAATACTAGATATTATGAATAAGGTAACTTACTAGCTAAATTTTCATATAGCATATCAAATAAATGTAAAAGGATATTATTAATAGGGGATATGTACAATTAAAGTACAGATAAAATTCTGTGTCTTGAATATAGTCAAAGGAGGAATATCTATTATGAGAGGTATAATAGATGATAATTATTATTGGCAAAATGATTTAGTGAGATTAAGAGCTTGGAGTACAGACGATTGGAAATGAGATTATTACAATAATTTTGATAGTAAATCCTTAATGCTAGCGGATTGTGAAATTTCATTATCACCAACGGTTGCAGCTTGTGTATATATACTGTCTATGCTTGTTATTCTTCTTTAAAATACCCAATATCCTTATGAGGACATGTCATTTAAAAAAATAAAGTTACTATCCAGCCAGTACATAAAATGAGATGAAAACATACTTGATAAATGATAAGATATGAATATCTCTAAGGAAAGGACCAGTAATATGGAATGGAATGAAAAACTACAAAAAATTATTGATTATGTGGAAAATCATTTACAAAGAAAAGAGGAACCTATTGACGCTGAAAAAATCATTGAAATTGCAGGTTGTTCCTATAATTTTTTCCAAAAAGTATTTTCATATATGAATGGAATAAGTTTGGCTGAATATATTCGATTCAGGAAATTGACTTTAGCTGGATATGATCTTAAAAGCACTGATATTAAAGTTATTGATTTAAGTTATAAATACGGGTACGATTCCCCTACATCATTTACGAAAGCATTTCAACAATTTCATGGTGTTTCTCCAAAAGAAGCACGAAATGCAACAGTTGAATTACAAGTTTTTCCTAAAATGCAGGTTTCAAAAAAGCAGAGATATTCGTGGAGGATCGAACACAAATCATCATTGAGGCTAATAGGAAAAAGTATTAGGATTTCATGTGAAGATGGAATACATTATATAAAGATACCTGAGTTTTGGAATGAATGTCAAAGAAATGGTATTTTTTCTAAACTAATTTTCATGGATACAGGTATACCTAATGGAATATTTGGTTTGTTTGGAAACTATGATGAAATAACTAAGGAAATTGAATATGCAATCATGGTAAATTCAAACTTTAAGATACCAGAGGAATTTCAGGAAATCATTATTCCAGAAGCTACATGGGCTATTTTTGATTGTAAAGGTGCTGTTCCACAGGCAATTCAAAATGGATGGAAATACCTTAACGAAGAATGGCTAATAAAATATCCATTTAGGCACGCCCTATGTCCAGAGTTGGAATGGTATAGTGCAGGTAATTCTTATGATAAAGACTATTTAAGTCAAATATGGATACCGATTATTGAGGAGGAATAGAGAATGGTACATTTAGTTTATTGTGATAATGTTGGAAAAAAGGGCGAAAGGATTCTCGATAAGATTTTGGTAGGAACAAAAACTATGGTTGTCCGAGGTGCAGCAGGTAGAAAAATACCACACAGCAGAGTATTTGCAGGAGAAACCCTTTATTTTATGGAAAAAGGAACTGCTAAGATTACTGCTAAAGGCATTGTAAAGAATGTAGAAAATTATATTAAATTATCAGATGAGGAAATTTTAAAAATTTTAGGAGAAAATCAATCTAAGTTAAATTTATCTGAGAAACAAAAAAGTCGTTGGCATAAAAAATGTTTATGTTTGGTTGAATTTGAAAATGTTCAGGAAATTGCTGCTTTAGATTTTGACCACCAAGGAAATATGGATGATTGGTTGATTATCGAAAAAATTGAAGATGTTGTAGTTGGTACAAGTATTCCATACAATTATGATAAATCAAAATTTTAGGTGATAATATATGGCAATATGGAACTCAGGGCGTGGCATAGTATCGGCTACAAATATTGTTATATCCATAAAGATGATTCTAAAAAATAAATAGATAAGATAGTCTTAGTTAGATGGATAAAGTCTATGCTCACGTAGAAATGAAAAAGTTTAATGTTTTTAGGAATAACCTTTTAACTAAAACTACGAGAAATAGCTGAATAAAGCTATCTTCATTTTAACCTTCTTTATAATAATTACGGTGAGCCTTATCATAAATGATGCAGACTTTACTTAAAAGTATTGATTGATATGTAAAGTAATAGTAAAATTTAAAAGACTTTAAAGTATATTGATGTGGAAAATGATGATTAGAGATTGGAAGTGTGAAAATATGTATACAAAAACTAAAATACTTAGCATAGCAAAAAGACAATTGGCCCTTGATTATAATTGTCAACTCTCAGACTTTGAAAAAGAAGGAAATACAATTACTGAAAATAAGCTTCTAGAGGGTAGACGTATCTATGAAAGTGATGGATGTTTCCTAAAGATAATTAGTATAGGGGGAAGGGCAATAATCTGTGCTGATGAAAAAATAAGACCTTGGCTTGAAGAAAAGATTCTAAAGCGAGATGCTAACTGGTTGTTTGACTATGATAAACTTAGGGCTATAGATAATAAATTAAGAGAATTTGGTCATGAAATTGATCAGATGCCCCACTTTTATCTACCTAATCCTGTTACTTGTGATATAAAGCCCATTGCTCCAATAAAATGGTTTGAAAAGCAAGAGATATTACAATTTGGGGATGATAGCAGGTTTGATGAAGCTTTTGTTTTTAGTGAGAATTATCCAGATGTTCTTGGAGTTGCCGCTTTTGATGGTGATATTATAATGGGTATGGCAGGAGCTAGTGAAGATAGTAAAACCTTATATCAAATTGGCATTAATGTGTTGCCTAAATATAGGGGAAAAGGTATTGGTATAAATCTAGTTGCATTACTAAAACAGGAACTCTTAAAGCGTGGGAAGGTACCTTTTTATGGAACCGCAGTGTCTCATATAATCTCTAAAAATATTGCTATAAGTGCTGGATTTTTTCCTGCATGGGCAGAAGTATATTCAAAAAAATTAGAGGATTAAGTAAGATAGATTTAAAATATATCCAAATTTAATTTATTTGACATATTTATTAGTAGCTATTATACTATATTGAGAAAAAACTAAATAAGACAGTTCGAAACCATCCTGTCTATAAATAAAACTAAGGGTCTGTAAATAAGAATATTCTATTTTTATAAGGCACTTTGTGCCTTTTTTTATTTGTATAAAATATATTAATAATTTCTTAGTCTATTGTTTAAGGGATATGAAGAACCTTTCTTATTTAGAATTTACTAAAATTAAGGAGTGATAAGAATGAATATCAAATCGTCAGCAATAGGGGAAGAAACTATGGCTAAGAAGGCAGCTATATCAGGGGTTACAGTAGGGCTTTATGTTGTATTGATGTATTTAACCCAAGGGTTTGCCTTTGGACAATATCAGATAAGAATAGCAACATCATTTTACGCTTTAAGCGGAATCTACCCATTTCTAGTACTTCCATTAGCGGTAGGGAATATGGTAAGTAATATACTTATGGGGGGACTAGGGATTTTTGATGCATTAGGAGGTTTAATAGTAGGGTTCGTTACCTCAGGGGCAATTTATTTGATAAAGAAATTTAAGTTAAATGATTGGTTTATGGCCATTCCAATAATCTTTGGCCCAGGATTAATAGTTCCTATATGGCTTTCGTTTATACTAAATATACCTTATAAGGTGTTGGCAGCCAGTCTATGTATTGGACAAATTATTCCAGGAATATCGGGAGTTATTCTTGTTAAACAATTAAGAAACAGAATATAAACTTAATAGAAATGGAGGATATAAATATGTCTGGAAGAAAAGAACACGAATTAGAAGGAATAACATTATTAGGAAATCAAGGGACAAACTATAATTATAATTACAATCCATCTGTTTTAGAAACATTTGAGAACAAACATAAGGAAAATGATTATTTTGTAAAATTTAATTGTCCGGAATTTACAAGTCTTTGTCCTAAAACAGGGCAGCCTGATTTTGCATCAGTGTATATATCTTATGTTCCGGAAAAGCTTATGGTGGAGAGCAAGTCTTTAAAGCTTTATCTTTTTAGCTTTAGAAATCACGGAGATTTTCATGAAGACTGCATGAACATAATAATGAAAGATTTAATAAGCCTTTTAGATCCAAAGTATATCGAAGTGTGGGGAAAGTTTACTCCAAGGGGGGGAATTTCTATTGATCCATACTGTAATTATGGTAAGGAAGGAACAAAGTGGAGAGATGTAGCTGAAAAGAGATTATTTTACCATGATATGAATCCGGAGAATATCAATAATAGATAAAATTACTAATTGAAATAAAAGGAAAACTTTACATTAAGCAGTTACTATAGGATAATATCATCCAACAGCATAGAGTAAAGATTGTTTTTTCAACTAATATGAGAATTAATTCGCATATCACGTTATTGGTTTGATTGGATGGTTATGTTAGCATTAAGTTATTAAACTCAAGGGGGTCATTATATGACAACAGTTAAACTTAAGATTGCACAATTGAGAAAAGATAAGGGAATAGGACAACAGGAGCTAGCAGATGTATTAGGAGTATCTTTTCAGTCAGTTAGTAAATGGGAGACTGGTATAACAATGCCTGATATAACCTTGCTACCAAGTATAGCTGAGTATTTTGACGTTTCTGTAGATGAATTATTAGGTTTAAAACCATTACGCCAGCAAGCATATGTGCCAAGAGATACAGATAACCGAGATAATTGGAATGGAAAGACTGACAAACTTTATAAAAATAGAAAATATTTTTGGAATGATGACTATCTAAGATTTCTTGTAAAAGATGTTTGGCATATAGAATCTCCAAAGGATATTATTGAATTTAGATGTGGAGATGGTTACTTAGGAATGAAATTACTTGAGATTTTACCTAAGGGAAGTACTTATACAGGGGTTGATAATGAATATTTCATTAATAAAGCTAAATTAAATTTTAATAATACTAAATTTGATGTAAGGTTCATTCCATCAGATATATATTCTCTGGAGACAAATAAAAGATATGATATGGCTATTTGCCAAGCTGGATTACGTCATATGAATAAACCTATGGGAGTATTAAGAAAAATGGTGGGTTCAGTTAAGGAAGAAGGCTTTGTCGTCTGTGTAGATGTTAATAGAGAATTTGAAAATGACGGATTATATATTGATGATATTAGTTATGATTATCTATGTACAGCATTTGATTTTCATAAAGTATGGAAGAAAGAATTAGAGTATGAAGGCAGAGACTATGCAATTGGAATGAGGCTGCCATTTTATATGCAAGAATTAGGTTTATATGATATTGACATTCGTATGAATGATAGGGTAATGTATGTAAATTCTGAAATGGAAGATTATGAAGAAAAAGTGCAAGATTTTATTGAAATCAACGGATTGGATGAATCTTTTGATATTGGCAGTCAAGAAAATACTATTGAACTATTCATGAATCGAGGAATTGATAGAGCTGAGGCAGAGAATTATATAAAAATGAAAGATAAGATAGCAGAATATTTTAGAAATCCTGAGAATAAAAAATCATTTTTAAAAGTACAAGGACTATTAATTACCTATGGGAGAAAATAAGTATAATATGTAGATGGACAATTGCTAGTAATAGTATTTTTTATAGAGACTACTATTTAAGTAATAGCGAGATAAAATATTTTAATATCAGACCATTAGTATATCTAAATTATATATGGTGGCTTACAGTATACGAGGTCCTACTTTTCCTTGATTTATAAGGAGATGTAGGACTTCTCTTTGTATTTGCTAATTATGACATCAAAGCTTTAAATTCAGTATTATAGAGGTTTTATGCACAATTCTCGAAGGTTATTTTCATCTAATATATACTGATTTTATAATGGATTGAGATTCAAATTCTTTAAAAGCTCTATTTAGGTGTTCATAAGTTGTTCCTAAAAATAGAGGAATTTGAGCTTGAGATGATATAATTTTTATCTGTTATATGCTCAGCTAAATAAATAGATAATCTATTTATAAAGGGATAAAATTGTAAGAATTATTATTAAGTATATAAATCATAAAAATTTGTATGTTATAATTATAAAAGATAAACATATGGAGGAGATTATTATGAAGTATGAGGTTATAATATTTGATGCAGATGAGACTTTATTTGATTTCAAAAAATCTGAAAGAGAAGCTCTTAAGAGCACTATGCTTGAATTTAATATAGAGTATGATGAAGATTATCATTTAAACGTATATAAGGATATAAATACGGCTATATGGAAAGAGTTTGAAGATGAACTTATAACTCAGGAAAAATTAAAGATTGAAAGATTTAAGAGATTATCAGATAGATTAAGTGCTGGACTTGATGAGAGTGAATTTGCAAAATCATATATGAAAAATTTATCTTACGGATCATTTCTATATGATGATAGTGTAGACCTTGTAGATAGTCTGCATAAAGATTATAGACTTATTATAATCACTAATGGTCTTAGTGATGTCCAAGATAATAGAATAAGAAAATCTGTTATAGCAAGATACTTTGCGGATATAGTAGTATCTGAGGAGGTTCAGATATCGAAACCGGATCCTAAAATATTTGAACTGGCTTTAAATAATATAAAATATACTGATAAAAACAAGGTATTGATGGTAGGAGACAGTCTAACATCTGATATACAAGGTGGAATAAATTTTGGCATAGATACATGCTGGTTTAATCCTAATAAGATTATGAATAAAACGGAAATAAAACCTACCTATGAGATTTCTAATTTGATGGAACTTAAGGATATTCTTAAAAAATAGATAATAATCAAGAAACAACTTGAATTGACATGACAGCAATATTATTATATGATTTACTTGTAACAATATGATGGTGAAAGGTGGAGTGCTATCCAGCACACTTGATGTTAAATAATCATATAGCATAAGTGAGACGTGGAAGAGAAAGATAAAATCTTGAGTTGAATAGATGGACATCACTGTTGATTATAACAGTTTTTTGTTGTATCTAATTTATCAATGAAGATTTTATTTTTATTTTCACGGCAATAGCACCTTATAATATTTGAAGGAGCCGTAGATTAAAACTATGGCTCTTTTTATTTATACCATAATCATATTGTTACATGTATTTATAAAAGAAGAGGAGATTTCACAGATACAATATATAAGAGATAATATTGAATAGTTTTTATGGAGTTCTTATCAATAAAGTGTTAAGAGAATTTTTCGAAACAGCGTTAGAATATACTAAGGGATTATAAGAGAACGTTAATAGAAAATTTATGATGAATTTATATTTTACGAAAATTAGAATAAAGATTTAAACAATAAGAATTGATTGAAAGGGTTAGGTGATTATAAAATGATAAATAAATTATTTGAATATACAAAAAAGCCAGAAGTATATGCACCAAGTAGCGGAAAATTTTGGGATGATAAACATATTTCAAAAGAGATGTTAAAGGCTCATCTACATCCAACAATGGAGGCTGCAAGCAGAAGTCATGATTTTATCCATAAGTCAGTGGAATGGATTCAAACAGTAGCTCCTTCAGAAACTAAAGGGAGAGTTTTAGATTTGGGATGTGGACCTGGAATATATGCAGAGAAATTGTGTTATAAAGGATATTCAGTAACAGGGATAGATTTTTCAAAAAGATCTATAGAATATGCTAAAGAACAAGCAAATAAACAAGGATATAATATTGAATATATCTATAAAAATTACCTTGATATAGATTATGATAGTATATATGACCTAGTTCTGCTAATTTACTGTGATTATGGGGTGTTATCACATAATGATAGAGCAATCTTATTACAAAAAACTTATTCTGCTATGAAAGTAGGAGGCCAGTTTATACTTGATGTGTTTACACCAAAGAACTACGAGAGGAAGCAAGAAAGTAGCAATTGGTACTTGCATCATGGAAGTGGATTTTGGAAACCAGAGACTCATTTATGTTTACAAGCTCACTATATTTATGAAGATAATATTAGACTCGATCAATATGTCATTATTGATCAGGAAAGCAAGGTAGATGTTATTCGTGTATGGGATCGTTGTTATACTAAAGAAATGATAATTGATGAACTTGGAAGAGTAGGATTTAAAAACATTAAAATTTATTCCGATGTTTCAGGAAAAAAATATGATGAAGAATCTAAAACAATCTGTGTTGTAGCAGAAAAGTGATATTTTGTGAGTACTATAGATTCATTAAAAATAGATGTTTATAACATAATGTAGTATAATAGTATTAGAATATATAAAGTATTAAAGGTGATACTTATGGGGATAAAGAAACAGTTAGAAGAGAGAATTTTTGATATGGAAAAGGTTGCGAAGGTTTTCAATATTGAGCCCTTTGATATATACTTTCTAGGTGGTTCTGCATGTGTATTAGGAAACTATACAGAAAGAGCTACAAGAGATTTTGACTTTATAGATTTAAACTATTCTTCTAAATTAGGTAGAGCTTTTGTACAATTAAGGGATTTTGATATGCTGGAGTATGAAAGTACTTTAATATCACCTAAATATAAAGAACGATCAATAAGATTAGATAAATTTAAATATATAAATGTGTATTTGCTGTCAGTAGAAGATATAATTGTAAGTAAAATAATAAGGTTGGAGCAAAAGGATATAGAAGATATTAATGAGCTTATGAAAGTATCTAATGAAGGATTAATAAATCAAATCATAGACGAAGTCTTAGCTAGAAATGATTTATATGAATCAAAAAAAGAACAATTTATAAGACAATTACCAAAGTTTAGGGAGAGATATCATGTATAGGATAGTATGTGAAAGCTATGAAAATTACAAAAATGATTTTCTACCCAATAATACTAATGATTATCGGTATATAGTCACTAAACCTTTAGAATTGATATTAGACTTGTCCTTATATGAAAAGGAGAAAGGTTATAATACAATAAATTATCAAAAGCTAGAAGATTTTATATATTTATTAAGGGATAATATTAATAAGCATCCTAATTATAAGTCATTTTTGTGGAGTTTAGAATCCAGAGGTATTTATGGCGAGAATTATGGAGTGCTATCTAAGGAAGAATATAATGAATTAGTTAAAATTATGAATATGTTTTTAAAATTATCCTACTGGAGTTAAAAGACTAAAAATATTTTTAGTCTTTTTTATAATTCATAGTAAAGTTCTACTTTTTTCTCTTTTTCATTTTAGAACTTAATCTCAATGAGTTTTAAGCAGATTTTCCAAATCTTTGATTTCGTGCAAGTCGCTTATGCAGTGGACAAAAAAGGCCTCCTTGAAATGTTTCTTTAGAGGCCTTTTTTGTTATTAATTATAATATGCTTACAATTTTTTCTACTGTTAAGTAGATAACATAATATCTAATTTATTATACAATTTGATAAGTTTATATCATAATAAGCCATTGATTGATAGTATTATAAAATAAGGGGTAAGTATAAATAAAATATAAGTTTAAAAGGAGATGATATATAATTAGAAAAGGGTTGCATTAATGATGTTTATTATAACTTAAGGGGTGATTTTATGTGGTCAAGAGAATCTATTAAGAATTATGCAAAGGATTTTTTGAGAAAATATTATTGGAAAACATTTTTAGTATGCCTTATTGTAGCTATAATTGGAAATAGTAGTGGTAATGGACAAGTGAGGCTTTCTACTGAATATTCTCAGAATCAGACAATTAACGGAGTTAGAAATAAAATAGCTCTAGAATCTAATAATCCTGTATTAAATTTTACTATTAGAAAACTTGGTAGATCTCCTATATTTTACATATCAAAGGGCCTAATTATAGCAATGATCATCTTTTTTATAATACTTTTAATAACAGTAGGTTATGCTCTTGAAGTAGGAAAAAATAGATTTTTTCTCAGGGGATTCAAGGACGATGTTAGCATAAATAATTTATTTTCAACCTTTAACTCTAATGAGTATTTTGGAATTGTAAAAACACAATTCATAAGAGGACTATATAATTTATTATGGACATTACTATTAATAATACCAGGAATAATAAAAGCATATGAATATAGCATGGTGCCATATATTTTGTCTGAAGAGCCTAATTTACCATCTGATGAAGTCATAAGTAGAAGCAGAAGGATGACAGATGGACATAAGATGGATATGTTTGTACTAGATTTATCATTTTTAGGCTGGTATATATTGGGTTTGTTTTTCTTTGGTATAGGAGGGATTTTTGTAAATCCTTATAAAGAAGCTACTATGGCAAGGTTATATAATATACTATCTGGTAACGATAGTATAGATGATATACCAATATTGGAATAAGATTATATTTTATATAATGGAAGAGCAGTAGATTTTGATAAAAATCTGCCGCTCTTTAATTTAAACTTTATTTCAGGCTTATGATTTCCAAATTAAGTTCTTGCAAATACTCAATTATTCTTGGCAAAGCATCAATAACAGCTTGAGATTCATGGAGAAGAATGATGGAACCTGATACATTGGAGTTTTGAATAGAATAGAATATCTTATCTGCATCCCGGGTTTTCCAATCTTCTGGATCATTATTCCAAAGCACTATTTTATATTGCTGATTGTATATTAAATCTTTTATCTGTTTATTAAGAGAACCATAAGGTGGTCTAAAGAGAGTTATCTTTTGATTGGTTACTTCTTCCAGTAATTCAATAGAGTCTATAAGTTCACTTTTTTGTTTATCATAAGAAAGAGTAGGCATATTAATATGATTCATCGAATGACTGCCAATAGAATAGCCGTTAGATTGAATACACTGAACGTAATCGGGATATTTCTTCACATTAAGTCCAGTAAAAAAGAATGTTCCACCAACTCCATATTTTTTTAGTACATCCATAATTCCTATAGAATATTGAGAAGGACCATCATCGAAGGTAAGAGCAACATTTCCTTCTGGAACGCTATATGTTATTGATTCTTCAAGTTTTATAAAAGGAATAACAGACTCAATAGAAAAAAGGTCTTCGATTGTTATGCTATTCTCTGATTCTAAGTTTTCACTTTGTTTCTCCGTCATTTCATTATTTAATTGAATTGACTGAGCCAATGCCTTTTCATCAAATGCGGTTTTATTTAGATAAAGACGGCTTAAATATCCAAATAATATGACGAATATTACACTCATAATAGCAATAGATGTCATTTTAAATTTACCAATGTAATTCTTTGATATCTTTTCCTCATCTTTATGCAGTTCATCAGTTGATTCTAAATTTATAGGTATGAAGATTGGCTTGTCCAAAGCAGCAATGTCTTGACAATGTTTAATAGTATTTAATTTACTTATATAATCTTCTGAGCATGAAAAACTTATTATATCACTTTGATCACGATATGTTCGTGTCAATACACTTTTATGTTGTTTTTGGATTACGTCCCAAGAGCTATTAAAGGATAATCTATATTTATGTTTTTCGTCAAATTGAATAAGGTCTTTTAAATTTTCAGCTGTATATTTATCAATTTCCCAAAACATTTCAATATCTTGTTCAAATGAGAGCCTTACTTGTAAAAAAAATTTATCATATTCATTTTTAATTTCTTTTAGTTCAAGTAGTTTTCCGCTATAAATTGACATAGTTGGCCCCCTTTCTTTAGGTTAAAATAAGGTTTTGATAATTGTTTACTTTGAATCAGATATATTAGGATTAGTTGCCTTTGGAGAAAAAGAGAAAGACATTCGCTCTGTAAAATCATTTATGGTTTTCATCAATTCAGATTTCTCATGAAGTATTTTTTCATATTGCTGTACATATTGTTGGTTTTCTGTTTCTAGCCTTCTAATATTTTCTTCAAGTTCATTGCTTTTTAACATACTTTGGTATTGAGCATTCATAGACTCTTCATTGAGTTTATTGTACTTATTAATTTCAGTTTCAAGTTGATTTGAAATCTTTTCATATTCCATATTTGAATTGTTTTGATACTCTTTATAGTCTTCCAGCAATTGATCGTAGTTCATTTGTTTGTTTGTTAAGCTATTTTCTAGTCCGCGAATTTCTTTATTTTTCTCCTGTAAAAGTTGATCTTTTTTCATTAAATCTTGCTTAATACGACTAATTGCCTCATTAGCAGCATATAATTGTTCCTCAAGGCCTTTATTTTTATAGAATATCAATTGACGATCTTTTATGATATTTTCCATGGAAACAATTAAATCTAGAACTACTTTGTCTTGATTATCTTTTGAAAATAGGGGATTATTGTTTTGTGTACTTATTTGCTCAGACTCTTTTAAATTAGGAAATTTTTCTTCTTTAATAGCTTCTGTTACTTCTACTTGTTGTTCTATATTGTTTAGATCTAAAAGGTTTTGATTAGGATTAGTAGTTTTAAACCAACTAATGCCCTTTTTTTTAGTACTCTCTTTGGTCACAATATCATCCTCCTATATAAATGGCATAATAAAACTTCTATCCATTTAATTATAGGCAAAAAGTAGGGACAACAAAATAGTGCAAAATTCCTATAATGATTCCAATATTAAAGTAAATCCATATCGAAAAATGTAGGACAAATATATATGTAATACTTTAATGTCAAATATTATATGAATATTCTTTTTATTTTTCTTGACCTTAGCCTTAGACTAAGGTTTATAGTGTATATAGAATGATAAAAAAATGGAGGTTATACAATGAAGAAACCTTATTCTGTAAAAGAAGTATCTGAGATATTTAATATATCTACAAATAAGATTAGATTCTATGAGAAAAAAGAATTAATTAATCCTAAGAGGAATGCTGAAAATGATTATAGGTATTTCAATGAAAATGATTTAATAAAACTCCATACAATTCTAATGTATAGGGAATTAAATTTACCAATTGAAAGTATTAGAGATATATTTAAGGATGAGAGTAAAAACAATTTATTAAATCATTTCTATACTCAATGGGAAGTTGTGAATAACCAAATTCATAAGATGCAGCTGATAAAGGGGTCTTTGGAAGACATTATGGATAATGTATATGAGAGTGAAAATGAAAGTTATAAAGCAGAAATAATAAAAGTAATAGAATCAATGAATGAAATATGGAAAGTTAAAAATGAATGGAAGGATAAATGGGATTTTAATAGTTGGGCTAAAACGTATGATGAATCAATAAGAAAAGATTGTAGCACATTAAATTTTTATAAAAACTATGATAAGTTATTAGATACTGTTTTTGAAAAAGCGGTTGTAGATAAGAAAATGACTATTAAAGTATTGGAAATAGGTGTGGGGACAGGGAATCTATCAAGAAGATTTTTAGATGAAAATTATGATATAACTGGTATTGACCAATCAAGAGAAATGTTAAATGTAGCGAAGGAAAAGTTTCCAAAGTTAAAGTTAAGGTTAGGTGATTTTCTAAAGATTCCTTTTGAAAATAATAAATTTGATGTTATAGTATCAACTTATGCGTTTCATCATCTAGATGAAGAGGAAAAAAAAATTGCAATCAATGAAATGCTTAGGGTTTTAAAATTAGATGGAAAGATAATCATAGGAGATTTAATGTTTGAAAGTCAAAAAGATAAAGAAGAAATTATGGAAACTTTAACTAAGGGTGAAATTGAAGAAATAGAGGATGAATATTATTCAAATATTGATTTTTTAAGAGAACAATTTAAAGTTCATGGAAAGAAATTAGAAGTAACTAGAATAGATAAATTAGTCTTTATAGTTGAGGCGAATTAAAATTTGAATTATAATATATATAATTTTAGAGGAGAGTAGCAGTAAAAGTAAGGGAGGGATTTGTATGAAGGAAATGAGAAGGAAGGATCGAGAAATGGACGAGAATTTTGCCTACTCCATTATAGATAAAGCCAAATTTGGAACTTTAGCTACTATTGATGAAGGGGGAAATCCTTATTGTATTCCAGTTTCCATTGCTAGATGTGAGAATAAAATATATATCCATTCTGCGTATCAGGGTAGTAAAATAGAAAATATAAAAAGAAATTCCCAAATATGTATGTCTTTTGTTGGGGATGTGAATGTTCCACCACCAGGACCTTCTGGAGAATTAGAAAAAGCTATGGAAGATCCTCAAACATTTAGCAAGATAGCAAGTCAAAAGTTTACCACTGAATTTGAATCAACAGTAGTTTTTGGTAGGGCTAATATTATTGAAGATGAGAAGGAAAAAATCTTAGGGTTAAGGCTGTTATCAGAAAAGTATAGTCCTTGGAATATGCCATATTTTGAAGCAGCTATTGAAGGTTCTTTAAAGATTACTTGTGTAATACGTATTGATATCGAAAGAATTACTGGAAAAAGAAAGAAGTATGATAAAGAAGGCGTAGAGATGAAATGGGGTAGAATGGAATAGCATAGTTAGAGTTATGAATATTTTTTGAGATTATTTTATTGCCATAAAAATGCTAAATATATATTTAGCATTTTTATTTTTGTATAAAGGCATTATTCTTTGAGTAATCATAATATTAATTAAAGATTTTCCTGACTTATAGTTAGATTAGTTTTATAAGTTTAATATATTATATTGACTTCTAACATATATAGCTATATGATATATATCGAAACGATATATAAGCATTAAGAAAGGGTGATATTAATGATAAAATTTATAATTTTAGGTTTTTTAACATATAAAAACCTCACAGGGTATGATATAAAGCAAATTATGATTCAAAGTACATCAAATTTTGCTAATGCAAGTTTTGGAAGTATTTATCCTGCGCTAAATAAATTAGAAAGAGATGGTTTAATAAACTCTACTAAGGTTATAGAGGATGGAAAATACAAGAAGGTATATTGTATCAATGAAGCTGGAAATGATGCGTTTATTAAATGGCTAGAAGAGCCTATAGATTTTATGAGATCTTATGAGGATATTCTTGCCAAAATATTTTTCTATGAAAAACTTCCAAAGAAAAAAGTTTCACAGCTTGTAGAGCAGTTAATTGAAGATATTAATAAAAAGTTAGAGGAGCTTGAAAATCTTGAGGTTGAGATTAGGGATGAGGCAGGATATTTTGAAATATCAACACTCTATTTTGGTATAGACCATTTAAGATTTATGGCTAGTTGGTATGAAAAATTCTTAAAGGATTTAAATAATAGATAAGGGAGGTATGTATAGGTGAAAGCATTAATACTTAATGGTGCATTAGAAGACGACCAAAGTATGGAAAGAATAAATAAGCTTACTGAAGAGACACTTATCGAACAGGGTTATGAAGTAGAATCTATTGTACTAAATGAAAAGAAAATAGGAGAGTGTCTGGGATGTTTTGGCTGCTGGGTAAAAACTCCTGGAATTTGCGTAATAGATGATTATGGACGAATGCTTACAGAAACTATAATTAATATGGATTTAGTAGTATATCTTACACCCGTAGTCTATGGAGGATATTCATCTGAACTTAAAAAGGCTCTAGATAGAATAATTCCTTTATTACTTCCATTTTTTAAAAAGGTTAGCGGAGAAGTGCATCATAAGGAGAGATATAAAACATATCCGGAGGTAGTAGCATTAGGCTTGATATCAGAAGAAGACAATGAAATGGAAGAAGTATTTAATAATCTTATTAAGAGAAACTCTTTAAATTGGTATAATTCTTTCAGTGGAGGAACGATATATAATAAATCAGAGGAACAGATTAAACATCAAATAAGAGAGAAGTTGAGTGATAGGAAGGGGATAGAATATGTTAAATGACAAAAAGGCTTTATTACTAATAGGAAGTCTTAAAAAGAAAAACAGTACCTCTGAATCCCTAGGAAATTATCTACTTGAAGGATTAAATGATAAAGGGTATATATGTGACAAACTCCATATAATCTCTATCCTAAAGGAAGACATAGAAAGTCTATTCGCCAAGGTAAATGATGCTGATATAGTTATAGTCTCTGCTCCTTTATATGTAGACAGCTTGCCATCTCCTTTGATTAGAGCCTTTGAACTTATAGGGAAAAACAGAGAGGAAAGGATAAATTCTAAAAAACAAAGCTTTATTTCTATTGTAAATAATGGTTTTCCAGAATCATTTCATAGTAATACGGCTCTTAAAATATGTGAAACCTTTGCAGATAAAGTTGGATTTCAATGGTTTGGTGGTCTTGCAATAGGAGGTGGTCCTGCAATAAATAGTATGCCAATTAAAAATTTAGGCGGCATGACTAGAAATATAGTAAAATCTTTAGATATAACTATAGATGCAATAACTAAGAATGAGAGCATCCCTTTGGAAGCAATAAATCTAGTATCAAAAGAAATGATACCTAGCTGGTTATATACATTAATTGCTAGTAGAGGATGGAAGATTCAAGCTAAGAAATTTAATGCTCATAAAAGCTTATATATAAAACCTTATATAAGATAAATATAATTCACCTAAAAATCCCCTTATATAAGGGGATTTTTAATATGATAAATAGCTTAAGATATCTTTGTTTCTATATATAAGGTATAATTATTCTATAATTACAAATCCATAAAGGAGAAGAAGTCCAATGAAGTTATATAATCTAATATTCATCACATTAGGAATTATTTCTATGGTAATTGGAATGATAGGAGTCATTATACCTGTATTACCAACAACACCATTTTTGATATTAGCATCTATGTTTTTTGTAAAGGGATCTGAAAAATTTGATTTATGGCTTAAAAGCACAAAATTATACAAAGATTATGCAGAAGATTTTATTAGAGATAGGTCAATGACATTAAAGAGAAAAATAACAATAATGTTGATCTCTGATTTAATGTTATTATTTCCATTAATAATTATAGGAAAGCTGTTTATTAAATTATTTATAATATTGATAGCAATTTTCAAGTATTATTATTTTATCTTTGAGATAAAGACTAAGAAAGAGTAATTAATCCACAAAACATTTAATATTTTATGGTTCTAAGTTATTTGATACAAATTATATTTTCCCGTGTTATTTCTAATAAAATTTGCGGAGTCAGTTTAAATATAGCATGAGGTGTGCCAGCATTTGTCTTTTCTAATTTTTCCTCAATATAATTCTTTATTGTTTTCTCATTTAGCCTATTTATACCACTTGCAACTATTAATATAGGTTTTGAAATGTTTTTCCTTCAAAAATTAAAGATTTAGCTATTTGAGATACATTATATCTTACTGCGTCTGCCGCCTCTTGAGCAGTTTTAGTTGAAGCGCAAAATTCAATTACATTTAGATTTGGCCCAATTTATTCCAAAATATTTTGAATTTTCCAGTACTTTTACTCAAATCATATGACATATGCTTCTCTCCTTATTTGACTAAATTATTATAAATAATATAAAGATAAACTTTGGAATATGTAAATTATAATAAAGTCAGTAAATATTTATCTTATACTTTCATTAAATTACCTAGTATTTAAAATCATTAAAACATACAAAATAATAAAGAATAAAACTTTAATATAGAGGTGAGTATTTTGGCAAAAAGACCATTGAATTCTAATGCTGTAAAAGCTTTAGAAGAAATGAAAATGGAGATAGCCAATGAAATGGGCTTATCAAATAATCTTTCAAATTTAGACCCTATAGAGAATATATTTACTGCTGGTACAGTAGGTGGAATGATGACTAAGAAATTAGTTGAAATGGGACAAAAACAGCTTATAGATAAATAATAAGATTGTAGTCCTTTCTAGATGAAAAACAAATTAATAAAAATAAGGAGATGCAGATTATGAATAACAAACCAAAACCAGATGACAGAAGAGATAATGTTGAGAAGATACAATTTAATATTGACAATACAATTAAAAATTACAATCTTGCAGAAGAAATGATTGCAAAAACAGATGATGAAAAGACTAAAGAAGCATTAATGGAGAAAAATAAAAGGAGAGAAGAATCTCTAAAGGGAATGAAAGAAGAAATTAAAGATGAGGCAATAGCAAGAGAAAATAATTACAAGTAAATGAAATTGAATGTAAAGTAAGGCATGGGTAGAATGATACCCATGTTTTTTTTTATTACTTATTTTTCTCCGGAAGTATATAGGTGATGTAATTGGCAATAGGTATTATTACTCCACCACCTAAAATATTGCCCAATGTCACTGGAATTAAGTTTGAAAACCATATATTAGACCAAGTAGTATTAAGTCCTGAGTACTTTGCTAATGGTAAAAAAAACATATTAGCCACACTATGTTCATATCCAGATAAAACAAATAGCATTATGGGAAACCATATAACAAATATCCTTGAAATTATATCTTGTGCCGCTGCAGCCATCCATACTGCAAGGCAGACTAATATATTACACAGTACTCCTCGTATGAGTGCAGTTTGAAAACTTAAAGACATTTTAGAACTAGCTATATTAAGTGTAACATCTAGCACACTTTGACTTACCAGGTATGACTTGTGTATAAGGTAAGCCAGAGTTAAAGAGCCTATGAAGTTTCCCAAATATACTAAGAACCAATTTCTCAATAATCCATATACAGATATTTTTTTATCCATTATGGCCATAGTCATTAAATTATTTCCAGTGAAAAGCTCAGAACCTGAAAAAACTACAAGCATTAGACCGACAGGAAAAACTAAACCACCTGCGAATTTCATTAGTCCAACATCTATATTACCTAAGGTTTGCATGATTACAATATCACCAAAGGCTCCAAAACCAATATAGGCTCCAGCCATTATTCCAAGGATTAGTAGCCTAGTTACTGATAAACTTGCTTTTGTTTCTGCTGAGGCAATGATCGATTTTGCTACTTCAGAGGGTGCAAGAAATCTCTTCTCCATGTGGATTACCTACTTTCATATTTTGTGATATAAATTATTCTGTATTAATATTTTCTCTATATATTAAAAAATAATACAGTAATGAAAATTAAGGATTATAATAAAAATAGATTAGTTTTCAAGAATATGATTATAATTCAGCACTATGTTATAATAGAAATAAATTTACTGACAAAACATATTTGGGAGAGTTTTATATGGCTAGAGACTATTTTCTCTTATATTTAATTTATGGATTTGCATTTATCAATATGGGGATATTTTCCATTCAAGGAAAGGATGCAGAAGTGACTGATTTACCACTGGTAAAATCATTGAAATATTTAGGATACTTTGGTATTAGTCATGGTATTACAGAATGGATTACAATGATTGAAATCCTAGATATTTATTCCAATCTATATATTTTTTTATTTGTTATAAAATATTTTTTAAAGGCAGTTTCATTTGCCTATTTGATGATTTTTGGGATTAGTTTATTACCATTAAAACATAGATATCGGAAGATTATTCTTAAAGTTCCTATTATATTGTTTTTAGTGTGGATGACAGGTTTTATTTTATTATCTGTTTATTATGGACAAGATTATCTTATATTAAATCCAAAATATAATATTATAGTACTAAGATATATAATGGCACTTTCAGGTGGTATAGTGTCGGCTATTGCCTTATACTTAAATGGTAAAACCATAGAAAAAAGAAAATCTAATAGTATGGCTAAAAGATATAAAGGATTAGCATGTATATTTTTAATCTATGGTCTTTTAGATGGACTTATTGTAAAAAAGATGAATTTTTTCCCTGCTAATATTATAAATGATAATTTATTTCTAGAAATCTTTCAATTTCCCATTCAAATATTCAAAGCATCTGTTGGAATAACTATTAATTTTCTATTAATTAAAGTAATAGATACATTTGGTTGGGAACAGAAAGAAAAGATAAATAGATTGGAAGAACGTAGAATAGCCTCCGAAGAAAGAAGAAAGCTGGGACTAGAGATACATGATAGCATAATACAAAGCCTATATGCAGCAGGACTAAAGGTAGAATATTTGATAAAAAATAAATCGGAAGATAATATAGAGCCTATGCTGAAGGAAATAAAAATTGACTTAAATAATACAATAGATAAGACTCGTGAATTTTTATCATCAAGTACATTGGAAATTATAGAAATGGAGGATTTAAACTATAATCTTCAACAATTAGTAAGGAAATTTAATGAAAATCAGGATATACCAATAGAGTTTAAAAGTAATACATCTCAAACAAACTATGGACATTTATCTCCAGAAAAATCTACACAAATTTATTATATAGTTCAAGAGGCTATTAGCAATGTAATTAAGCATTCTAAGGCTACTTATGCAGAAGTTTTATTAGAGAGTAAGTATGATTTTTTATATATTAAAGTAATAGATAACGGTTTAGGAATTTCTATGAAGGGTATGAACTTTGAGAAACATTTTGGTATTAGTTCCATGGAAGAAAGGGCTAAGAGGATTGGAGGAATACTTAATATTGATAAGATAGGAAATGGTACAAAAGTGGAGATTATGATACCTTGGGGGGATACAAGACATGAAGGGCAAGATAAGAGTCTTATTAGTAGATGATCATAGTGTGGTTAGAGACGGATTAAGACTATTGTTGCAATTAAATGATGGTCTAGAGGTATGTGGAGAGGCAGCAACATTAAAAGAGGCTATTATGATGACTATTGATACTAATCCAGATGTCGTCTTATTAGATTTTAAGCTTCCTGATGGTGACGGAGTAAATGGTTGTATTAGTATCAAGAATTTATTTCCAAATATCAAAATCATTATTTTAACAGCTTATGCGGAGCAACATATAGTCATGGAAACCATTAGGGCGGGAGCTGATGGATATTTATTAAAAAATATTGAATCAGAAGAGTTAATAAAAACTATATTATCTGTACATAATGGGGAGTCAGTACTGGACCCTTCTGTTACAGAGGGAGTTTTTAATAGTATAAAGCTAGACAATCAGAAAATAGAAGAAAGTTCGGAGTTCAGTCCAAGAGAAACAAAAATATTACAAGCTCTTAGCTTAGGTAAGACTAATAAGGAGATAGCAGAGTCATTGTCAATTTCAGATAAAACTGTTCGAAATTATATTAGTAATATTTTTAAAAAGATAAATGTTTCAAATAGAACAGAAGCAGCTAGCTATTGGATTAGAAAAAAGAACTTAAGATAGGACAAATGTACCTAGTTTAGGGACAAAATTCAGAATATGAAATCCTTCTTTTACATGGTAAATTATTAATATAAAGTTTTTACACTTATACAAAAGATAAAGAACAATTTAAGTACAAAAGATGAAGAAGTCAGTTTACTATTAATGTAGGCTGGCTTTTAAGCTTTATAAGTATTTAGAAAGATATTGACTGTTATATAATCTTTCTGTATAATTTATTATGTAAATTTAATTAAATATATAATAAATATAAAGGCAGATGGGCGGCTTCCAATACCCATTTGCTTTTTTGTGTTAAAAAATAGGAGGATGACGTAAATGAAAAAGACATTAAAAGACAAGAGGTTTTTCCTTGCAATTCTTACATTAGTTATACCCATAACTTTACAGAACTTAATTAGTTCATCTCTAAATATGGTTGATAATTTAATGATAGGAAGACTTGGAGAAAGTTCCATTGCAGCTGTGGGTTTAGTTAATCAATATTTTTTTATATTCATGTTATGTCTAACAGGAATTAATGCAGGAGCAGGTATATTTATGTCCCAATTTTGGGGTAAAAAGGATATTTCAAATATAAGGAAGATGTTAGGATTAGATATGATTTTGAGTCTTATAGTTTCATTTTTATTTTTTATTCCAGCATCTTTATTTCCTAGAGAAATAATAAAAATATTTACTAAGGATACTGAAGTTATAAATTTAGGAGTTCAGTATATTAGAATTATTTCAGTAACCTTTGTACTTACTAGTATTACTCAAGCCTATTCTACAACATTAAGATGTATTGGTATTGCAAGACTACCAATGTTTGGAAGTCTAATAGGTGTATTAACAAATGCTTTTCTGAACTGGGTTTTTATATTTGGACATTTTGGATTTTCTGCAATGGGAGTAGCAGGGGCAGCCATAGCTACTAGTATAGCTAGATTGGTAGAGATGATATTTATAATTGTCTGTGCCTATAAGTCTAACTCAGTTATTCCTAGGAAACTAAAAAATATTATAGGATTTGACCATGAATTTGTTAAGATGTATTTTAAAACATCTTCATCGGTAATAGTTAACGAGTTAGTATGGTCCATAGGACTGTCTGTATATTCAATAATATATGCTAAAATAGGTATTCGTGAGGTAGCTAGTATGCAGATAGCAAGTACTATCAATAATTTGTTTATGGTTTTCTCCATAGGACTTGCTAATGCAGCAGCTATTATGATAGGAAATAAAATTGGAGCAGGTGAAGAAAAGATAGCAATTAATTATGCAATAAAGTTAGGTATATTTGCTCCAATTGTAGGATTAATAACAGGAATATCATTATGGATTGCATCTCCTGCAGTTGTAGGGTTATTTAAGATTAATAAGGATACATTAGATATTACAATTACAGTACTTAAAATCATGGCCTTTTTTGCACCACTTAGGTTTTTCAATGTCCTTATGATAGTAGGAATATTTAGAGGAGGGGGAGATACAACATATTCCATGTTAGTGCAACTTGGAACAATTTGGTGTTTTGCTATTCCAGCAGGATTTATTGCAGCAACATATTTTAAATTACCGTTGGAAAAGGTATTTTTTATAATATCCTTGGAGGAGGTAGTAAAAATATTTTTTGAGGCTAAACGACTGCGCTCTAAAAAATGGATAAGAAATGTTGTAGAAGAATTAAATAGTATAAATATAGCTGCATAAGAAAAATACTCCTTTGGGAGTATTTTTTAATATAGGTTGTCATCTAGTGTGGAGATAGCCTTTTCTAAATCAATCTCAGCAGTAGATATAGCTTTTTCTCTACTAACATTTGGATTACCTAAATATCCACCATTACTCTTAAGAATATCTCTAGCCTTCTGAGAATCTTCACCATTTACATCCACACTAACAACATAATTTATACTTGCAACTTCTTCAAAAGAACCCATTCCACTAACCATAGGGCTAGCAGCAGCTAAGGGAGAATTTCCTTCATTTAAGCTAGTCGAACCAGAGTTTAAAACTAATTGAGAGAGGCTAGGTGCTGTACTTGTTCCTGGATTATTTGTTTTAATATTTCTATTTCCAATATAATGATCGTTAATATCTACAAAAACACCACTAAAACCTGAATTTTTAAGTTCTTTAACAGCATCATTTGCGGCACTTATTTCTCCAAAATAACCTTTTACTGTCATTTTTATTCCTCCAATATGAATTATAGTATATATATACTTTTCCACAAATTTATTTTATTATTATAGTTATAATTTTCAACAATACCCAAAAGAGAGTTATTAATATCCAGAGTATATTATATTATTAATTTGTGCAAAATACTCTAGAGGTGATAAATATGAAAAAAATTGGTGTGGAAAAAGGATTAAACAATATAGCAGGTTACCTAATTAAGGAAGGTTATTCTGTAGAAGCACTAAGTGAATCAATAGATAACAATATCTCAAAATTAAGTGGCCTTGATGCTATTGTAACAGCAGGATACAATACGGATATGTTAGGGATTAGCGACACAGAAACTAAAGCACCAGTAATAAATGCTAAAGGATTAACTCCACAAGAAGTAAAAGATAGACTTGAACAACAACTCCGTTAGATTTTTTATAAATCAGCCTGTATAGTATTTAATATTTATGCTATACAGGCTATTTGTTAGGAAGTTCTAAATTATAATCATACATATTATAATTGTTTAGCAACACTTTAATAGGGTAATTTAAAAATGATAAAATAAAATAACGGGAGGTATTAAATATGAGCGAATATCATGAACCAGTGGGGAAGTTGGACGAAAAAACTTTAAACATATCAAGAGCCATAAATAGTTTGAAGGAAGAGATAGAGGCTGTTGATTGGTATAATCAAAGGGTTGATGCTTCAAAGGATGTGGAGTTAAAGGCTATAATGGCACATAATAGAGATGAAGAGATAGAACACGCTTGTATGCTTTTAGAATGGCTAAGGAGGAACATGGATAAATGGGATGAAGAGCTTAGAGCCTACTTATTTACAGAAGGACCTATTTCACATTTAGAGGAGCAAATTAAATCAGTGTTTGAGGATGAATCAAATCTAAATATAGGGGATTTAAAATAGGAGGGATAATATATGTTATATAGAGAATTAGCACCTATATCTAATGAAGCTTGGAGTGAAATAGATAAAAGGGCAAAAGAAGTTCTAAAATCCTACTTATCTGCTAGAAAAGTGGTGAAGGTAAATGGGCCAAAGGGCCTTGATTATAACGTAATTACAGAAGGTAGACTAACTAATATTCAAGATTCAGAAGGTGTTTATTACGGTAATTATGAGGTTTTACCCTTAACAGAAGCAAGAGTAGAATTTGAAATGCATAGATGGGAATTAGATAATATCGCACGAGGAGCTAAAGATATTAACTATGAACCACTGGAGAAAGCAATGAAAAGCATTGCATTATTTGAAGAGAATGCAATATATAATGGGTTAAAAAGTGCTTCAATAAAAGGAATAAATGATTCAGTTGAATTGCAGGAAATACCATTCGGAAAAGATCCTACAGCTATAATGGAAGCAATAACTAAGGGGCTAATTGAACTAAAAAAGTCATATGTGGAAAGACCTTTTACTTTAGTTGTAAATGAAGAAGCATATAAAAGAATTATAGCGAAAGAAACAGCATATCCATTAGATGAAAGAATTGAGAATCTAATTGGCGGAAAAATTGTATTTAGCCATGTAGTAGATGGCGCATATTTATTACCATATAATCATGATGATCTAGAACTTACTATTGGTAGGGACTTTACAATAGGATATCAAACGCACACTAGTGAAATGGTAAGATTATTTGCTGCAGAGTCTTTTACTTTTAGAGTATTAGACCCATCTATAATAGTTAAATATACATTGAAATAAAGTTTGCCAATATATAAGGATCTGTTTCAAAATGATTATTTTAGTCATTTTGAGACAGATCCTTTTTGCGGTAATTATTTTTTATTACGCTATTTTAATTAAATGAAGAATACCTTTCTTATAGCATGAAATTAGTATAAAATATAATTAATTATATTAATTGAGGGGGAGAATATATATGTCAAGACGGTTAATATCTTTAATATTATCATTTATCTTAATTTTAGGCATACCATTTAATGCATTAAGTGAAGCAGGTTCTAAAATCCAGATAATATTAGATGAAGAAGTAGTTGAATTAGAGAACAATGCCTTTTTAAATCAAGATGGAAAGCTTATGTATCCATTACGTGATCTTGCTGAAAAGTTGGGATATTCTATAACTTGGAACGGTAATCAAAATATTACTTTTTCTAATGAAAACAGTAATATTCAGGTTAACATAGGAAAGTCTATTATTGTACTTGATCAAAAAGAGATTGATTTGGAGACAAATATAATAGCTGTAAATGGTAAAACTTTTGTGCCACTATCATTTTTAAGCGATGCATTGGATTTAGTTGTAGGTTGGGATACAAAAACACAAAGTCTAAGAATAAATCAGATTAAAAAGAATAATGAAGATTATTTTCAATCCTATGTTGGAGTCAATAATGAATTGAATAACTATATGGAGCTATTGCATAAATATGAAAACTTCAATGGGAGCATACTTATAGCTAAGAAAGGAGATGTAATTTTAGATAAAGGCTATGGATTTGCAGATATAGATCAAAATATTAAAAATAAAACTCAGACAAGATTTGCAATTGGTTCTGTTACAAAGCAGTTTACAGCTATGGCAATTATGCAGCTTGATGAAAAGCAAATGTTAAATATAGAAGATAAAATATCGAAATACTTACCAGATTTCCCAAATGGGGATGGGATAACAATACATAATTTATTGACCCATACATCTGGATTAGTCAACTACACAGAGTTGCCAGAATTTTATGCTTTGGAGTCAGAAGATCCTAAGGTAGAGGATGTGCTTAACCTTATTAAGGATAAGCCATTAGAGTTTGAGTCAGGGACTCAATTTAAATACTGCAATACAGGATATGCATTGTTAAGTGAGATAATAGAAAAGGTAAGCGGAGTGACATTTGAAGAGTATTTACATGAAAATATATTTAAACCATTGAATATGAAGGATACTGGAGTATGTTACGGAAAAAATAAAGAAATTCATCATGCCACTGCATATTCAGGACATCTGGATTTGATTCCTGTAGATGATGAAATTTTATTGAGTCAAGCTTATGGTGCAGGAAATATGTATTCCACTGTAGAAGATTTATATAGATGGGATAGGGCATTAAATACAGAACAGCTTGTGAAAAAAGAAAGCCTAGATAAGATGTTCAAAGGATATATAGATATGCAAGGCATGGGAGATTACGGATATGGATGGCTTATCAGAGATACGGAGCATGGAAAGGAAATCTTTCATACTGGGGGGACTCTTGGATTTACGGCTAATATAGCAAAATTTATAGATGAAGATTTAACCATTATTGTACTTACAAATAGAAGTGGTTATGATGTTATAAATTTGACGGATACATTGGCTTCTATTACACTAGGTAAGGAATATACTACACCAGAACCTATTAAAGAAATACAAATAAAGGATAAGGCTTTATATGATAACTATGTAGGAGAATATGTAATATTCCCAGGATTTACTATTACCATTACAGCAGAAGAAGGAAAGATATATGCTATGGTTACAGGACAAGATAAATATGAAATATTCCCTGAATCAGAGGAAAGCTATTTTTATAAAATAGTAAAAGCCAAGATTACCTTTGTAAAAGGTGAGGACGGAAAAGTAACTAGTCTAATATTAGATCAAAATGGACAGAATCTAACTGGAATTAAGATGAAATAAATATAAATAAATTTCTAAAACCCACCTCTGATATTTCAAAGGTGGGTTTAAAACTGATATTACTTAGTCATTTCATACTATAAGCGTTTCCCCATATAGATATCTGGTTTTCCTATGCCGTTGGCATCAGGCATAACTCCAATGATTTTATAGCCGATTTTCATATAGAAGCCAGTTTGGTGAGTACCGGGATTAAAATTTTCAATATGCCTAGGTAAATTGTCATATAGATCAACATTGGCAAAGGAAGTTTCCCTATCATTAACCTTATCATCTGCACCTAGTTGCATTGTTATTCCTCCACGACTGCGTGCTGCATCTTCTAAAGCTTTAACAATTACAGCTCCAATACCATTCCTTCGCATATTTTCTTTAACCGCCAATGGATGAAGTTCAAAAACATTACCATTGTATTGGGGAAGTATTCCACCCCAGCCTATAATTTCATTATCCTCTACAGCAGCAAGTAAAACGTTTTCAGGGATCAACCTTTCTTTAATCTCATCAATTGCATCATCAAGGGTTGGCCATCCGATGGGGAGACTATCAGTAAGAATTTGTGCAGCTTGAAGAATTAAATCCTCTTTAAATTCATTCATATTTACAATTTTCAAAATAACACCTCCAAATATTATAGAAAAAATTTGAAACTATAAACCTTAAGGGGAGGTGCTCTTGCTATTTGTAATGAGAGAAATTAACAAGGCAGTCTAATATATCTCATAAGGGTCACCTTCTTTTTAAAATAATAAACAGAATTTTCCTTATATTTTTAATTATAACAGATAAGTAAAACTTATAGCAATAAAGTTATCAATTATATTTAAGCTTATATATAATTAATCCACTATATGTTTTCTATATAGTGGATTAATCTGTTATTATAGAATATGCTTAATTATTTGTCATCTATACATTAAATCTAAATAATACTACATCTCCATCTTTCATTATATAATCTTTTCCTTCGATTCTCACAAGTCCTTTTTCTCTAGCAGAAGCTAAATTACCCCCATGAGCCATAATATCATCAAATGATATTACCTCTGCTCTGATAAATCCTCTTTCCATATCTGAGTGAATTTTGCCAGCTGCTTGAGGAGCCAATGTGCCTTTCTTTATGGTCCAAGCTCTTGTTTCCATAGGTCCTGCTGTTAAGAAGCTCATAAGTCCTAGTAAGCTATAAGATGCTTGTATCAATTTATCAAGACCAGATTTATCAACACCTAAGTCTTTCAAAAATTCTGCCTTTTCTTCGTCATCTAGTAACGAAATTTCTGCCTCTATCTGTGCACTTACTACGACTACCTCTGCATTTTCTGTAGAAGCAAATTCTTTTACTTTAGCTACATAAGGATTTGAACTTCCACCATCAGCTAAGTCATTTTCTGAAACATTTGCTGCATAGATAACAGGCTTTGAACTTAGAAGATTAAAGGATTTCACGATTTCATTTTCTTCAGATGATAAGTCCAATGTTCTCACGGATTTTCCTTCTTCTAAGGCTTTAATTGTTCTTTGAATGAGTTCGATTTCTGTAGAAAGACTCTTATCTCCTTTAGCTGCTTTTTTGGATCTTTCCAACCTTCTTTCCAATTGCTCCATGTCAGAGAACATTAGCTCTAGATTTATAGTTTCGATATCTCTTAGGGGATCAATGCTTCCCTCTACATGAACTACATCCACGTTTTTAAAACATCTAACTACATGCACTATAGCCTCTACCTCACGAATATGAGATAAAAACTTATTTCCAAGACCTTCTCCATTACTTGCTCCCTTTACAAGTCCGGCTATATCATAAAATTCAATAGCAGTCGGAAGAATTCTCTTTGATGAGTAGATTTCTGCTAGTTTTTCTAGTCTCTCATCTGGTACTGCAACTACACCTACATTTGGCTCTATAGTGCAAAAAGGATAGTTAGCAGATTCCGCACCAGCTTGAGTTATTGCATTAAAAAGTGTACTTTTCCCTACATTTGGTAGGCCTACAATTCCAAGTTTCATTTTCTATGTCCTTTCTATGATAAAAATATTCCATTAAACTTTAACTAAATTAAAAAAATACCACACAAAAAGAAATTATACAGTATATAAGCTATAAGTGCAATGACAACATTATGGTAGATTACTATTAAGAGATTTGTAGGCTATTTTTTATATATAAAATTTAAATATAATATTGCATCTTACAATTATTTAACATATAATAAAATTAAAAAACCGACTAGTCGGTTTGTATGGAGGTAATATGTCAAAACCTAGCAATAAAGGGGTAGAAACTAAAAAAGAAAAAATAATTAAACATGCATTTAATTTATTTACAGAAAAAGGTTATTCTGAAACATCTGTAGATGATATTGTCAGAGCATCAGGTATAAGTAAAGGAGGGATATATTATTATTTTAAAAGTAAGGAAGACATATTTTTAGAGATTGCAGAAGAACGATTAAGACAGAGAAAGAATCTTATGGATAATAATCAGGATGCAAAATCAAGTAAAGAGAAAATTGTTAGTTATATCAATTGGACTTTAACAGGCTTTTTTGATGAAAATATTCAAAAGATGTCTCGCTTTACTTTTGAATTTTGGTCTGTGCTTTCTAGAAATCCAAATATGGCAGACAAAGCTAAAGAAAGATATAAGATGTTTTATAATATTTTAGCAGAGATTTTACAGCAAGGAGTTAATAATGGGGAGTTTAAAGAAGATATAGATATAGAATCTATGGTCTATATTATTTTATCTTCAATGGATGGTATTGGATTTGTGAATTCTGTAATGGGAATTAGTATGACTCATGATATAGTTAAAAATTATATAGATATGATATTGAAAAAAATCGAAAAAGGAGATTAAGATGATCATATATGACTATTGTAGCAATATCAAATTTGAAAAAGTGTACAATGCCTTTAGAATCGGTTTTTCAGATTATATAATAAAACTTGAGATCTCTAAGGAGGACTTTATGAAGCGTTTCTTTGGACCAGAAGGAAATCAATTAGAACATTCATTTATAGCATTAGATGAAGGGAATCCAATAGGATTAATTTTAGGAAGTGTTAAAGATTATGAAGGAATCAGAACTATTCGATGTGGAGCCCTTTGTGTTCATCCTGACTACCGTGGAAAAGAAGTTAGTAAAAATCTATTTCAGCTGCATAGGCGGGCTGCAGTAGACAATAAATGTAAACAGCTGTTTTTAGAAGTTATAGTAGGGAATGATAGAGCTATCAAATTTTATAGTAAATTGGGTTATGAAAAAGTCTATGATATAAAATATTATTCTATTAAAGATATTGATAAGCTACAGGGAGAAGCAGATGAAGCTATAGATATAGAGGAAGTAACCTTCGATACTATTTTGAACTTATCAGAAGAGATAAAGGATATTCATATTAATTGGCAAAATGATTTTGACTATATGAAAAAACTTGAAGGATTGAATTATTATGGAGTTTATGAGGAAAACAAATTAATAGGAGCTATGAGTATAAGTAAAAATGGAAAAGTTTTTTTCATTTGGGTTAATCCACAGTATCGCCAAAAAGGAATAGGAAGAAGTCTTATTCTAAAAGCAACTAATGATCTAAATCTAAATAGTATGAGTATAAGTTTTCCTAATAATGCTAATATAGAAGGTTTTGTAAAACATATGAATTTTCAAAAAGATAATATATCACAATATGAAATGTATTTAACTATCTAATAGAATGAAAGAGGGGTATATGGATGAAGGAAATTAGGAGATTATCAAGTGAAAAGGATTTTACTGATTTTACAGATATAGTAGGGAATGCTTATCCAGGATTTAATATAGAGACAAGGGAACAGAAGAAAAAATTTGTTGAGAATTCCATGAGAGTACAGGAAGAAAGTCCTTTCGTTACATTTTATGGAGTATTTGAAGAGGGTAACCTACTTGGTGGTATGAGATATCATGATTTTAAAATGAATCTATTGTCAACAAAGATTAAAGTCGGAGGAGTAGGCTTAATAGGAGTAGATTTATTGAATAAAAAGGAAAAGGTAGCTAAAGCAATAATGACTAAATTTATAGAGGATTATAGAAGCCAAGGAATATCTATGGCAATCCTTTATCCATTTAATCCCGAATTTTATAAGAAGATGGGCTTTGGATTTGGAACCAGTATGAATCAATATAGAGTAAAGCCTTCTAACCTTCCTAAGGGTAAGTCTAAATCAAATATAAAGCATATTAGAGGGGATGATGCCAAGAAATTATTGGATTGTTATACTAGAATCTATGAAAAAACTAATGGACTTATAGAAAAATATGAAAGGGAATTCCAATTACTATTTAACAATCCAAAGATGAAAGTAGTAGGATATAAGAAGAACAATGAGATTAAGGGGTACATGGTATTCGAATTTAAACTAAGTCATGATAAAAATATTTTTGTAAATGATATTATAGTGAATCAATTGTTATTTGAAGATCAGGAATCACTTATGGAATTAATGACATTTTTAAATAGTCAAAGTGATCAAATAAATAATGTTATTTTTAATATACAGGATGAAAACTTTAGATTTATATTAGAAGATCCTAGAAATGATTCTAGGAATATTTTAACACCGGTATATCATGAATCTAGCATGCAGGGAACGGGAATAATGTATAGAGTAATTGATTTAAAGGGAATTATAAATGAACTAAGGAATCATAATTTTAATAATGAGAGCTGCAAATTGAAGATTACTATAAGAGATAACTTTGTAGCAGATAATGATGGCAGTATAATAGTGGATTTCAATAATGGGTTTCCTACCATTGTAGATAATAAAGAATATGATGTTGAAATAAATTTAGATATAGCAGATTTTTCTTCCTTAATTACTTGTACAGTTAACTTTAATAGCTTATATAAATATGGAAGGGCATTGATTTCAGATGAGTCTTACTTGAAAAAAGTAAATAATATATTTGCATCTGATGAAAAACCAATTTGCATGACTATGTTTTAATAAAGAGGGCTGATTTTATCAGTCCTCTTTTCATTAAAATTGCCATTTTCTGTTGGTTGACATAATAAATGAAATTCTATAATATATCCACATAGGTTACTTTGTAATGAGGAGAGGGTTTCGTGAATATGAATTCTATATATAAAAAAAAGCTAGTATTTTCAATTCTTATCTATTTCTTGGCATTTAATTTGCTGTCTACAACCCCTAATGCTATGGCCAATATAGTTCCAAAGGAACAAAAAAAGACTGTAGGCTATTATACTTCTTGGTCAGCTTATTCAAACTTTACTCCAGATAAAATCGATGCAACTAAATTGACTCATATCAATTATGCTTTTGCAAATATAAGTAAGGAGTTAAAGGTAACTTTAGGGGATTCATATATAGACCCTTCTAATATAAAAAAATTAAATGAACTTAAAAAAATTAATCCGAATCTTAAAATACTGATATCCGTTGGAGGATGGTCATGGTCTGATAAGTTTTCTGATGTAGCCTTAACGGACAAATCTAGAACTACTTTTGCAAACAGTTGTGTGGATTTTATAAAAAAATATGGATTTGATGGAATAGATATAGATTGGGAGTTTCCAGTGAGTGGAGGACCTCCAACTAATAAATATAGGCAAGAAGATAAACAAAATTTCACTCTTTTACTTAAGGACATACGAGAAAAATTAAATGTACAGGGAAAAAAAGATGGTAAACATTATTTATTAACTATTGCAGGGGGAGCAGGTTCTATGGGTATTGATAATGTTGAGCTGTGGAATATCCATAGGTACTTAGATTTTGCAAATATTATGACTTACGATATGCATGGAACATGGGATAAATATACAGATTTCAATGCTCCTTTATATGGAGGTGATTCCCCTAATTACGTTAAATCCAGTGTAGATACGGCAGTCAAATCTTGGATAAATGCTGGATTTCCTAAAGAAAAAATTGTTATGGGAATTCCTTTCTTTGGAAAGCAATATAATATGGTGAATGTATGGAATAATGGTTTGTATCAGACTTTTAATGGTGGTTCATCCCTTAGCTATGCTGATATTGTTTCTAAATATTTAAATAAGCAAGGCTTTATAAGATACTATCATTCAGAATATATGGTGCCATGGCTTTATAATGGTACAACTTTTATATCCTATGAAGATGAGGAGTCCATAGGTTATAAAGCAGAATATATTAAGTTAAATGGTTTAGGTGGAGCCATGATTTGGGAACTAAAACAAGATCCGAATAGCATCTTATTGGACAAGCTATATAAAGGTTTACAATAAAAAAATTAATTATAAAACCTAGGTCTTATTCTAGACCTAGGTTTTCCTATGCTTGCAGTTAAATATAAAAATATGATATATTATTGGGAGTAAAATAAGTTTGTATCTATTATTTTAAAAAGAGAGGATGTTATTTTTGAAGAATAAAAAATATCTGCCTATAATCTCCGCAATTATATATTCTACTATATTTGGATTTTCTTTTATGTTTTCTAAGATAGGATTAGAGGTTATGACACCAATTGAACTTATTGCCTTTAGATTTTTATTAGCAGCATTAACTATGACTACACTAAAGGTATTTAAAATTATTAAGGTAGATTTAAAAGGAAAGAATATTAAAATGGTTTTATTAACATCTTTTTGTGAGCCTGTATTATATTTTTTCTTTGAATCTATGGGCATAAGCATGACTTCTTCATCAGAGGCAGGTCTTATGATATCATTGATACCTGTATTTGTAGCTATTTTTAGTATGATATTCTTACATGAGAAACTTAAATCATCCCAACTAGGATTTATAGTTTTATCTGTAGGTGGAGTTGTTTTTATCAATATGATGAAGAATAGCCTAAGCTTGTCTGGAAATTTTCTAGGAATTATATTTTTATTTCTAGCCATAATCGCATCTTCGTTTTATAACATTGGATCAAAAAAATCATCAGCAAATTTTACTCCTATTGAAATAACTTATGTAATGATGTGGGTAGGAGCTATTTCATTTAATATGATATTAATTGTTACTAATTTAATAAAAGGTACAATGGGAAGCTATTTTGCACCTCTAGCTTATAATCAAGCCATAATTCCTCTATTGTATTTAGGTATTTTATCATCAATAATTGCGTTCTTTATGGTTAATTATACTATATCAAAGATTCCAGTATCCCAATCTGCAGTTTTTGCTAATCTTTGTACCATAGTATCAATTTTGGCTGGAGTATTTATATTAAAAGAAGATTTTTTCTGGTATGATTTTGTTGGAGCTCTTATGATCCTTATAGGAGTATGGGGAACTGTATATTTTGGAGAAAGAGATAATTGTGAGATTTTAATCCACACTGAATTATTAGAAGAATAATTTTTAGTATAAACTATAATAATCAATAGAATTAGATGGAGTGATAATAATGGATGAAAAAGATAATGGAATAAAAGGATCAGGATGTGAAATACTAGTCCCTTTTAATGAAAGAAAACCATTAGCTGATATAGAGAGAAGTATTATAAAGACTTATAGAAAACATATATGGGCTAAATTTATTAAAGCAATAAAAGAATATAATCTTATACAAGATGGAGATAAAATAGCAGTGGCCATATCAGGAGGAAAGGATAGCCTTCTTATGGCGAAACTCTTTCAAGAATTATATAGGAATGGAAATAAAAATTTTGAATTAGAGTTTATAGCCATGGACCCAGGGTATCATTCAGAAATAAGAGAGCTTCTAGAGGATAATTGTGAATATTTAAATATACCAGTCCATATATATGATGCGGATATATTTGCAGTTGCAGATAAAATAGCTAAGGATTATCCTTGCTATATGTGTGCAAGGATGAGAAGAGGCTCACTATATGGTAAGGCAAAGGAATTAGGCTGTAATAAACTTGCCTTAGGCCATCATTTCAATGATGTTATAGAAACTACAATGTTAAATCTATTATGTGCTGGTAATTTTAAGACTATGTTACCTAAATTAAAGGCTCAAAACTTTGAAGGTCTTGAATTAATAAGACCTTTATACCTAATAGAAGAAATTTATATTCAAAGATTTATTCAAAATGCAGGAATCTGGCCTTTAAATTGTGCTTGTATGGTCGCAGCTAAAAAAATTGGTAATAAAAGATATGAGATAAAGGATTTGCTTGAAACATTAAGGAAAGACTTCGTAAATGTTGATATTAATATTTTTAGAGCAGCTGAAAATGTCAATATGGACGGAATATTAGGATGGCAAGAAGATGGAGAAAAACACTCATTTTTAGATGAATATTAAAAAGAATTAGCAAGGGGGAATTTGAGATGAAGTTGATTTCTTGGAATGTAAACGGACTTCGTGCTTGTGTGGGAAAAGGATTTTTAGATTTTTTCAATGAAGTAGATGCAGATATATTTTGTATACAGGAGACTAAACTACAAGAGGGACAAATTAATTTGGAACTAGAGGGATATCATCAATATTGGAATTATGCAGAGAAAAAAGGATATTCAGGAACAGCAGTATTTACAAAGGTTGAACCAGTATCCGTATTTTATGGAATAGATATAGAAGAGCATGACAATGAAGGTAGAGTTATTACTTTAGAGTATGATGAATTCTACTTAGTAAATGTCTATACTCCCAATTCTCAAAGAGAATTAGCAAGATTAGATTATAGAATGAAATGGGAAGATGAGTTTAAATCTTATCTCAAAAAATTAGAAGATAAAAAGCCTGTAATCTTATGTGGTGATTTAAATGTTGCTCACAAGGAAATAGATTTAAAAAATCCTAGTACCAATAGAAAAAATGCAGGGTTTACTGATGAAGAAAGAGAAAAGATGACAGCATTAATAAAATCAGGGTTTGTTGATACCTTTAGACATTTCTATCCAGATAAAGAAGATGCTTATACTTGGTGGTCTTATATGAGACAAGCAAGAGATAGAAATGTGGGCTGGAGAATTGATTATTTTATAGTATCAGAGACTCTTTTAGACAATGTAAAGTCAGCAGCTATACATTCAGATGTGATGGGTTCTGATCATTGTCCAGTGGAATTAATTATATGAAAAAAATAATTCTAAGAATTATTAGACTTTTTATAGGATATTTTGTATGTGCCGTAGGGATGGTCATGACTATTAATGCTAATATAGGGGTTTCTCCATGGGATGTATTTCATCAAGGATTAGGAAATATATTTAATCTACCTATAGGAAGAGCAAGCATAATTGCTGGACTTATAATAACTATAATAGATATATTCTTAGGACAAAATATAGGCTGGGGAACTATATTTAATATGATAGTTATTGGTATTTTCGTTGACTTTCTAATGTTCAATAAATTAATCCCTATTTTTAATTCTTTTTTTCCAAGTTTACTGATGATGCTTTTGGGCATGTTAGTTCTAGGATATGGATGCTATATTTATATTGGAGCAGGTTTTGGAGCGGGACCTAGGGATGGACTTATGGTTGCACTGACCAAGAAGACAAATAAATCTGTAAGATTTGTAAAAAATTCTGTGGAAATTTTGGTTACAGTAGTAGGGTATTTATTAGGTGGTTCAGTTGGTATAGGAACTGCTATAATGTCTATAGCTGGAGGATATTTCTTCCAATTTGCTTTCAAAACTGTTAATTTTGATGTATCTCAAGTAGAGCATAGATATATATCTGATGATATAAGGTTTATAAAGGAAAGATTAATAAGTGTTAAAGAGGATAAAGCCTAGACTTTATCCTCTTTATTATATTAATTAGTTTTTAATTCTTGTACTCCTGAAATTGAGTAAGTTCCTTCTGGGCTAAATGTATCTTTAGCTTCTTGAGTAGTGAAGTATACATTACCTTCAACCTTTGTATTTATTAATCTAACTCCAGGTGCTGAAATATAAAGGTCACCTTTGATAGTTCCGTTTTGTATTCTAGCTTTAGGAGTTTTGATAATTAATTTTGGTGTTGTTAAAGTAAATTCACCAGTTACATTTTTCTTATCATCTTGAGTGTAAAGAGCTATTTTACGATCAAAAGCATGTGTACCATCAGTAGCAAATTTACCATTTCTAAATTCACCTTCTAAAGCAAGCTCTTTATCAGTAGTGATATCAGATTCAAGACAAATAATCCATTTTCCATGTTTGGATATTGCTTTTTCAAAATTAGCTTCATCAGTTACCACAGAAGCTGATGCGATGGCATCTACCTCTACTAATTCTTGTTCTCCAGTAATTTCACTATTTACATTATTGAAAGTAGACTTGGCACTTTCTGTAGTGAAATAAACACTTCCATTTACCTTAGTATTTTCTAACTTAAAGTTATCTGAGGAAACATAAAGGTTCCCGTTGAATGTACCGTTAAGCATTCTAGGCATTGGACTTTTAATAAATAATCTTGGTGCTGTTAATGTAAAATTATGAGTAAAAACCTTAGTTTTATCTTCTAAAGTCTTTTGGCTATAAAGACCGATTTTACGGTCTACTGTATCGTTATTTTTAAACTCACCCTCCATAGTAAGGTCTTTATTGAAAGTTAAATCCTTTAATAAAGCGGCAATCCATGAACCATCTTTAGATATTGCTTTTTCAAAATCAGCTTCATCTCTTACTATTGAAGCAGTAGAAGTTGCATCAACATTAATTAATTCTCTTTTTCCTTTTATAGTACTCTTTTCATCGATATTGAAAGTTTCCTTAGCTTCATTATTTAAGAAATATATATTACCTTCAACTGTAGCATCTACTATTCTAAAGTTTGGTACCTCAACATATATATCACCTTTGAAAGTTCCGCCTTGGATTCTGGCATTAGGACTCTTGATAGTTAATTTTGGAGCCGTTATAGTAAATCTTTCAAGTACAACTTTGTTATCATCTTGAGTATAAGGAGCTATCTTACGTTGAATAGCATCTGTACCATCTGCATTTTTCTTGCCATTTTTAAATTCACCTTCTAAAACAAGTTCTTTGTCAAAAGTAAGGTCATTTAAGGTACAAATAATCCATTTTCCATCTTTAGATATTGCCTTTTCGAAATCAGCTGCATTATCTACTATAGAAGCTGATGTTACAGCATCTACTTTTTCTTCAGCTTCTTCTTCAACAGGCTTAGTTACTGTCTCTGTTTTTTCTGATTTAGGTTCAGTCGTTTCAGTTGGTTTTTCTGTTTCAGCTGGTACTACTGGTGTAGCAGGTTCAGCTGGTTTAACTACTTCAGCTACTACTGGAGCTAATTTTGCCAGAGTTTTTGGACCAACAATTCCATCAACTCTAAGGCTATTTTTGCCTTGATAATCTTTAACTGCTACTAAAGTTCTTTCTCCAAATATTCCGTCTGTTTTAAGTATATACCCGTTGCTGTTAAGTAAAGTTTGTAGTAGTGTAACATCTCCACCTACAGAACCTAATGCTAATAAACGAGTTATCGTTGATGATGTAGCAGTAGCTTGTGTTGTAGTTGTAGTAGTTTTTGCTGATGCTGTTGGTTTTGATGCTGGTGTAGCTGGTTTTGCTGGCGCTGGTGCTGAAGTAGTAGCAGCCGCTACAGCATCAACTGCAACTAAATTTGTCGCTGAGTTTGCGTGGGAAGCTAAGCCTGTAGAAGATAAAAGCAGAGCTGCGCAACTCACTGATGCGATTAATCTTTTGTTCATAAAAACACCTCCGTCATATTTTGGACAATATGGCTGTCCATACCATTATAGTATATATTTTTTCATAATACCTGGCAATAGTTATATGACATTTCACAAACAAAAGAATTACATTAAAGTGATATTATTTGATTTTTTCTATTTAATTCTATTATTGTACACATATTTCCCTTCATTTTGTGGATAAAATCTGTTGTTATGCTAAACTTATCCCCAAAATGCATTGGTATAAAATAATTTGGATTTACTTCTTCAATGAAATATTCTCCTCCTAAGTTAAATGCGGTCTCTAATCTAGGATCTACAGGGAAAAAGGCTAAGTCAATATGGAAATCTTTAATCTTAGATATCTCTTCCTTGAAAGATTTTTCCATACTTAGTTTCTCCTCTTCAGTATCATCTTCCCAATACCACCAGTTTAGGTCACCTGCATGAAATATATTTATATTATCTACATTGACCAGGAAGGACACCCCCATATCTGTAGAACCAAAAGTTTTTATTTTAACATCATCTAATGCTAGTTCCTCATAGGGTCTCATACTATAAATTTCTTCATCTTCAATATCTATATCTGAGCTTAGGACATAATTTATATTTTTATTTGCATCTCTCCATTTAAATATAGCAGGGTTAAAATGGTCCATATGAGAATGACTGGCAAAGACTATAGTCTTTTTATCTTTTAGAGAAATATCTCCTTTATGATAATCAAATACTAGATAAAAATTTTTTGTTTCCACAGTAAAACCACTGTGAGATATATGCTCAACAGTTATATTTAATTTATCCATATTATCACTCCTAACTAGAAATCTCTATATAAAATGATACCCCTTCTTTTTCATTTATAGCAAGGATATTAGAACTATGTGCGTTAATTATTTTATAGGCTATGGCTAGACCTAATCCAAATTCGCCTTTATAACCTTTATTAAATTTATTAAACATGGTATTTAAAAGATTTTCTTCAATATGTGGACCATCATTCCATATTCTTAAGAGAGTTTTATTATTAGTTTTCTTCAAAGAAATAAGGATTTGATTATTTGCATACCGTATTTGATTATCTAATAGATTTTCAATTGCAATTTTCCATTGCTCTAAATCACCTTCTATAGATATAGGAATAAGGTCTAGATTCCAATTAATATCTGTTCTATGCCAAGAAAATCTCTCTATTATTTCTTTGATTAAGGAATCAAGAGAAAAATTGACTTTATCTATTTCATGATTAGATAGATAATCTAACTTAGTTAGGTATAGCAAATTTTTAATCTTTTTTTCAAGTCTTTTAGCTTCATTATCTATTACATTTATAGAATCATCTAAAGTACCTTTTGGATATATACCGTCTTTAATGGCTTGAGTAAAGCTTTGAATGACCATTACTGGAGTTTTTAGCTCATGGGATACATGTTGTAGGAAAGACTGTTCAGCTTCATCTTGGCGTATAAGCTGTTTTCTAAGATGTTCAATAGAATAGCCTAATTTTCCTATTTCATCTCTTCTATTTAGCTCAATAGGCTCATTCCATTCATTATTAGCTAATTTTTCTACTTTCTTTTCTAAATTTACTAATGGTTTAGATAGATACCTAGACAGTAGTATGGCCGGAATCCAGCTGAATAGGAATACCAAGCCCATAAGGTTAATAAGCCTTTTAAATAGAGTTTGAACTAGGTCTTCTCTATAAGAATCACCCATATAGGATACGAGAAAAGCATCTTGGTTTAGTACTTTACATTTTGAAATAATATAAAATACTTTTTTTCCATTTATATCGCCACTATATTCTTGACTAATGTTTCTTTGAACAATAGCTTGCTCCTGAGCTTTTTTTAGAAAGTCTTCAGAAATTGAAAAGCTTGCTATTGGTCTGTTGTCATCATATATTATAAAATGCTTCACAGTTCGAATGTTTTCTAATACTTGCTCTTCACCAAAGAAATCTGGCCCAATATAGTCTCTATATACATTACTATCAAATTGATTAAATACCAAATCTTGAGCAGCATGAATAGAGGCATAGACCTCCCTTGTGAAAAAACTCCTTAGAGTAGAAGGAAGTATAAATGCCAACAGTATAGAGATAGATAGGGTAATAATGGCGATAACAATCCAAATCTGAACAGATAAAGGATAATTTTTCATGATTTATTCACCCTATAACCATAGCCATAGACAGTTTCCACATCTAGGTCCGGCATTTTTTTTCTAAGTCTTCTAACTAAATCATCTACAACTCTATCGGAGCCAAAATAATCGTTTCCCCATACATGGTCTAATATTTGCTCTCTAGACAATGCTATGCTAGGATTTTTAGCAAAGTATATTAATAAATCATATTCTTTAGAAGTAAGATCAATTATCTTTTCTCCAAGCTTAACCACCCTACTGTTATCATTTATAGTATAAGGATGTAGGTTGCTTATGGTAGAAGCACTGGCGCTAAATCTATCTAGAAGATTTCTAGCACGAATTACCAATTCCCTTGGTAAAAATGGTTTAGGCAGATAATCATCACTACCCAGTTCAAGTCCTACGACCCTATCAATATCTGCATCCCTAGCAGAAATAAATATAACTGGAATATTAGGCGTAGCTGATTTGATTTCTTTAATTAATTGATATCCATCAATATCAGGTAACATAATATCTAAAATCCATAAATCAGGCGGAGTTAAGATAGATCTTTCTGCATCAAGACCATTTAAAAATGAAACCACATTCCAGCCTTCTTTTTTTAGATAAGATGTAAGTACTAAATTCAGGTTTTCATCATCTTCTACTAAATATATTCTATAGGACATATAAATCACCCCATTATATAATTCCATTTATTTAAGGATATTATATCAAATATACAAAAAGAAAAACCAAATCCCACAACAAAAACATAATTTCACCATATTATTTTCATACTCTTAGATTAGAATAAAGACAAAAGAACAGTGAATAGTGAATAAGTAATAGTGAATAGTTAAAAAAACAAAAGACCCTAAGTCCTTACCTAAAACTATTCACTTTTCACCCTTCACTATCAACTAAAAAATTGGGAGGAAGTATTATGGATGAAAATAGAGATTATGGAATAGAAGAAAATGAAATCGATGAGAATCTAGAAAAGACAGAGAAGATTACGGGAGAGACAGAGGAGTTTGAGGAAGTCATAGGAAGTAAAGAAAACTATAAAATACCAGAAGATATTCATATATATAGGAGCTGTGGAGAAAAAAAGGAGCCAAAGAAGAAATCCTTTAGAGGTAGTTTAATATCCTATATAGCAATAGCATTAGCTGCTTCACTTGTGGGAGGCTTATCTTCCATATATATAGCACCAAGTCTATATGGCAGGGTATTACCTAATCCAAATAACACCGCATATACAGCAGCACCGATAAATATTACAACTAGTGATGATATAAATACAGTATCAGCTGTAGCTAAGAAGGCTATGAGTTCAGTAGTAGGTATAACTTCTGTAGAGTTACAACAGTATTTCTTCTCTCAACAAGAAGTAGAAGGTGTAGGCTCTGGAGTTATAATAGACAGTAATGGATATATTCTTACAAATTCCCATGTGGTAGCAGATGGAAATGCCAAGGAAGTTAATGTGTTATTTGAAAATGGTGATAAAAAATCAGGAACAGTACTTTGGAATGATAGTACATTGGATTTAGCTATAGTTAAAGTAGAGGCTACCGGGCTTCCAGTAGCTACTTTAGGAGATTCAGATAAACTAGAAGTTGGTGAGATAGCCGTAGCCATTGGAAATCCATTAGGATTAGAATTTCAAAGATCAGTTACCTCAGGTATAATCTCTGGACTTCATAGATCTATCCAAGTAAGTACAAATAACGTGATAGAAGATTTAATACAGACAGATGCATCCATTAACCCAGGAAACAGTGGTGGACCACTTTTAAATAGTAAAGGTGAGGTAATAGGTATCAATACAGCTAAGATAAAAACAGCAGAGGGATTAGGATTTTCTATTCCTATAAATGAAGCAAAGGCAATAGTGGAGGAAGTAGTTAAAAATGGATCATATAAGACTGTATTTATGGGAATATCAGGAGTTTCCGTTGAGGATTATCAAGCTAGACTTGGAGTTAAATTGACAACAGATAAAGGAGTAATACTAATTCAAATCTCAGAAAATACTCCTGCATCTAGAGCTGGTTTATTAAATGGAGATATTATTACAAAAATAGATAATACAGAAATAGACAATATGAGTAAACTTAAAAAAGTATTATATAAGTACAAACAAGGAGATAAAGCAACATTAACAATCATGAGGAATAATACTGAAGAAAAGATTGATATAGAGTTTACAGATATAAGATAAACTGTAAATAAGATAACCTATGAGTAGTCCCCCTTCTCATAGGTTATTTTTTATTTTTTGAAAATATTTTCACAAATTTGATTAAATAAGAAAAGTTTTTACATTGGTTTGGCATATATGAGAGTGATAAGATTTAGATAAACAACAAACTAAGGAGGAATAAATATGGACTATTTACAAATTGCAAATAGCTTTCCAATGTGGTTGGCAGCAGGACTTGCAATAACCTTGGCATTATTTCAAGCAATTATCTTTGCTAAAAAATCTTATAATACAGGAAAAGAAATAGGACTTACAGAAGGACAAATGAAAAGTGCAATGAAAAGTAGTTTTATTACATCAATAGGGCCTTCAATAGTAATCTTAACAGGACTTTTATCATTATTAGTAACAGTAGGTGGCCCTATGGCATGGATGAGATTATCTTTTATAGGCTCTGTCATGTTTGAGATGATGGCAGCAGGATTCGGAGCAGAGGCAGTAGGAGTTAAGATGGGAATAGACCCAATGACTAATATGGCATTTGCAAATGCAGTTTGGACTATGATACTTGGTTCTATTGGTTGGATAGTATTTGCTACATTGACAGCGGACAAAATGGAGAAAGTACAAGTTAAGTTTTCAAAAGGTGATAAAGGATTATTAGGTATTATATCAGTAGCAGCTATGTTAGGATCCTTTGGTTCATTAGTATCAGGACATCTAGTAGCAATGAATAAAAATACCATTGCAGCATTAGTAGGTGGAACTATAATGTTGATACTATTTCCAATAGCAGATAAAAAGAATATTAAATGGCTAAAGGAATGGGCTTTAACCTTAGCATTATTTGGTGGAATGTTAATAGCGGCATTAATATAAACAGAGATAATAGAGGAGGCTATTACAATGGAAAAAAATAATCACTATGATGGAGTGTATTTACCATATATAATCAAGTGGGGAAAGATAACTGGTTGGTTAGGCGTATTATTATCATTTGGACCAGCATTGGTACTTGCAGTAATATATAAACTTGTTCCCCCTGTAAGTGCAATAATTACAGCATTTATAGCTATAGCATCAGCGGCGGGTATAAACTGGGTAGTTGAACCAATATCATATTTTCCAATAGTTGGAGTACCGGGAACATATATGGCATTTATAACTGGAAATATTTCAAATCTTAGAATTCCAGCTGCAGCAGTATCCCAGAATGTAGCAGGGGTAGAGCCTGGTACAAAGGAAGGAACTATTATAGCAACATTAGGTATGGCTATATCAGTTATTGTAAATATCGTAATATTAGCTTTAGGAGTATTTGCTGGTGCTGCAATTTTAGAATCACTACCAGAAAGTGTAGTTGTTTCATTTAACTATTTATTACCTGCATTATTTGGAGCAATATTTGTCCAATTTGCTCTTAAAAAGTTAAAACTAGCACCAATCGCATTAGGGATAGCACTAGCACTAACCTTTGCATTAAAAGGAGGAGTATTTAGTTTCTTGCCGGGTAATCCAACATATATAGTTACATTAGGAGCAGTATTTGGAACTATTGGTATAGGTACAGCTCTATATAAGAAAAAACTTATATAAAAGTAGTTAGGGAGGGTTTAGATTGAATAAATCACATGTATTAGAATATTTAAAGGATATAAGTGAAGAAGTAAAAGAATTGAGCTTAAAGGTATGGAATAATCCAGAGACTTCAGGAAATGAAAAAGAATCATCTAATTTATATAAAGATATATTAAAATCTTATGGCTTTGAAATAAAGGAAGTAAAGGGAGTGGAGAATGCTTTTATTGGTGAATATGGCAGTGGTTCTCCTGTAATAGCAGTATTAGGAGAGTATGACGCATTACCAGGATTATCTCAGTCCTTAGATACAAAATTTAATCCAGTAGAGGTAAATGGTCCTGGTCATGGTTGTGGACATAATCTATTAGGTAGTGCAGCTATAGGGTCTGTACTTGCAATTAAAAAATATCTAGAGGAAACTAAGATAAATGGTACAATAAGATTTTATGGCTGTCCTGAAGAAGAGACTTTGATAGGTAAGGTAAAGATGATTAAGGCTGGAGCTTTTGATGGATGTGATTTGGCCCTTAGCTGGCATCCAATGAACGCAAATACAGCAATAGAAAGAGGATTTTTATCCAATAACTCAATCAAATTTAAGTTCCATGGAATATCTGCTCATGCAGCACAATCACCAGAATCTGGTAGATCTGCTTTAGATGCTGTCGAGTTAATGAATGTAGGTGCTAATTATCTAAGAGAGCATGTTATAGATTCAGCTAGAATTCACTATACCATAACGAATGCAGGAGGAGCACCAAATATTGTTCCAAAGGAAGCAGAATCTTGGTATTTTGTCAGAGCACCTTATAGAAAAGATGTGGAAGAAATAACAGAAAGATTGTTTAAAATCGCAAAGGGTGCAGCAATGATGACGGAAACAACAGTTGAATATGAGGTATTAGGTGGATGCTATGAGATGTTACCCAATAAAGTGTTATTTGATTTAACTCATAAAAATATGGTGGAAATTGGTTCACCAACATATACAGAAGAAGAACTTCAATTTGCAAAAGCTATACAAGAAACTTTAGATCCAAATATGGTAGAGGCTGAAATTAAAAAATTTATATCATCAGATAGTGATGAAAAAATATATATACATCAAGAAGTATTGGAAAAAGAAAATGTGAACTCTGTAGTAGTTTCAGGTTCCTCTGATAGTGGTGATGTATCATGGATAATGCCAATGAATTTATTCCTAACTGCTACTTGGCCACTAGGAGTACCAGCTCATTCATGGCAAGCAACTTCAGCTTCTGGATCATCAATGGGTATGAAGGGTATGATATATGCAGCAGAGATTTTTTCAGGAATGATGTATGATTTATTAAACGACCCTAAATTAGTGGAGGAAGCAAATGCTGAGTTTAATAAAAGAACAGAAAAAAGAAAATATGTAAGCCCAATTGAGTAGTGATGATTTAAATTGTTCAATAATAACAATTTAAAGTTAACAATAAATTTAGTAAAAGATTCTTTGGAAATCTCTAGTAATTCCATAATAAGAGATGCAAAGAATCTCTTTTTTTCATACATAAAAAAATTTGTGGTATAATATTAACATTAAATAGGAACAGGTGGTACTATGGGTTTAACTATTAGAGAAATGCTTAGAGCAGAATTTTTCAAAGATTTTAAAGTCATAGCAGGACAGGGAGGTTTAGATAAGCAGATACAGGGAATTGCAATCCTCGATGCCCCAGATGGATATAAATGGACTAAAGGTAGAGAATTTGTTATATCATCAGGTTATGTATTTCAACAACATCCAAGACTGTTTGAAGAATATATTAATAGTGATATATTTAGGGAAATATCAGGTATGGGAATTAAGTTAGATAGATATTTAAAGACTATCCCAGATTATATAACAGATGTGTTTAATGAATATAATATACCTTTAATAAATATTCCCATGGGTCCTTCATGGATGGAAATTATGAACCAACTTAATGTACTTGTAATGAATAAAAATATTAGACAATTTAGGATAGGAAATATTAACCCAAAGAGTTTTTCTAATTTGACTTATCAATCAAGAAAGATAAATAAGATATTATCACAAATGGAAGGAGAAATGAATTTTCCTGCAATGCTCTATGATTTATCATCTGAAAAGGCTTATTATAGCTCTCCTACATTTTTAGAATTATTGGAAGACATTCAAATAGGAGATTTTTGGAATCCAACAATTGAGGTTACAAAAGAAATATTATGTGATAACCTTAAAATGATAAGATATAGGTTTTATGACGATAAATACGATAAGCCCTATAGCTGGATTACTGTACCTATTACAGTGGGAGATAAGATAAAAGCTTATTTTGTAGTAGTTGAAGCTACAGGACTTATAGATTATTTTGACCAATTTGCATTACGAATAGGTTTTTTACTTCTTCAATCTCTATATGAACAAATATTAGTAGCACAAAGCATTGGAGACATAGGTTTTGAAAAATTTATTGCAGAAATCATATCAGGTAACTTGCTAGATGATGAAACCATAGCTAAAAGAGCTATTGATCTAGGTTTAGATATAAATTTAAATTATTATTTGATTTTGATGAAGCAAGAAAGGAAAGAGGCTCATCTAGTTAGCTACAAAAATGAACTTAAGGAAGCCGTAAGTAGCAGTATATCACATATGGAAGCTAGAATGGCTATGATAGATGACAATAGGTGTGTTTTTCTACTTCCAATAGATAATAGAATTTCTGAAAAAGAAAACTTAAAGTTAATGAAAAAATCAGCTGAGATTTTCAAAAAAAGAATTGAGTCAAAGATTGAAGATATAAATATAGTTTTTGGTATTTCGGATAATGAAAGTACAGTATATGAAATAAAAAGAAATTATATAAGATGTGAACAAACTATAAAGATTGGTCAAATATTATATCCCGATGAATATTATCTAAAGTATTCTGATTTAGGAGTTTTTGCTTGGATGGATATAAAGGAAGATGAATTAGAAATAATGTCAAAGGATATTAAAATTTTGATTGAAAATCCAGAGCATAGTGAGCTTATAGAAACTCTAAAAGTATATCTAGAGTGTAAAATGAATTATAGTCTTACGGCAAAGCAACTTTTCTTACACATAAACACAGTTAGAAAAAGAATAGAAGAAATAAATAATTTAATAAATTTTGACATGGAAGATCCTATGAATAGATTAAAACTTGAGGTTTTATTAAAATTAATTAAATAAACTATTATTGAACAGAAAAGATAGCTATTAGCTATCTTTTTTAATGAACGAATAAAGCGTAACGATACATATAGTGACACAATTAAAATATATTAAAAGTGTATTGCAATTAATATGAAAGTGTAGTATTCTGTAATCAATAATTTAAATTGAGGGGGAACGCAATGAAAAGAATAATTATTTTATTATTAATTGTAGCTTTAGCTACTCAAATTGTTGGCTGTACGGAAAAGAAAGAAGAAGTTATCAGAATGGGTTTTGTTCCTATGCAAGATGGAGATAAGCTAATAGAATCTGTAGAACCATTGACAGAAATGTTATCTAAGGAACTTGGAGTTAAAGTAGAAGGATTCACTGCCACTAATTATGTTGGGGTAGTAGAAGGATTAGGGTCAGGGCAAGTTGATTTTGGATTTATTCCTCCATTTGCCTATGTTTTAGCTAATCAAGAGAGTAATGCAGGTGTTATACTAACCGCATTAAATAAATCTGGAGAAGGAAAATATCGTTCTCAATTTCTAGTAAGAAAAGATAGTCAAATTAAAAATTTCTCCGATATAAAGGGGAGAAAAGTAGCATTCGTAGATCCGTCTTCTACATCAGGTTATCTATTTCCTGGAGCACATATAATCAAAGAGGGAATAGATATAGAAAAGGATATAGAATATGTATATGGTGGAGGGCATGATAAAGCCCTACAATTACTATTAAATGGTGATGTTGATGTAGCTACTACCTTTGTAGATGCGAGAGATAGATATAAGGAAGATTTCCCAGACGCTATGGAAAAAACAGAAGTATTAGGTTATACAGATTATATTCCAAATATATCTGTAACTGTGAGAGGTAATATGGATAAAGAGCTTCAAGAAAATATAAAAAATGCTTTATTGAATGTTGCAAAATCTGAAGAAGGTTCAAGGCTTTTGAAGGAATTATTTAATATGTATGGATTTGAAGAAGCAACAGATGATGATTACTATATTATAAGGACTACGGCAGAGTCTATGAATGTTGATTTAAAAGAGGGTAATTAGGAGTTGATCTAATGCTAAAACTAGAGAATATTACAGTTTCATATGATGGAAAGGCATTAGCAGTAGATAATATAAATCTAGAAATAGAGCAGGGAGAATTTGTAGGGATAATAGGCTCATCTGGTAGCGGTAAATCTAGTATATTAAAGACTATAAACCTACTAGTTAGACCTATAAAGGGAAAGGTCTATGTAGATGATGTAGATATAATAGGGCTTAAAAATTCTCAGCTTAGAACCATAAGAAGATCCATAGGTTTTATTTTTCAAGATTATAATTTGATTGATAGATCTTCAGTTTTAGATAATGTATTGGTAGGAAGACTTGGATATAAGTCTTCTTTTAAATCAATTTTTGGTATATTTAATGATGAAGACTATGAAAGTGCAAGTAAGGCATTAAGGCAAGTGGGGCTAGGTGAAAAGATGTTTGAAAGGGCAGATCAATTAAGTGGGGGACAAAAACAAAGGGTGTCGATTGCAAAAACTCTTTGCCAGAATCCTAAAATCATATTAGCCGATGAGCCCGTTGCAAGCCTTGACATATCAACTTCCAAAATTATAATGGAATATTTTAAAACCATTAATGAAAAGAACAACATTACAATATTAATTAACCTTCATGATGTAAATCTAGCCAAGAGATATTGTGATAGAATCATAGCTTTAAAAAAGGGAAAAATCTTATATGATGGAAAAGCAGGTGACTTAAGCGATGAACTCCTTAAAAAGATATATCAATAATAAAAGAATATATAAAATTTTATATTTATTGGGAGCTATTATTATTCTAATTTTTTTAGGGAATAAGGTAGACTTTAATTTTATTAGGCTGTATAAAGGTATACCAAGTATGCTTGGCCTTTTTGAAAGGATGTTAAGTCCCAATCTGTCCTATAGAACGGAGGTATTTGAAAGGTTAATTGAGACAATTCAAATTGCCATGATTTCATCCATAATGGGAGTAATATTGGCTTTGCCATTTTCTATATTTGTCTCTGATAATATTGCACCTAATAAATATCTAGCAGATATATTAAATGGATTATTCTCTTTTTTTAGAACTATTCCAAGCTTAATATGGGCAGCTTTATTAGTCAGTGTATTTAGTATAGGCAGGTTTTCAGGAATTATAGCTCTTATAATTATCGGATTTTTAATGTCTTTGAAGCTATTTCGAGAATATATTGAATCGATTAAGGAAAATCAATTGAATTCCATTAAATCTGTAGGGGCTAACTCTATACAAGTACTAAGATATTGTATTTTGCCATATATCTTTGAATTATCTATTTCGGTATTTTTTATTGTATTAGAAACTAATATTAGGTCTGCAACTATATTGGGTTTAGTTGGAGCTGGCGGAATAGGACAGATTATGTGGAGAGACTTAAATCATTTAAGATATGATAATTTAGCTGCTATAATATTGATTTTGGTTTTGACCATTCTATCAATAGATTTATTAAGTTTGTTTATTAGAAAGTATTTAAAAAGTCTATCTATTAACTTTAAATCAATAGAAAATTATAAGAGGTTTCAAATATCAAAGATAATCTGTATTCCTATAATACTTATAGGATTGTTATCCTTAGCATTTAAGTCATTGGATATAAATTATGATAGATTGCTAATTGGACTAAATCAAGGGGCGAATATAATAGGAAGGATGATTAAAATAGATATATCATATCTTCCTAAGCTTATAGATGGAGTAAAAGAAAGTTTTTTCATAGCTATATTTTCTACTATAGTAGGTGCATTTTTCTCTTTAGTACTTTCTTATTTAACTGCATATAATACATCTCCCAAGAAAGAAATAGCTTTATTCTTTAAAGGAAGTGCAAATATATTAAGAACCTTTCCTCCACTTATAACTGCAATAATATTTTTTCGTGGTGTGGGACCAGGCCCATTAGCTGGAGCCATGGCTCTTAGTATTTATACAACAGGTGTACTTACAAAAATGTATAGTGAAGTATTAGAAAATGCTGAAAGAAATATTCAAGATAGTATAATTGTAACAGGGGCAACGAAATTTCATAGCTATAGATATGGACTTTTACCCCATACATTTCCAACTTTTATTAGTTTAGTATTATATAGATTAGAATCCAATATTAGAAATTCTGCTATTTTAGGTGTAATTGGAGCTGGAGGTATAGGAACCACTTTAGCAATGAATATAACATGGAGAAATTGGGAGCAGGTGGGATTTTTACTCTTAGGTATATCATTGATGATAATAGCTATTGATAGATTTAGTAATTATTTAAGGAAGAGGTTTATGTAATAGAAAATATCCTATAGAGTAAGTAATAATTTATAGGATATTTGTATCGAAGAGCTAGGAAATAAGTTCAGAGAAATAACCATCATAGATTTTCAGGTTCTCTTTATTTATTGGTAGTGGCTTTATTCTGGAATATTTGATAAAGATTTTTGAGTGGCTGCTGTTTTTTCAATACCCTTCAATTAATGGCTATGGCGGATTATACCATAATTCAATATATCTATAAATTAATTTATTATAGTAGAGGGAGTCCTAGAAGAATCAAGTAAAAAGATCCCTCATAAAATGAAGGATCTTTTTTTCTAATAAAATTTCTCTATATATTCTTCATAAGTCATAGTTCTATCGTTAAATCCATCAGGTTTTATTTCAATTATCCTGTTTGCAATAGTTTGAATAAATTGATGGTCATGAGAAGTAAATAGTACATTACTCTTAAAGTCTTTTAAGCCATTATTTACGGAAGTAATAGACTCTAAGTCTAGATGGTTTGTAGGCTGGTCAAGAATTAAAACATTTGCATTATTTAGCATCATCTTAGATAGCATACATCTTACTTTTTCTCCACCAGATAATACCTTTGCTTGTTTTAATGCTTCTTCTCCAGAGAATAACATCCTGCCTAAAAATCCTCTTAGATATATTTCAGACTGTTCAACTGAGAATTGACGTAGCCAATCCACTAGGTTTAAATCCACATCATTGAAGAACTCTGAATTGTCTTTAGGGAAATATGATTTAGTAATAGTAATTCCCCATTTATAGCTGCCACTATCTGGCTCTATTTCGCCCATCAGGATTTTAAATAAAGTAGTAATACCTATTTCATCTCCAATAAAGGCAATTTTATCACCTTTATTTACTCTAAAGCTAATATTGTCTAATACTTTTACGCCATCTATTGTTTTAGATATATCTTCCACTGTTAAAATTTCATTGCCAACTTCCCTTTCCATAGTGAAGCCAACAAAAGGATATCTCCTAGTAGAAGGTATAATATCATCTAAAGTTATCTTGTCTAACAGTTTCTTACGAGAAGTGGCTTGCTTAGATTTCGAAGCATTAGCACTAAATCTGGCAACAAAGGCTTGGAGCTCTTTAATTTTATCTTCCTTCTTCTTGTTTTGATCCTTCATCATCTGAAGTGCTAATTGACTTGATTCGTACCAGAAATCATAGTTTCCTATAACCATTTTTATTTTACCAAAGTCAATATCCACCATATGAGTACATACCTCATTAAGGAAATGTCTATCATGGGATACAACTATGACTGTACCCTCAAAATCTCCCAAGAATTCTTGCAGCCATCTTACTGATTTTACATCAAGATGGTTAGTAGGCTCGTCTAGTATTAGTATACCAGGTTTTCCAAATAAGGCCTGAGCAAGCAATACCTTAACCTTATCGTTACCAGTTAAATCGGCTACTTTTTTTTCATGGAGTTCAGTACCGATGCCTAAACCTTGTAATAAAGAAGAAGCTTCAGATTCAGCACTCCAGCCATCCATTTCAGCAAACTCTGCCTCAAGTTCAGATGCTTTGATACCATCTTCATCAGAAAAATCCTCTTTAGCATAAATTGCGTCTTTCTCTATCATTATCTCATAGAGTCTTTTATTACCCATTATTACAGTTTGAATTACTTCACAGTCATCATACTCAAAATGGTCTTGCTTGAGGACTGACATACGAACATCTTTAGCTATAGAAACATCACCAGTGTTTGGTTCAATTTCACCAGATAAGATTTTAAGGAAAGTACTTTTTCCAGCTCCATTAGCTCCAATTACACCATAACAATTACCTGGAGTAAATACCAAATTTACATCATCAAATAATTTTTGTGATCCATATCTTAAACTTACGTTATTTACACTAATCAATTTATTTCCATCCCTTACTTAAAATTTACATCATAATATTATATCATAAATTAGAAAGAAAACATAGAAAAAAGAGAAAATATTAATTTAAGACTTAGGACTTTAGAACTATGAGTCTTAGAGGAAATCCGACAAATTCTCCTTGTATTGACAACCTATATAATATACAATTAGAATATGGAAATTATTAGGGCATAGAAATAATTTTTAAATTGGACAGGGGGTAATAAAATCTATGAAAATAAGAGATAAGAAAGATTCACTGACTAAATATTTAAAAAAACTAGGAAGTAATGGTATAGGAATCATAAATAATAGGTCCATAAAGACTAAATTAATTGCAGGGTTTTTAATTATATCTATTTTTGTAGGTGTCATAGGTCTGTTAGGTACAAGTAATATGAGAAAGATTAATAAAAGTGCAGAAATGATGTATAGTTATAATTTGCAAAATATTGATGATTTACATATGCTTAAATCAACGTTGCAAAAAATAACCATAATGCTTCAATATATGGCAGGGGAAGACAGTGTGTCTCGTAAAGAAGAATATGTACAGCAAGTAAAAGATATAACAGTATCTTATAGAGAAATAATGGATAGATTTGAAAGTAGAGATATGGCTGAAGATGTTGAGTTAATATGGGAAGGCTTAAAAGGTGATGTAGAATATTATGAATCGAGACGTGAAAAAATTTTAGATAAGGTTGGAGAGAGTGCAGCTTCCATAACTGTATCAGTTAGGGCATTATCAGATTTTACAAATGAAATGTTTGAAAGAATAGATCAGCTGATTTTAATCAATCAAGATATGGCGAGAGAACAAGCCAGTGATAATAACATAGCGTATAAACTCGTTTCCTTTACAATGAATATAATATTTATAGGTAGCTTTGCTGTTGCAATTGTTTTAGGGATATTTTTATCCTTTGGCATATCTGGAGCTGTCAAAAAAGGTCTAGAATTTGCCGAAGCACTAGGTAATGGAGACTTAAGATTTGAAATGATAGAGTCTAAATCTAATGATGAAATGGGTAAGCTTATGAGAGCATTAAAAGAGGCTCAAGAAAAGATAAAATCTACAATAATAAAAATATCATCAGAATCTCAAGATGTATCAGCTTCTTCTGAAGAACTTTCAGCCACAATTGAGGAAATTAGCTCAACATTTGAAACAATATCAAATAACACTTTAAATATAGTAAATGATATTCAAGAGATAAATGCTGCTACAGAGGAGTTGACAGCTACAATACAGGAAGTAAATTCTGGAGTGACCCAGCTTGCATCTAGTTCATCAGATGGAAATGCAGAATCAGCAAAAATTAAGGAAAGAGCTGAGAAAATAAAAATCCAAGGACAGGAATCAAAAAGAGTTGCAGATAATTTACTAAATGAGAAAGAACAGGCAATATTAAATGCTATAGAAGAAGGAAAAATAGTAAATGAAATTTCCATTATAGCAGAATCCATAGCATCAATTGCATCCCAGACAAATTTATTAGCTTTAAATGCAGCTATAGAAGCAGCAAGAGCAGGAGAAGCAGGTAAAGGATTTGCAGTAGTTGCAGATGAGATAAGAAAACTAGCAGAACAATCTGATGCATATGTAGCAGATATTCAAAAGGTAGTTGGAGACGTAGGATCTGCATTTACACACTTATCTATCAATGCTCAAGATATATTAGATTTTGTAGGTGGAAATGTAAGAAAGGACTATGATTTATTAATAGATACTGGAATCAATTATGAGAAAGATGCAGTATTTGTAAATAACTTATCTCAAGAAACAGCAGCAATGGCTGAAGAGTTAAATGCATCAATTGAAGAGATATCATCGGTAATACAGAATGTAGCGGGTAGTATGAATAGTGCTTCTGCTAATTCTGATGAAGTAATGATGGGAATGAAAGAAACAGTAACAGCATTAGAGCAAATAGCCGCTGCTGCAGATCATCAGGCTGCAACTGCAGAGCAACTAAATGGTTTGATACACTTATTTAAGATTAAGGAAGACTAGCAAATTTGCTAGTCTTCCTTATTTTAGCTAGTTTAGTATTTACTTACTTTTGTCTACTGAACTTCAAGGTTTTGCAAAGATTACAGAACAAATACTTAAATCGACACTATTTTCCAAACATTGACAAAAGACCTATTGAAATACAAAACTCATATGAGTATTATATATATGATACATAAATATTAAATTAACAATATAATGGAGGGGTAAAATGAAATGGATAAGAAATAGCTCCATAAGGGTAAAGTTAATTATAGGTTTTACAATTATTAATACATTATTAGTTAGTATAGGGATATTAGGGACTTTAGCTGTGAACTCAATAGGTAATAATGCATTTTTGATGTATACTGATTATTTACAAAGTATTAATGAATTACATCAAATTAGAGGCAATATGCTACATCAAGAAATAGTTCTTCAGCATTTAAAACAAGCAAGAAATAGCAGTGCAATAGAAGATTTATTAAAAACTATAACGGATTTAAGAGATAATAATGAAATAATAATGGATAAATATGAATCTAGGGAAATGTTAGCTGAAGAAGTAGAGATATGGGATAATTATAAGCAAAAAACTGAAAAATATAGAGATGAACTTGACAAATCTTTAGATCTAGTTAAAAGCAGCAGTGGAATGTCTGCAGCAAAAGCAATTGATAATCTAGAGATATATAGTACCTTAGTATTCGATGAAATTAATGCTTTAATAGCATATAATCAGAACCTGGCGGAAGTCCAAGATCAAAGTAATAGTAATATAGCTAATTCCACGAAAATATTTATGATTATCATAGTTACAATAGGATTTACAATAGCTTTTTCATTAGCATTTTTCTTGTGTAGATATATAACATCTTCAACAAGAAAGGGTCTAGGTTTTGCTGAGGCACTAGGTAATGGGGACTTAAGATTTGAGATAGAAGAGTCTAAGTCTAATGATGAACTAGGTAGACTTATCAAAGCTTTAAAGTTGGCTCAAGAAAAGATAAAATCTACAATAATAAAAATATCATCAGAATCTCAAGATGTATCAGCTTCTTCTGAAGAACTCTCAGCCACAATTGAGGAAATTAGCTCAACATTTGAAACAATATCAAATAACACTTTAAATATAGTAAATGATATTCAAGAGATAAATGCTGCTACAGAGGAGTTGACAGCTACAATACAGGAAGCAAATTCTGGAGTGACTCAGCTTGCATCTAGTTCATCAGATGGAAATGCAGAATCAGCAAAAATTAAGGAAAGAGCTGAGAAAATAAAAATCCAAGGACAGGAATCAAAAAGAGTTGCAGATAATTTACTAAATGAGAAAGAACAGGCAATATTAAATGCTATAGAAGAAGGAAAAATAGTAAATGAAATTTCCATTATAGCAGAATCCATAGCATCAATTGCATCTCAGACAAATTTATTAGCTTTAAATGCAGCTATAGAAGCAGCAAGAGCAGGAGAAGCAGGTAAAGGATTTGCAGTAGTTGCAGATGAGATAAGAAAACTAGCAGAACAATCTGATGCATATGTAGCAGATATTCAAAAGGTAGTTGGAGACGTAGGATCTGCATTTACACACTTATCTATCAATGCTCAAGATATATTAGATTTTGTAGGTGGAAATGTAAGAAAGGACTATGATTTATTAATAGATACTGGAATCAATTATGAGAAAGATGCAGTATTTGTAAATAACTTATCTCAAGAAACAGCAGCAATGGCTGAAGAGTTAAATGCATCAACTGAAGAGATATCATCAGTAATACAGAATGTAGCAGGTAGTATGAATAATGCCTCTGCTAATTCTGATGAGGTAATGTCTGGAATGAAAGAAACAGTAACAGCATTAGAGCAAATAGCCGCTGCCGCAGAAAGCCAAGCAGCTACTGCTGAGAAATTAAATAGCTTAATACAATTGTTTAAGATATAAATATAGAAGACCAGAAATTTCTGGTCTTTTATAATGTTTAAATAGGAATTTTCTCTTCATTTCCATACAGATTTATCAGAAATTAGTTCATTTTATAGAAGCTTTTTCCTTTAATTTTATAGCATTTTCTTCGGTTTCCAATGACAGAATATTAGCTGGACAATTTTTTACACAAGTTGAACATTTAATGCAATTAATATTATCAAATTGGTTGTTATCAGAGAACTCTAGATAAGGTGTTAGCTGGAAAGGGCAAACTTTAGAACATTTACCGCAGGAATAACATTTATCTTTGCTAGATATGGTGATTTTCTTTTCAGTTTTCTTTGTAACTCCTAATTTTTTTCCTAGTTTATAAGATAACTTTTGCAATGATCCCATAGGACAGAATTGACACCAAGTTCTAGGATTAACAAAGATAGCTAATAGCCCACCAACAATTAATACCATTAAATATGTATTAACAAATAGTAGCCCTAGTTTATCTAGAAAACTAAAAGTACCCCATAATTTTGATATTTTTATTAACTTTCTAGAAAAGTTAAACATGAAAAATATAAAAAATCCAATTACCATTGGTTTAGATTTTAGGAATTTTGGAATTTTTTTATTCTGACTAATTGTTAAAAATACCTTGTCAAACAAACTACCATGGGGACAAAAGTTACCACACCAATATCTTCCTGTGAAAAAAGCAGTTATGGTTAGGCCCATCATAATTAAAATAACCAATAGACCTAGCTTTGGTTCCCATAGGCCTCCAATGGCTACTAAAACAGTAAATATCCAAGCATATTTTCTGATAGTTGTAAAAGTACGATTTACTTTAATATAATAATTACTCAATAATAAATCCTCCTTTATAATTCTTTTTATATATACCATATGGGGGTATATATAATATAAGTCATAAGGATTCATTTGTAAAGAGTAAATTTTAAATGATAGCTTATAAATTACTTAAATAGATTAATATATTCACCATATCCTTCTTTTTCCAAATCTTCTTTTTTAATAAACCTTAGGGAAGCACCATTTATACAATATCTTAATCCACCTTTATCTTTAGGACCATCATTAAATACATGGCCAAGGTGGGAATCACCATATTTACTTCTTACTTCAGTTCTAATCATCCCATGAGTAGTATCTAGTTTTTCAGCTATATGATCACTTTCCATAGGTTTAGTAAAGCTAGGCCATCCACAACCTGCATTGAATTTATCCTTTGAGCTAAATAGTGGTTCACCTGATACTATATCTACATATATACCTTCTTCATAATTATCATTAAGTTTATGAGAAAAGGGCATTTCTGTAGCATTTTCTTGGGTTACTCGATATTCCATATCATTTAACTTTGATTTGATTTCTTCCTTACTTGGCTTAATATATTTTTGACTCATTATCATCACTCTCCTCAAGAATATATTACCCAAATGTTTTAATTAATAATAAAAGAGGTTTTTATAGAAACATAAATAAATTGAAGAGTTTTTTGAAACCTATCTAGATCAAGTTCAGATTAAGATAGAGAAAGAGCTTCTCTAGTAGTTATAGAAATATTTATTAGAAATTAAAAAAGATTTAAAAATATACTTGACATTCCTTTAAAGTTGATTTAATATAATATCATACTAAACTAATAAAGCGATGAGAGGAAATAGTATGAATGAACATTTTATTTTAGAGAGTACCCAGTTGGTGAAAAGGGACATAAAAATCATTCAGAACACATCCTTGAGTAGGGCCTGAAAAGTTATCTAAGTAGGAGTCTTCGGTTTAATCACCCGTTAAAATGATTAGTATGTGTTGGCATACTTACTAAGGTTGATATCGTGAGGTATCAATAAAACTAGGTGGAACCACGTGAGCGATAGCTTTCGTCCTTGATTGATTTTGAGGATGAAAGCTTTTTTAATTATATACAAGGGGACAACCTGGCAAGATAAATTCCAACAAGAATATTCATAAATTTAAATGGAGGGATAGTATGAAAAAGTTAAAATTTTTAGTGATTTCCGTGTTAATATTAGGTTTGATTCTTTCAGGTTGTGGGGTTAAAAATAAGTCAATTGATACATGGAATAAGATAGAGGAAAGAGGAAGTATAATTGTTGGACTAGATGATACATTTGTTCCTATGGGGTTTAGAGATAAAGATGGAGGTTTAACTGGATTTGATGTTGAATTAGCTAGAGAAGCAGCTTTAAGAATGGGACTCAAGGTAGAATTTCAACCAATAGATTGGAATTTAAAAGAGCAGGAGCTTGACTCAGGTAATATTGACTTAATATGGAATGGATATTCTATTAGTGAAGAGAGATTGAAAAAAGTTAATTTTACTAAACCTTATTTAGATAATAGACAAGTAATTGTATCACTAAATAGTTCTGATATTAATACAAAAGAAGATTTAAAAAATAGGATAGTAGCTACTCAAAATTCATCTAGTTCTTTGGAAGCCTTAGAAAAGGCAGATGCAATTAAAGACTTTAAAAATGCAGAGGCTATATTATTTGATACTTATAATGAAGCGTTTATGGACCTAGAAGCAGGAAGAGTCGAAGCAGTAGTGGCTGACCAAGTATTAGCTAGATATTATATAGCTGAAAGAGGAGAAGAAAAATATAAGGTACTTAATGATGATTTTGGTGATGAGGAGTATGGAGTAGGTTTAAGACTTGGAGATGAAGTGTTATTAGAAAGACTTAATAAAGCTTTAGATGAGATGAAGAAAGATGGTACTGCAAAGGCTATTTCTGAAAAATGGTTTGGAGAAAATATAATTAAGTAGTAGGTGAAAATATGGATTACATTTTAAGCATTATCCCTTTTATTCTAAGTGGATTCAAAACAACCCTATGGGTATTTGCAATTACTGCATTATTTTCTATACCTCTTGGAGTTATAGTATGTCTGCTTAGATTATCTAAAATAAAAATAATCCAATTTATTATACAAGGTTATATATTAGTTATGCGGGGAACGCCTTTATTATTGCAGATAATATTTGTATTCTTTGGACTTCCGATTATAGGAGTCGTTCTTAATCGAGAAATCGCAGTTTCAATTGCATTTATTTTAAACTATGCCGCATACTTTGCTGAAATATTTAGAGGAGGAGTGAATTCCATAGATATTGGTCAGTTTGAGGCCTCCAAGGTATTGAAACTTTCTAAGAAAACTACTTATCTTGGAATAATTATTCCTCAAGTATTTAAAGTAGTATTACCATCTTTGAGTAATGAGCTTATTACTTTAGTAAAGGATACATCTTTAGTATATGTCTTAGGTCTTGGAGATATCTTAAGAGCGGCCAAAACTCTTTCAAATAAAGATGCTTCACTAATACCAATATTTTTAGCAGGTGGAATTTATCTTATATTTATCGGAGTTTTGACTTATGTATTAAGAAATATTGAAAATAAGTTTGAATATTATAGGTAGGTGGCAAGATGCTTAAAGTTGAGAATCTAAATAAATCATTTGGGGATAAGAAGGTTTTGGTTAATACAAATCTGGAAGTAGAAAAGGGTAGTATAGTTATGATTGTAGGAGAATCTGGAGTAGGTAAGACCACTTTAATTAGATGCTTATGTGGATTGGAAGTTTATGATAGTGGGAGAATATCATTTTCTCATGACGATGAAGTAGAAGATAAGTCTATAGGACTAGTATTTCAAAACTTTAATCTATTTCCTCACTTTAGTGTAATAAAAAATATAACCTATTCGTTGATTAAGGGAAGAAAGATGATTAAAGAAGATGCTATAAAGAAAGCTAAGGAATTAATAGAATTATTAGGTTTAAGTGGACTAGAAGATTCCTATGAGTATCAGCTATCAGGAGGACAGAAACAGAGAGTTGCCATTGCAAGGGCTCTTGCAATGGAACCTCAATATCTTTGTTTTGATGAACCTACTTCTGCACTAGATTATAAATTAAGAGACAGTGTAGGAGAGATTTTGAAAACGGTAGCATCTAAGGGAATGGGTGTTATAGTAATTACTCACGATAGAGATTTTGCAGATAAATATGGCAATAAGATATATGAACTGGGCAGGTAACTGCCTTTTTTTATTGACAAATTTTAATTATTATAATATATTGATACTAGATATATCGAGTATGGATATAAGGGTGATTATATGGCAAGAACACAATTGCAAAATCTTACAGAGCCTATGTATTATATATTATTAACTCTAACTAAGGAAAGACACGGCTATGAAATTATGCAAACTATTGAGAAACTTACTGAAGGTAGGGTAGTTGTAGGTCCAGGTACTTTATATTCTTTGTTATCCAGATTTCAAGAAGAAGGGATTATTATGCAAGTATCAGATGAAGGAAGAAGAAAAACGTATATTATTACGAAATTGGGTACAGAAATACTTGAGGGGGAGATTAATAGACTAAGGCAATTAATCAGTGATGGAGAAGGTATCCTTAAATATGGCAGTATCTCTGAAGAAGATGATACAACTGAAGATAAAAAAGAAATAAAAGATGGCTACAAAACAAGAAAAAGTATATTTAAAAGACCCGATGATGATATTCTTTTTTAGGAATAATAATATTTAACAGGGGGTGTAGGTTATGAGAAAAAATACTAAAAGGGAATTATTCTTATTTGCGGCATCTGATATCAATGCAATAGAAAAGCATTTTGAAAAAATGGCGAGAAAAGGTTGGATGTTGGATAAAATTGGTGAATATATAGTTAGATATAAAAAGATAGAGCCTCAAGAATTGAAATTTTCAGTTGACTTATTTCCTAAGCTTTCGGTTTTTGATTATCCCGATAAAGATGAGGTGGTAGAATATAGAAATCTATGTATAGATGCAGGATGGAATTTTATAACAGCCTCAAATAAGATTCAAGTTTTTTATTCAGATAGAAAAGATAATTTACTGCCAATCCAAACAGATGATAGAATAAAGCAAACTATATTAAATAAATCTATATTATTTGAAATAATTATATTCGCAATATGTCTTCCGATTTTTATATTGAGTTTAGGTAAATTATCTTCAGTTGATTATAGGATATTTAACTCAAATATCTCTATGGCAATTGCAATGATCGGTCCAATATTTATAGTTCCTTTAGTTGTATATATATTTTCTGATATAATTTGGATATTAAAGGCTAAAGTAGCTGTTAAGAGAGAAGAACCTTTGCCGCAAGCAAGTTATAAGCAGTTAAGGGTTAGGAAATCATTGTTATTTTATCCCGCACTGATTCTTAGTTTATCAATTATAATAGGATTAATATTAGATTTATTAAATCGGAATGTTATTGGATTATTAAGTATCTTGCCTACTACCATAGGTCTCACAGTAGGATATTTATTTAAAAAGAATAAAAATAAGAAGAAAAGAAGCAAGGAAAAAAATATTGGGTTGTTTGCATTCGCTATTATTACTGTATTAATTATAGTTAACATAGTTATGCCTAAATTATATAATATAAATGAATCAGAGGAATTACAAAAAGGATATAAGGGGTTAATGTTTAGTGATTTTAACCTTCCAAGTCCTAGTTATACAAATTTTTATAGGGAGGAAAGCATAGTTCTTTCAAAGAACTCCACTTATTATGAAACTTTTCGAGGGAATGATGGATATCATGTAAGAACAAATTATATAAGAACTGTAAATGACAGGCTTGCTAAATATATATTTGATGGCATGATTAAAGAAGGTGTTTCAAAATATAATAGAATTATAACTCCAGCAGATAGTGAATATGGGTATTTTGATGAAGCTTTCTTTATAAATTATGATAATGATATAGACAATAAAGGGACGGTAATATTATTAAAGGATAAAGAAGTATTTTATATAGATAGTAGTTTAAACTTATCAGATAAAGATAATGTAAAAATAATAATCAATAAACTAAATAATCAATAAATCTAATTCTAGGATTTTGCTCTAGGACTTTTATATTATAATTAAATTAATAGAAGAAGAGAGTGCCAACTAGAGTATGAATAATTAAATTATAAAGGTTCAATCTTAATAAGTTTTCGATTCACAAAAATATATTTGAGTATAGCTAAAGGCGATGAAAATAAAATTGAGTGTGTTTTAAACACACTCAATTTTATTATAGTGAATTATTTATTTCTCATCATATTTTTAAATTTTAAATCTCATAATAATTGATTGTAGATTTTGGGCTAAATCTGATAAAGTTTCACTGGTACCTACAAATTCACTCATAGAAGCAACTTGCTCTTCAATAGATGCAGTTACCTGCTCTGTAGCTGCAGAGTTTTCTTGTGCTATGGCAGAAAGATTTTGCAAAGTATCAAGTATTTCATTTTTCATATTTTCCATCTCTGTCCCTGAAATATTTAATAGTTCAATTTCTCTATCTGCACTTTTCATAGCTTCATATATTAACATATACTTATCTTTACTGTTAGTTACACTTTGAGTTTGCTCATTAACTATGTCAGATACTCTACCTATGGTTATTACAGCATTTTTAGAATTTTCCTGTAAACTATCAACTATTTCATCAATGGATGCTGTAGAAGCTGAAGATTGTTCTGCCAGTTTTCTAATTTCCTCTGCAACAACTGCGAAACCTTTTCCTGCTTCTCCAGCTGCATTTAAAGCTAGTAGATTAGTTTGTTCAGCAATTGATGCAATTACACTGCTAGCCTGTCCTATCTTGATAGAGCTGTCATTTGTTTTTAATATAACTTCTTGAATCGCTTTTGATGCGTTATTGCTTTCTTCTGTTATTTCATATAGGTTTTCAATTTCTTTTATACCGCTGCTAATAGTATCTGTTATCTGCTGTGAAGTGGTCTTTAAGTCTCTTGTATATTTTAAATTTTTTTCAATTATCTCACCTAATAAAGTAGCCTTTGAAGAACCAGTTTCTGTACTTAATGCTTGATCAGAAGCACCATTTGCTATTTCTTGTGCAGTTTTTGAAATTTCTTCGGAAGAAATAGCTGATTGCTGTAAGGTAGCTGTCATTTCTTCTGAAGCAGCTGCTACTTGTTCTGAAGAATCTCGAATTTCATTGATCATATTTCTAAGATTATGGGCAATATTTTGCATAGATTTACCTAGACCACCGATTTCATCTTTTCGTGACATAAAAGATTCAGAAATATTTTGTGTAATATCATAGATAGCCAGTGTCTCTGAATATCTAGTTGCTTCAATTATTGGATTTGCAATAAGAATTCCTATTATGTACGTAATCGCTATGCTCAATAATAAAGCTATAGACGCTGATATAAGGATACCTTTTGTCATCGTTGGGATTGACTCCAATATTTCATCTACATCTGCTGTAATAACGAATATCCAGTTAGTACCTTCAACTGGTGCATAGCCAGCATATAAATTTTTACCATCAAAGGAATAATTACTTACACCAAGTTTTTCATTTAATATCACTTCAGATATTGCTGCTGCGTCTTTGAAGCTTTCATCTTCTTTTGATTTTTCTATTGCATTATACTGATTTAGTACCAGATCTTTGTTTGGATGGGCAACCATAGTTCCCTTATCATTAATCATATAACTATATCCTGTATCTCCAAAACCAGTATCCTCGATGAGATTACTCAAAATATTGCCATCAGCCCTAGCTGTTAAAGTAGCTACTACTTTGCCATCCTTTGTAATAGGTACAGCATACAATAAATTTAGTTCATTTACGGCACGGGTCACTGTTAAATCAGATACATTTGGTTCACCATTTAAAGCCTTTCTAAGGTATTCCCTATCTCCTAATTGGACAATAGCTCCATCTTGAGCATATGTAGTTCCATCAGGGTGAGAAATTGCCATTTCAATGAAATTGGTACCTTTCACCTGTCTCATTATTTCAGCTCTTTGCAGTTCCCAATCCATGCTTTGAATTCCTTCACTGCATGCTATAGTTTCTAGAACCCTTTTTTCTATCTCAATTCGACTTTCTATTATTTCTGCTCTGTCAGTAGCCATATTTTTAAGAGAATTTTCTACTTCAGTGCTAATGGTTCTAGTAGCATTCATTATAGAAATAAATCCAATAGTAACAGATGATAATAAAATTAACACAGAAAAATATGCCACAAGCTTTATTTTGATACTTTTCACTTTAATACCCCCTTAAAAATAATGCTTATATATTTTTCTCACCTTATAAAAGCTAATATTATATATCTTAGGTGTTAGAATATATAAACAGAATATTCTAGTTATATATTCTAACTTAATATTGATATTTTTGCAACATAGGGAAGTATAGGACAAAAGTATGAAATAATGTGATGAATTTCTAGGTTTAAATTTATAAAGGTAGCTGATTTCCTCCATTGGGTGATATTTATTATTCATGTAGGGTAAGAATTGATATTATATTTATTTCTTGAAATCCTTATTCCCTAGTTTTTATTTTTCCAAATTAAGGTTATTTATATAAAGTTATTGTTATTTTTTTAATAAGTCTATTGACATTTTTTTAACCTAGGATATACTAGAATATATTGGCAGAATATTCTAGTGAAATATTCTATAAAATTAAAAGGAGGTTTTTTTATGTCTAAATTTACCAGAAAATACACGGCTTTATTTTTGATATTAGCTATGGTATTATCTATGGTTGGATGTAGTAAGGACAAGTCACCAGCTTCTTCTAATAATGGATCGGGTAAACTTACACCGGGAGTATATACTGGTGAAGCAAAAGGAATTAGTGATATTCTTACTGTTGAAGTAGAGGTGGATGAAGAAAGTATTTTATCGGTGAAAGTTACTAATCATAGTGAAACATCTGGAATATCAGATGCTGCTCTAGAGCGTATTCCTAAAGAAATAGTTGAATACCAAAGCTTAAATATTGATACAATATCTGGAGCTACTGTTTCTAGTAATGCTATCCTAGAAGCTACTAAACAAGCTTTAGAAAAAGCTGGAGCTAATATTGATGATTTTTCAAAAGAAGTAAGTAAGTCTTCAAATGATGGAGAGGTAATAGAAAAAACTACGGATGTAGTTATTGTTGGTGGCGGTGGTGCTGGTCTTGCGGCTGCTGTTTCTGCATTAGAGAACAATGCTAAAGTTATTGTATTAGAAAAGATGCCTACATTAGGCGGATCCACTATAATGGCTGGTGGACAATATAATGCAGTTGATAGTAAACGACAACAAAATCTTACTATGCGTCCTGAATTAATTAAGCAAATTGAAGCAATTACAAAAGAAGAGCCTGTTAATGAAATACATAAAAGATTAATGAGTGAATTAGCAGAGCAAATTAAAGAATATAAAGAAAATAAATCTACTTATATGTTTGACTCTCCTCAACTTCATGCATTACAAGCTTTTAATGGGGGAGATAAAAAAGGTAATCTTGAGCTAATAGAAAAATTTGCATACGGTGCTGAAGAATCTGTTAGTTGGCTTGAAAGCTTAGGAGTGGATATATCAGATGAAATTGCTACTGTTACAGGAGCATTATGGCCAAGAACTCATCAATTTATTAAACCACTTACTACTGGTCCTATAGATGCCTATGTTGATTTTATATCATCAAAAGGTGATGATGCTGAAATAATATTAGAAACCAAAGTAACTGATATTATTATGAAAGATGGTAAGGCTGTAGGGGTCAAAGGATTACAGGGGAATACTGAAATTATAGTAAACGCAAATAAAGGTGTAGTCATAGCAACTGGTGGGTTTGCAAGAAATAAAGAATTAGTTGCTAAGTATGATGAACTTTGGGGAGATTTATCAAATCTTAATTCCACAAATAGTGTTAGTGCTACTGGTGATGGTATCGTAATGGCTGAAGCTGTTGATGCTAATCTAGTTGGAATGGAATATATTCAATTATTACCAGTGGGGCATCCAGAAACTGGTGGAATGTCTGGAAATATTAGTATTAATGCTGCTAATCAACTTTTCATTAATAATAAAGGTGAACGTTTTGTAGCTGAAGATTCAAGAAGAGATACCCTTACAAAAGGATTGTTAGAACAACCAGATCAAGTTATGTGGATACTACATGACGCCCATGAATATTATAATGAAGATGTAAAAAATGACTTTAACGAATCAATAGGTAAATTGGTTGAAAGTGGTATTGCTGTTAAGGGTGATACTATTGAAGAGTTAGCAGAACAAATGAAAGTAGATCCTACTGTACTAAAAGATACAGTTGATACTTACAACAAAGCTGTTAAAGGTGAAATAGCTGATCCATTTGGAAAGAAACTACTTCAAGATGAGTTTAATAAAGGACCTTTCTATGCATCGATTCGTGTGCCAACGATACACCATACTATGGGGGGAATTGAAATAAATACGGATGCACAGGTAATGGATAAAAACGGTAATATAATCAAGGGACTATATGCTGCTGGAGAAGTTACTGGTGGTATCCACGGTTCCAATAGACTTGGTGGTAATGCTATACCAGATACTGTGGTATACGGTAAAATAGCTGGAAAATCTGCAGCACTAGAAAAATAAGTATAATTTAAAAATAATTCTCTATAATTAATAGGGAATTATTTTTTTATATGATATAATTTTCTAGGGGTGATGATATTTATATGTTTTATGAAATGGAAAGATCCTCAAAGAAGAAAGAGGAGTTAATAAGTATTATTGTGGAACTCATGGATGAAGAAGGACTTAAAAATGTAACAATTAAAGATATTTGTAAAGCAACTAATATATCAATAGGAGCTTTTTATCATTATTTTCAGTCTAAAGATTCCATAGTAGATGAGATGTTTATTTTAATGGATGAATTTTTTTTAGTTAGTCAAGAAGCAATTCTACAACACCCTACGACTACAGAGCAAATAATTGATTTTGTCAATCATTTTGGTATATATGTTGAAAGATGGGGTTATTATGCCAATCTATTAATCATGCGTTCTCACATAACCAAATACAGTCATAATAAAAAGAGACGATTATATGGAATATTGGAGGAAATAATTTTAAAAGGCATTAATGATAAGGAGTTCAAAGTTAAAGTTGATGCAGAAGAACTTATAGTTATGATTTTTGTAATAATGAGAGGATATCTTTTAGAATGGGTTAATAGAGAGCATGATTATCCTGTTAGGGACAATATGGTAAAGCAAGCAACCTATCTATTAAAATCTTTGACAATATAATATGAAAAAGTAATTGAGAATCCAAAATAATATTCCCCTTAAGGTAGCTAGATTAAAAAATAAAATTTGCTACCAATAGGGGAGTGTTATTATGTTTAAAATAAGTAAAGATATAGGAGAATCGTAGTTTCTTTATGTTATAATTAAATCAATAAAGTATTGGGAGGGATACTGATGTATAGAGAAATCAATGAAGATATTTATGACCTAAGAGAAAGGCTTAGAACTAAAGAAAAACTTGAGTCATTAAGGTCTATGGCTATGGAAGAACTAAGAAAGAAAAAGCAAAATCTAGAAGAATTAAGAAATATATTACAAAAAGAAGAAAAGGATGTATTGAAGCTGGAAGGTATGAGTTTAAGCTCATTTTTCTTGAATATCATCGGAAAAAAAGAAGATAAACTTGATGAAGAAAGAAAAGAATATTTAGGGGCCAAAATGCAATATGACGAATGTATTTTAGCTATAAAGGAGCTAGAAAACGAAATAGAGAAATATAATAAGAATTTAATTAATTACTCAGAGGTAAAAGAGGAGTATCAGCAATTAATAAAGAAAAAGCAAGATATGATAATCAATGAAGATACTCATAGAGGAGGAAAACTTCGTGATTTATTAAATAAAATAAATGAATTAAAGCTAGATATAAAAGAGGTGAAAGAAGCTATACATGCTGGAGAAAATGCATTAACCGCCCTACTAGATATGAAGCAACCTTTGGAATCTGCTCATGGCTGGGGAGTATGGGATATGCTAGGCGGTGGATTTTTTACAGATATCATAAAACATTCTAAAATAGAAGATGCGAATAAGATTTCTTACGATGTACAGCAATACTTAAAGAGGTTCCAAAAAGAACTAGCAGATGTAAATGAATTTACAGATATTGAGGTTAATATCGGCTCTTTTGCTACATTTGCTGACTTTTTCTTTGATGGACTTTTTGCTGATTGGTTTGTGCAATCAAAGATAAATGAATCCATATCAAATGTAGAGAATGCATACAGTAGAGTAGAAAGTATATTATCAGATTTAAATAGAAATTTAGATATAATGCAAAGAGAAATGCAATCCGTAGAAGAAGAGATTAAGATGATACTGGAAAGATAGCCATTTTAACGAAGGAGATGGAAATATGATAGAGTTTCTTATTTATGGAATTACAACTCTGCCTCTTTTGATAATTTTAATTTACTCTATAATTAATCCAGAAGAAGTGGCATCTTGGGGATATAGATGGAGATATAATGGAGAGCCTGAACCAACAGAAGGATATATAAGGTATACTCGAGCCTGTTCCATAATCGGTTTACTATTAATAATATCAGTTATAATAATTTCCTTTAATCCTTTGTACGGTACTATATTCCTTGTATTATCTATATTCATATCTTTATATTATTTTTTAATTAAGTAAAACTTAATAGTGCAATTGTTGTAATATTCATACATTAGTATTATAATTTACTTAGATACTCGAATTAATTCTAAGGAGGGGTAAGATGCCAAAGGTTTTATTGGAAAGAAAAGATGTGGATGAAAAATTTACTTGGGATTTGACGGCAATTTTTAAGACAGAAGAGGAGTTTGAGCAAACTGTAAAAGAAGCACAAAAATTTACAGCAGAAGTTGAAGACAAATTTAAGGGTAAATTAAATACAGCAGAAGCAATTAACGAATGTTTAAATAGACTGAGAAAAGTATATCAGCTAACTACTCTTACAGGCTCATATTCTTATCTTGCAGTTGCAGTTGATCAAACAAATGTAGAGAATCAAGAAAGACGGATGAAATTATCCAACATATCTTCTGATATTGAAAGCAGACTAAGTTTTGTAGAATCTGAAATTATAGAGGTAAGTGAAGATGTAATTAAAGAAGCAATAGAGCAGTCAGTGGAAAATGCAGGCTATCTTAGAGAGATTATGAGGAAAAAAGAGCATGCTCTCCATCCAGAAGTAGAGAAAGCTTTATCTGCTCTTTCTAGCACTTTAAATTCACCATATCAAATATATAATAGGACAAAATTAGCAGATATGGATTTTGGTACGTTTACAGTAGATGGAAAGGAATATCCTTTAAGTTTTGGGTTATTTGAAGACGAGTGGGAATATGAGCATGATACAAAGATAAGACGGGCCGCCTTTGAAGCTTTTTCTAAGAAATTGAGAGAATATCAACATACTATAGCAGGAGCTTATCAAACTCAAGTACAAAAGGAAAAAACAATGGCTACTTTAAGGGGATTTGATTCAGTAATCGATAGCCTATTGTTTCCTCAAGAAGTAACTAGAGATTTATATAATAGACAGATTGATTTAATAATGGAGCATTTAGCACCACATATGAGAAAGTTCGCAAAATTACTTCAAGAGATTCATGGTATAGAGGAAATGACTTTTGCAGATCTAAAATTAAATGTAGATCCTGATTTTGAGCCAGAAATATCTGTAGAGGAATCTAAAAAATATATTGAAGGAGCGTTATCTGTTCTTGGAGATGATTATCTAGAAGTAATTAAAAGAGCTTATGATGAAAGATGGATAGATTTTGTACAAAACAAAGGAAAGTCTACAGGAGCATTCTGTTCGAGTCCATACGGTGCTCATCCATTTATATTGATTTCTTGGACTGAAAGAATGAGAGAAGTTTTTGTATTGGCTCATGAATTAGGACATGCAGGACATTTTTATTTGGCTCAACAAAATCAAAATATATTTGACACAAGACCATCAACATATTTTGTTGAAGCACCATCTACTATGAATGAAATGCTTATGGCAAATTATTTGATGGAAACCATGGATAATCTGAGAATGAAGAGATGGGTATTATCATCTATGATATCTCGTACCTATTATCATAATTTTGTAACTCATTTATTGGAAGCTCATTATCAAAGAGAAGTTTATAAGATAATCGATGCTGGTGGCTCTGTTCAAGCTGCTACATTAAATAAATTAAAGAAAGAAACTCTAGAAAAATTCTGGGGAGATACTGTAAAGATTAATGAGGGTGCAGAGCTTACTTGGATGAGACAGCCACATTATTATATGGGATTATATCCATATACTTATAGTGCAGGGCTGACAATTGCAACAGAAGTAAGTAAGAGAGTTTTAAATGAAGGCAAAGTTGCATTGGATGATTGGAAAGAAGTTCTAAAAGCAGGAGGAACTAAGACTCCAGTAGAGCTAGCTCAAATGGCAGGGGTGGATATAACCACAGATAAACCTTTACTAAACACTATAGAGCATATAGGTAACATAATAGATGAAATAATTTCATTAACAGAAGAAATAGAGAATAGATAGTAATTTAAAACTTCAGAAGTTTTATTATTAAAATACATAGGCTACTTAGTCTATGTATTTTAACTTGTTCTATAGTCTATAGGAAAGTTCTAGTAAATTATTTTTTGGTAACCTCAATGGACTTAAAAAAGGTTCTGAGATTTTGATAAAGACTTTTTTTACAGAAATATAAAATAATTGTATAATTATATATTATTAATTACTCCATTGGTGATAATCTTAATATAAGGAGTGGATTATACAGATATGAAAGTTAAAAATTTAATGGAGCAGTTTCAAGATTTTAAAGTATTAGCAGGAGCAGGAGGCTTAGATAGGAATGTAAGTACAGTTAGTGTTATGGACGCTCCTGATATATATAATTGGATGAAGGGCGGAGAGTTTTTAATTACTACGGGATATATAATGCGAGATAATCCATTGGAATTAAGAGACTTAGTCATTAAGTTAAATGAGCATGGAGCAGCATCCCTGGGAATAAAGGTAGGTAGATTTATTGAAGAATTGCCTAAAGAAGTAAAAGAAGTAGGGGATGGATTAAACTTCCCTATTATATACATACCTAAATGGTATGCTTTTACTGATATTATAAATCCAGTTCTTTCAAGTATAGTCAATTCCCAGGCTAAAAAATTAATGATGTCTGAAAATATTCATAAATCCTTTACTCAGATGGTTATACAAGGAAAGAGTACCAGTGATATAATGGATACATTGTACAAGATATTAGATAAGGATATAGCTTTTATAGATTTAATTTTCAATCGAAACTATATACGAGGTAATTCCCATGAATTTAAAGAAGATATATACAATATGGGACTCAAGGATAACCTCGATAAATACTATAATTATCCCGTTCAAATTGGTAGTTCTATTTATGGTTATATAGTCGTTGAAAAAAATGGGAAGGACATTCTTAGTGATTTAGATAATATTTCTATAGAGCATGCTAGTACAGTTCTTAAGCTAAATATACAAAAGGAGATATCAAATCATCAGATAGAGCAAAAGTATAGAGATGAATTTATTCAAGACTTAATTTTAAATAATATAAAGACTGTAGAGGAAGCTAATAATAGGGCCGCATTATATGGTTGGAAAATAGAGAATGGACTCATTTGCTTAATTGTAGATATAGATAATTTTAAAGAGAAGTTTATATCACTAAAAAACACTCAGGAGTTAGAAGAAGAAAAAAATAAGATATTTCGCTTAGCTAACGGTAAGATGAAAAGAAATTTTAAGCAGTGTTTTTATACAGTGTATAGTGATAATATAGTGTTTCTAGTGGAACCAAATAAAAAGTCCATAGATGATTTTATAAAGAATTTGAAAAATGTTGCAGAGGAGTTAAGAAAAGAGATTAAGGAAAATAGCAGTTTTACAGTTTCTATAGGTATTGGGACTTATCAGGAATCTATTATAGACGTATATATTAGTTTTGTGGAGGCTCAAAAAGCCGTAAGAATAGGTAGAACAGTCTATGAGAGGGATAATACTCATATTTACTCAGATTTAGGAGTTTATAAAATGCTCTACAACCTTTCTTTAGAAGATGATGCAAATAAATTCTGCGGTAAATATTTACAGAATCTTATTGATTATGATATAGAAAATAATTCAGAATATATCAAAACATTAAGATCTATCGTAAAAAACGATTGGAATTTAAAGCAAACGTCAGAGGAGATGTTTATCCATTATAATACTATTAAATATAGGTTTAGTAAAATCTGTGAAATAGTAAATTTAGATTTAAATAGCAGGGAAGGTAAGTTTAAAATCGAGTTTTGCCTAAAACTAATGGATATGAGTAATCAATATTCTTTGTACATGAAGACTAAAGTATAGTCTTCTTTTTTATACCTTAGAGACAGTGTGTATATAAAGCATTAATTATATAATAATATTAAACAAAAAGTTAACAAGGAGGAAAAGACATGTATAAAACAACAGTAGGTATGTTAAAAGATGTGTTAGCTTCAGTTAAAAATGATACTTTATCAGATCCTTTTAAGGATTTAGAAAAGACAGGGAGAATTATTCTAAAAGGGGGACTAGTAGTAGACCCTAAAAATGAAATTGAAGAAGTACAAGATGTTGCTATACTAAATGATGAAATTGTAGAAGTAGGGAATGACATTTATGTGGAAAAAGGAGATATGGTAATAAACTGTGAAGGACTTTTAGTTGTGCCAGGAATAGTAGATATGCACCTTCACTTAGGAGATTTGTTTGAAGTGAGTACAGACCCAATCTATGGCGCTGTAGCTAATGGAGTAACAATGGGACTTTCTCCTGGAGCAGGAAATACTTTTATGGCACCAGCTTTATTAGGAGCTGAAGTAGATAGAGGATTACCAGTAAACATTGGTTTATATCAAGGGGCAGCAAGTGTATTATCTACCATGTTATCAGTAGATGAACTAATAAAGTTATATAAAGGTGAATTAGATGTAGAAACAGCTTCATCAAGAATGACAAGAAATGCAATCACTAATACTACAGCACCTTTAGTAGTAGGAATTAAAGACCACATGGGACATTTTATAATGTCTGATGAAAATATAGAGAAGATATTTGAAATAACTTCTAAGTCTAAGCTACTATATATGACTCATACTCAGGACTCAGATCATGCTATTAGATTATTTGAATTATCTAAAGGAAGACCACTTCATCTAGGTCACACAACAGCTGCGGGATGCGGTACTCATATGGAAGCAGCAGAAGGTATGAAGACAGTATTAGACTTATGTAAAAATGAAAATATAACTGGAGAGTTTGTAACTACAATGTTAAGAGAAGGTGGAGGAAGTAGAGAAGGACTTATTCTACCTAAAAAATCTCAACAACTAGCTTATGAAGCTTTAGAAAAAGGAATAGTGGATGTTCTTATATCTGATGGACAAAATGATGCCACAATGAAAGGTTTCGGAGATACAAGAGATAATATTCCAGCGATATTAGAATTAGCAGAAATGGGAGTTTTAAACTTAAGTAGTTCAGTTGCCACTATGACTTCTAATCCAGCAAGATTGGTAGCTAAAAGAACAGGTAATGCTTGGTGGACTGAAAAAATAGGTCATTTAGGTAAAGGTGCTTTAGCTAATATAACTGTTATCAATAGAGAAGTAAAAACAGCAGTCTATACTATAGTAAATGGAGAAGTAGTAGGTTTTGAAAACAGAGCAGTGAGACGTGGCAGTGGAGCAGGTGGATTTGTAAGTAAATTTGGTATGGTTAAGAGAATAGGAGTAGGAGACTTAGTAATGTTCTCATATAGAAGATAATAGTGGATTTAGTAGAGGGGAGCTAAATTAATGGACAGAATAACAGAAATATTAAAAAGATTAATTAATATAAATACTACTAATCTACCTGGTAATGAAATGGATGCAGTAAATGAAATTCTAAAGTTTTTCCCTCAGGATATAGAATATAAAATAGTAGATCATGGAAATAATAGAGGATCTTTAGTAATAGAAATAGAGGGAAAAAGTCATGAAAAAATTGGATTTATAGGGCATATAGACACTGTACCAGTATCAGATGAAGCTAGCTGGATATATCCTCCTTTTGATGGAGTAATTGAAAATGGCTATATGTATGGTAGAGGTACTTCTGATATGAAGGGTGGAGTTACTGCAATGATATTAACAGCATTGTATTTTCTAGAAAACAATATAATTCCACCCTATACCTTAAAGTTTGTATTTACAGCTGACGAAGAATCAGGAGGATTAGGTGTACGAGCTTTAAGAGATAAAGGATTATTGCAAGATATATCAAAAGTTTTTATCACAGAACCTTCTGATGAAGAAATCGGTATCTGTGAAAAAGGAACTTTATGGCTAAATATCCGTATAAAAGGGAAATCTTCTCATGGTTCTAAGCCTGAACTAGGAATAAATGCTATAGAAAAATTATACGAGTATATAAATAAACTTAAGAATACTTTAGATTTAGATAAGAAGCATCCTTTACTAGGAAATTCTAGTTATGCAACTACTACAATTAATGGAGGAGTAAAAACTAATATTATACCTGAAAATGCAAATGCTACTTTAGATATAAGAACTATTCCAGGTTTTATTCATGAAGAAATTATAGATAATGCTAATAAAATTGCTAAAGGCATGGAAAATGAAAACCAAGGTATGATCATAGAAGTAGATGTGGAGAATAATAGACCTCCTTTAACAATGGATGAAAACGATAACTTTATAAAAGAGATAGTATCTGTATATGAAAAATTATCTTATCCAGTAAAACTTAAGGGCATAAATTTTTATACTGACGCTTCACAACTTATCCCTTATCACGATATTCCTTTTGTAATACTAGGACCTGGTGAGGAAAATATGTGCCATCAGAAGAATGAAAGGATAAAAATTGAATCAATTGAAAGAATGATAGAGTTTTATATTTCTTATATAATAAACTTCTAGATTGGAGGATAAATATGGAAAATATTAAGAATAATAAGAAACAATATAGTGCAGGTTCTTTAGCGGGTCTTATTATATCACTGGGAATAGGTTTTTTAATATATTTTATTCTAAGCAGTATAAATGCTCAAAGTAGCTGGCTAGACTATAACACAATAGTGGCTAATGCAAGTCATAATCCATTTTATAAACTTATTTGGTATATAATGAACTTTACAGAAGCTCAATTTTATGCAGGAGTTTTTGCTTCCCTAGGAGTAATTATAGGAGGATTTGTAGCTTGGAGATTAGATGTTAAAAATTCTAAGTTAGCAGGTTTCAATGTTTCTTATGGTTCAAATTTATGGCCTTGGGTATTAGCATCTCAGCTATTATCACTATTCATTGCAATATTTGTTCTAAATTTTACATCTTTCTTTGAAAATGGAGAATATACTTGGTTACCAACATTTATTACAGTAGTAGGAGCTCCACCAGCTATAATGTTATTATATGGCCCAAGTATAAAGGCTTTACTCACAGGCTCTATTCTCGGAGGAGTTATGGGGTTCCCAGTGGCTTTTTGGATAACAAATAATATTATACCTGTGCTAGGAGTACCTGGAGTGGTTTCAAATGTATTTACTATGGCAATAACAGGAATATTAGTTTGTGGTATAGCTAAGGCACTGCCATGGATGAAAAAAGTACCATCCAAGACATTAAATAGACCAGTGAAATCACAAGAAGAAACTCTAAAGGAAATGGAGAAGCCATTATGGTCCGTAAGAAGAGTTTTAGCAGATTTCTCTGAAGCTCAATTTTATGGAAATGAAATAGCTGGATTATTTGTCATAATAGGAGCTTGTTTAGACTGGATATTAAATATAAACCATGGTGCCTATGCTTCAGGTGCAATCCCAGCAATTATATTATCCCAGTTTGTTGGCTCATCAGTAGGAGTATTTTTATACTTTAACAAATATGTTGAAAAAGGATGGTACGGAACCTATGTACCAGTAGTAAGTGTTGGACCAGCTTGTGTTTTGATGTTTGGTTCATCGGTGGGAGTAGCTGTTACTGCAGGTATATTAGGAGGTATAATAGGACCACCTTTAGCAGAGTATTTCTGTGATAAACTACCAGAAGATTATCATCCAACTATTGGAAATGTAACCTCTATGGGAGTTACAACAATAGTGGTATCTATGATAATAAAGGTGCTTCCTTGGTTTTAAATAAGCAAGCCAAAAGTTGGGTCAAGTAACCCAACTTTTTTTATGGCATCTCGCAAAGACCATATGATATACTTGTATGGAAGTAAACATTTAAAGAGGTGTTTTTGTGTTAGTAATTTTACTTAAAAACTTATCAAGTAGAGTTGGTATTATATTAATTTTAGCACTTTTTCTTTCGAAAATTGGATTATTTAGGAAACTTGTTTCAAAAGAAAATATTGATATTAAAGATAAAATATTGTTATCCATTATCTTTGGAATCTTTGGGATAATAGGTACTTATACAGGGATACATTTACAGGGGGCAATAGTTAATTCTAGAGTTATTGGTGTTTTTGTTGGGGGACTACTTGGAGGACCTTTGGTTGGGATTTTGTCTGGTATTATTGCAGGAGGCCATAGGTTTTTAATAGATATAGGTGGTTTTACTGCTATTGCTTGTGGAATATCGACTTTATCTGAAGGTGCCATGGCAGGATTATTGAAAAAGAAATTTGAAAGTAGTCCTTATAGAATAACTTTTGCCTTAATATCTGGAGCTATAGCTGAAGTAATACAAATGATAATAATACTCTTAGTTGCAAGACCTTTTTCTGAAGCATTAGATTTAGTTAAAATAATTGGAATTCCGATGATTGTTGGAAATGGAATAGGTATAGCTGCATTTATTGCTATAACAGATAGTATCTTTAAAGAGATAGAGAATGAAGCTGTTTATCAAGCCCAATTAACTCTTAAAATTGCTGATAGAACATTAGCATATTTTAGAAAAGGATATAATGAAGATACAGCAAGGGATACAGCAAATATAATTTATGATATGAGCAAAATAAAAGCTGTTGCATTTACCGATACAGAAAAAATATTAGCTCATGTTGGGATAGGAGAAGATCATCATTTGGTTGGCAGCACTATACAGACTAATCTAACAAAAGAGGCTTTATTAGCTAAAAAGTATGTGGTGGCAAATACAAGAGAAGAAATTGGGTGTAATAATAGTAACTGTCCGTTAAAATCAGCTATAATTGTTCCAATAAAAGAAGATGACAAAGTTATAGGTACACTTAAGCTATATAAGGGACAAGAAAATTCTATAACTAAGGTAGATATAGAGTTAGCCTTAGGTTTAGCCCAGATGTTTTCTACTCAGATAGAACTAAGTAAGATAGATTATCAGCGAGAATTATTATCAAGATCTGAACTAAAGGCATTACAGGCTCAGATAAATCCACATTTTTTATTTAATGCCATTAATACTATAGTGTCTTTAACTAGAACGCAGCCTGATAATGCCCGTAAACTTCTGATACATCTTGGTAATTATTTCAGAACTAATTTACAACAAGATATTGAAGTAGTAGATTTATATAAAGAGATAGAACATATAAATTCGTATATTGAAATTGAAAAGGCAAGATTTGGTGATAAATTAGATATTATATATGATATACCAGAGAATATTGAGTGTAAACTTCCACCCTTACTCCTTCAGCCAATAGTAGAAAATGCAATTAAGCATGGAGTTTTAGGCAAGATTGAGGGGGGAAGAGTTGAAATAATTGCAAGAGATAATGGTAAAGAAACTAAATTAGTGGTGAAAGATGATGGAGTTGGCATATCTAAGGAAGACTTAGATTGTTTATTTAAAGAAAACGATAATAAGGAGAGCATAGGACTTAAAAATGTTAATGAGAGGTTAAGAAATAAATATGGTAAAGAATACGGACTGATTCTTGAATCTGAAATTAACAAAGGAACTACAGCTACTATGGTAATTCCTAAATTCTAAGGAGATGGTTAATTTGCAAAGATGTTTAATTGTAGATGATGAAATGCCTGCTCGTCAAGAATTGTTATATATTTTAAGTAGCATTGAAGGTATGGAGGTAGTAGGAGAGGCTTCTAACGGTATAGAAGCTCTAGAATTAATTAAAATGCTTAGGCCAGATATTGTTTTTTTAGATATCCAGATGCCTCAAATAAGCGGAATAGATGTTGCTAGAAGATTATCAGAAGAAGGGTATAATCCAATAATAATCTTTGTAACAGCGTATGATCAATTTGCTGTGGAGGCCTTTGAAGTAAATGCAATAGATTATTTATTAAAACCCATATCAGAGGAAAGATTACAAAAAACATTAGAGAAGATAACTTCAACCAGAAACAATAGCGAAGAAATTGATTATAATAATTTGAGTAGGTTGATTCAAGACATAAGAACTAATACAAAAGTAGCGCCACAGAGAATATGTCTTTATTATAAAAATAAACTTATTCCAATAGAAACTAAAGATATTATATATGCAACAATAGAGGATAAAAATACTGTGATAGTCAGTAATAAGGGGAAATTTGAAACTAATTGTACTCTAAATGAATTAATGGATAGACTTGATTCTTCAATATTTTTTAGATCTCATAAATCTTATATAGTAAACTTAAATTATATAGAGTCAATAGAACCTTGGTTCAACTCTACTTACAATATAAATCTAAAAGGATATAAAGAGATAATTCCAGTAAGCAGAAGTTATGCAAAAGGATTTAAGGAAGTTATGAATATAGACTAGGATGCATCTTAACTTCTAAATTTGCATTTTAAATACTAAATATGACGTCTTATCTAGAAAATCTCCTTATTAATATTCAATTGATATACTATTATAATGAATGAATATTAATAAGGAGGTTTTTTTAATGACACAATTCATAATTGGAATTATCATACTTATAGCAGGCTATTTTGTCTATGGAAAAGTGGTAGACAAGCATTTTGGAATTGATGATAATAAAGAAACTCCAGCTACAAGGTTAGAGGATGGCATAGACTTTGTACCTATGAGCTGGACTAAGATTTTCCTAATTCAATTACTTAATATAGCTGGATTAGGACCTATTTACGGAGCTATTCAAGGGGCATTATTTGGACCAATGGCATTTGTATGGATTGCTTTAGGTTCTGTATTTGCTGGTGCAGTACATGACTATTATTCAGGAATGTTATCATTAAGACATGATGGAAAAAGTATTTCAGAGATCACTGGTATTTATCTGGGTGAAGGTGCAAGAAAGGTAATGAGAGTATTCTCAGTTATATTACTTGTTTTAGTTGGTACAGTATTTATGACAGGTCCAGCTACATTAATGGGTAGCATAGAGTTATTTGGTTTAGGTAATGCCGATATTTGGCTGGCAATAGTATTCATATATTACTTCCTAGCTACAATATTACCAGTTGACAAAATAATTGGTAAAATTTATCCTTTATTCGGAGTGGCTCTACTTACAATGGCTTTTGGGATTGGTGCAATGATATTAGTAAAGGGATATCAATTACCAGCATTTACTACATCTAGCTTACATCCAGCTGGTTTGCCAATATGGTCAATTCTATTTACTACTATAGCTTGTGGCGCGATATCTGGATTCCATGCTACTCAGTCACCAATGATGGCAAGATGTATGACTAAGGAAAGCTATGGTAGAAGAATATTCTATGGTTCAATGATAGCTGAAGGTGTAATAGCAATGATTTGGGCAGCAGCAGGTATGGTATTTTTCAATGGACTTCCAGGATTAGCTGAAGCTTTAAGCAACGGAGGACCTGGAGGAGTGGTAAACACTATTTCTATAACTTTATTAGGGCCAATAGGTGGTGTATTAGCCATGTTAGGAGTTATAGCTTGCCCTATAACTTCAGGAGATACTGCTTTTAGATCTGCAAGACTTACTATTGCAGATGCTATGAACTATGAGCAAGGGCCTATAAAGAAAAGATTAGCTTTGGCTTTACCTTTGTTTGTCGTGGCATTTGGACTAACAAGAATTGACTTTAATATTATTTGGAGATACTTTGCGTGGTCAAATCAGACCTTGGCAATGATCGTTTTATGGACGGCATCAGCCTATTTAGTTAAAAATAATAAGAGCCACTGGTTAACAACTATACCAGCAACATTTATGACTGCAGTATCTGCAACTTATATACTACAAGCGCCAGAGGGATTTAAATTATCGACTACAATAGCTTATCCTGTAGGAGCAGCTATAGCTGTTGCAGCTATAATGTTTTTCCTTATTAAGATAAAATCAAGAAAAACAGTAAGAGCATAAGAATTTAATTTAATAAGTTTCATATTAGGTTTTAAAAAGAGGTGGAGAAATCCATCTCTTTTTCTATGGAAGTTATCTAAAGTACCCATAAATAACCTCCTTTTAGCATATTAATATATTAAGTAAATATAAAGGAGGTTTTTTTATGATACAATTTATTCTTGGAATTATTATACTTATAGCAGGATATTTTCTGTATGGAAAGGTAGTTGATAAACACTTTGGAGCAGATGATAGTAGAGAAACACCATCAACAAGACTTAAAGATGGAGTGGATTTTATGCCTATGAGCTGGCCTAGAATTTTCTTGATTCAATTACTTAATATTGCTGGTTTAGGACCTATCTTTGGAGCAATACAAGGTGCATTATTTGGGCCAGCAGCATTTCTATGGATCGCTTTCGGATGTATATTTGCTGGTGGAGTACATGACTATTTCTCAGGAATGCTTTCTCTAAGACATGATGGTCAATCTATATCAGAAATAGTAGGTATTTACCTAGGAGAAGGTGCAAGAAAGGTAATGAGAGTTTTTTCAGTCATTCTACTTATTTTAGTGGGAACAGTATTTATGACAGGTCCTGCAAATCTACTAACTAACCTAAAGTTATTTGGACTCGGAAGTTTCAATATATGGCTTATAATTGTATTAGTGTATTATTTTTTAGCCACTATTTTGCCCATAGATAAGTTAATAGGTAAACTTTATTCGATATTCGGTCTATCTCTGTTAGTAATGGCATTTGGTATTGGTGGCAAGCTAGTGATTGATGGATATCAAGTACCTGCCTTTACATTAACCAACTTACATCCAGCTGGCTTACCAATATGGGCAATATTATTTACTACAATTGCATGTGGTGCTATATCTGGATTTCATGCTACTCAGTCACCAATGATGGCAAGATGTATGACTAAGGAAAGCTATGGTAGAAGAATATTCTATGGTTCAATGATAGCTGAAGGTATAATAGCAATGATTTGGGCAGCAGCAGGTATGGCATTCTTTAATGGAATTCCAGGACTACAAGATGCCTTAACTAATGGTGGCGGAGCTGCTGGTGTTGTTAATACTATATCAAAAGGCCTTCTTGGTTCAATAGGCGGGGTATTAGCCATGTTAGGAGTTGTGGCTTGTCCTATTACATCTGGAGATACTGCTTTTAGATCTGCAAGACTTACTATTGCAGATGCAATTAAGTATGAGCAAGGCCCAATAAAAAATAGATTAATATTAGCAATACCTTTACTAGGCGTAGGATTTGGATTAACGAGGATAGATTTTAATATTATTTGGAGATATTTTGCATGGTCAAATCAAACTCTAGCCATGATAGTGCTATGGGCAGCAGCAGCTTATTTAGTTAAAAATGGCAAGAGTCATTGGATTACTAGTATACCAGCAACATTCATGTCTGCAGTATCTGCTACTTATATTCTACAAGCACCTGAAGGGTTTAAGCTATCTACTACAATATCTTATCCTGTAGGAGCAGCTGTAGCAATAGGAGCCTTAGTATATTTCATTTTCAAGGTAAATGGGAAGAAAACTATAAATGCATAGAAATAAAATAAATAAAAAAACTTGATAAATATATGTATTATAGATTATATTAATATTAGAAAAACTTTATATAAAGGAGCTAAAATTATGAACTTGGTCTATAAAGGAAAAACTAAAGATGTTTATGAATTAGAAAATGGAAACTATCTATTAAAATTTAAGGATGATGTGACAGGAACAGATGGAGTATTTGATCCAGGAGCTAATACTGTAGGATTAAGTATAGAAGGAGCAGGTAAAGCAGGGCTTAGATTAACTAAATTCTTCTTCGAGAAATTAAATAATATGGGGATACCAACTCATTACGTAGATGCAGATATAGAAAATGCTACTATGACAGTATTACCTGCAAAGATGTTTGGTAAAGGAGTGGAAGTAATCTGTAGATATAGAGCAGTAGGTAGCTTTATGAGAAGATATGGAATGTATGCAACAGAGGGGCAGCCACTGGACGCCTATGTAGAAGTTACTTTAAAGGATGATGATAGAAATGATCCTTTAATAACTGACGAGGGATTAGATATGTTAGGTATAATGACTAAAGAGGAGTATAAAGTCTTAGCTGATTTAACTAAGAAGATTAGCCAGGTAGTCAAAGATGAGTTAGCTAAAAAGGACATGGAGTTATATGATATCAAATTTGAATTTGGTAGAGTTGGAGATGATAATCATATAGCCCTAATAGATGAAATATCTGGTGGAAATATGAGGGCTTATAAAGATGGAGAGTATGTTGAACCATTAAAATTAGAAGAATTAATGTTAAAATAATAAAATCCCTAGACAAATAAAATTGTCTAGGGATTTTGTTATAGTTCATAGAAAAGTTCTCATAAATCATTCTTTCAAATACGATTTAGACTTTCAAAAAAGCTAACTTAATAATGTTTTGATAGACAATTTTTTACGATTTATAGAGAAGTACTATCTCACCTTCTTACCAAGCTTATAAACTGAATCAAGATTAAATAAGGTATCTAAATTATCTAATGGATTTTCATTAAGTATTAGAAAATCTGCATGTTTTCCTTCTTCTAGAGTTCCATAATCATCAAGAACTCCTAATAAATCTGCACTTGACTTTGTAGATGCTACAATTGCATCCATTGGACTCATACCGCATTCAACCATTAACTTTAATTCATGAGGAGCCCCATCATGAAGATTAAAAGGTGTACCAGCATCTGTGCCCATGGCAATTTTAACACCAGCCTTATATGCTTTTCTAAAGCTTTCCCAATGATATTTCATTACATAATTTGATTTATCTACGGCGAACTTAGGAATACCAGCTTCTACACCATTTTTGACTATAAAATAAGGTGCAACTAAAGTAGGAACTAGGTAAACTCCTTTACTAACCATTAATTCAATAACTTCATCATCAAGAAATATACCATGTTCAACTGAGTCTATTCCAGCTAAGACTGCATTTTTGATACCCTGGGTTCCCTGAGCATGAGTAGCTGTTTTCTTTCCTGCTTTATGTGCTTCAATTATAGCAGCCTCCATTTCTTCCATAGAAAGCTGAGGAGAACCAGGTTCTACTCCTTTTGTCATAACTCCTCCAGTGGCCATAATCTTAATAAGATCTGCTCCAGCTTTAAGCTGTTCTCTTGCAGCCTTTCTAAGCTCATCTACGCCATCAGCCTCTCTACCGATAAACCATCCATGTCCACCTGTCATAGTTAAACATCTGCCCGATGTTACAAATTGGGAGCCTTCGATTAGACCTTCATTTACCGCATCCCTCAAGTCAAAATCTATACCATTAGATGCACCTAAGTCTCTGAAAAATGTAGTACCAGATAGTAAGTGTTTTTTAAGATTGGCTGTACCCCTTAAAGCAGTCTTTGCGTCAGATTCTTTTAGCATAATAGAAACAGGATCACCAACTGGCTCCATTGTAATATGAACATGACTGTTTATTAGACCAGGCATTACAGTTTTACCAGATAGATCTACTTCTTTAACTTTATCTGAGTTCTTTAAATCTTCTATTTTCCCAACTTTAACAATCTTTTTATTTTCCACTATAAAGTATGCATCTTCAACTGGAATTTTTCCAGTACCATCTATTAATCTGAAGTTCCTATATAATATTTTATCAGTCAAAATAACCACTCCTTTTATATTTTTTATTACATTAATTTTGCCATAAAACCTGCCAGTACTACTGAAGCAATTGTAACTGTCATAAATCCAGCAACTAGCATTTTGGGAAGTATTTCATTTAATAAAAATTGTCTTTCCTCATCTGTTTTTCCGTTAGCATTTGCAACTTCATTGGAAAGAATATAGGTTCCTGGGAAACCAAATAAGGCAGAAGTTCCTATGGCTATGGACATTTCTATAGAATAACCAAGTATTTTACCAACTAGGATAGAAGCTATAGCTATACCTACAAGTCCCAATAATAAACTTATTACCATGGGGAACAAAATAGATAATAGCATCTCTGGGGTAGCTTTTGACAAATTTCCTACTACTATAGCCATAAGTCCTAACAACGCAAGTCCAAAGGCATTTGCTTTAGTCATAATATTTTCTTCTAGAAATCCTAATTCTCTTCCAGCTATACCAACTAATAGGCACATAACATATTTATGTATAAGGCCATTTGTAAAATCTGATAATTTAAAACCTAATAATGCTACTAAAGCTAGTTTTGCTAGCAATACGAAGCTAGTCTGCAAATCCTTTGGCAATGAAGGTATTAATTTGTTTTTAGTCATTACCATATCACTTATAGTATCATCTAATGTTGAAGCAACTTCTGAGCTATTTTCTCTAAAAACTTTAATTAGCTTTTTAGCCTCTTTATTAAGTAGGAAAGATGCTACAGGGTATCCAAAGAAACCTTGAACTACCACTAATAATGTCGCGAATACAGCTATTGCTTCAAGACCCTTAGCTTTTGCAGCATCTCCCATTATGATAGCTGCCACGACTCCACCAGATATAGGGGGTGCAGAAGCTACTGCGTACTCCTTACCTATGATAGGAGTACCTACAAAGAATAAAAATACACCTATCCCAATTACTGCACTTATTGATATTAGAACAGTTTTCCATTGTTTTTTAAGATCTTTAAAGCTCATCAAAGTGCCCATATGGGTAATTAAAAAAGCAATCATAAGTGAGCCAAAGCCCAAGAGCTGGGCATCCTCAAAGATAGTCTTCGGAAGACCAAACCAAAAACTCACCATAAACACTACAGAGGCAACAAACATCATAGATACAATTGACTTAGTTTTGTAAGATACAAAGTCTCCAAGAGCATATACTAACAGAACTATCGTTATAGCTAATAAACCATCCATCCTTATTCCTCCTATTTTGAAATAATTTATGTTTTTATAAGGTCTGGCCAGACTTCTAAAAATAAAAAAACTCGTCTCTAGGATATAAAGATATCCGTAGAGACGAGATAATTTCCCGTGGTACCACTCTAATTTATAAGCTATTTTCATAGCTTATCTCTTCAGGTCGAAGGTAAATTCCTTGAACCCTAGCCATATAACGGTGGCCACCGACCTCATTTACTTCCAATTGGTTTTAATAAGGCAGTTTGGGAGTGATTATATATACTTTTTTTACACTGATTCTCACCAACCATCAGCTCTCTTTAGTAAAGTTAAAGTATTTTTGTCTCCGTCTTAACTTTTAGACTATTTTAAATTTAAAAACTATTATAATACGGTAAAGTGATATTGTCAACATAAAATTAAAAAAAGTTTTAATATTATTGCATATGACGTCTTAAAAGTAGTGTAAAACAAAAATAAAGTTAGGGAAATATGTAAATTCGTCCGTATTAAAAAAAATAATTCTAGAATAATATTAGAGGAAGAGGTCAAATGTCATTTTTGTTACTTTAAGATATATTATATTAGTTCATTTTAAGTTCATATATCTGATTTAATATTGATATATAAAATACCATGGAGGTGTAATATTAGAATGAAACGAAAAAACAAAGGAATTAAATGGGTTTTAGGAATTGCAGTAATCGCAGCAATTACAATACTTGTCTTATCAAAGATAAGAACACCTAGACAGATTGCAGGAGATGAAGTAGAAGTAAAAGCAGGAGATATCAGCACATACTACAGCTTCTCAGGCAGCATAGAAGCGAAAAATAGACAAACCATATTTTCAGATCAAGCTATGCGGATAAAGGAGTTTGAAGTTAAAAAAGGAGATATAGTCAAAAAAGATGATGTCCTATACAGGACTAGTAATGGAGTAAATATAAAATCTGAAATAGATGGGGAAGTTCTTGATATTTTTGTTGAAGAAGATGAACAGCTGATCCCAGGAGCTAAGATTGCTGAAATTGTGGACTACAAAGACTTACAGCTAAAAGTAAAGGTAGATGAGTACGACTTAAATGCTATAAAAAAAGACACAAAAGTAAATATAACTATTCATGCTCTAAATAAAGATTTCGAAGGAACTGTTACAGATGTGGCTAAGGAAGGCGTGTATATGAATGGAGTTACTTTCTTTAATACAACTATTTCAATTAAAAATGATGGAGATATTCGAGTAGGTATGAGTGCAGAAGCTAAAGTATTAAATGAAAGTGTAAATAATGCAGCTATACTTCCTATGACTGCGATAAGATTTAGAGATGACAATAGCTCATATGTAAGTAGGAAAAAAGATGAGACTATGGAGGATGTAGATATTCAGTTAGGAATCACTGATGGAGTCAATGTAGAGGTCAAATCGGGTATAAATATTGGAGATAAAGTATTTGTAGCTAAGAAAGTAACAAATGACTTTGGACCTCCAGGAGGAATTAGAGCAATGCGCTCAGGGGGCGATAATTAATGAATGAAATATTAAAAATAACAGATTTAGATAAGGCCTATTATTTAGGTGATGAGAAATTTTTGGCTCTTAACAAAGTAAGCTTCACGATAAAGAAAGGTGAGTTTGTATCTGTTCTTGGTCCATCGGGATCTGGGAAATCAACGTTAATGAATATAATAGGCTGCTTAGATACACCTACTTCTGGCAACTATATTTTAGCTGGACAGAAAGTTGCAAATCTGAGCCAAAAAGAATTAGCAAGAGTTAGAAATAAAGAAATAGGATTTATATTTCAATCTTTCCAATTGCTGCCAAGACTGTCTACTCTTCAAAATGTAGAATTGCCTCTAATCTATGCAGGTGTTCCATCTGATGAGAGACGAAAAAGAGCAAAGAAAATCTTAGAAAGAGTAGGGTTGGGAGATAAGCTACCAAATTTGCCAACTCAACTTTCAGGGGGACAGCAACAGAGGGTTGCCATAGCTAGATCAGTTGTAACAGAGCCATCAATATTATTAGCTGATGAGCCTACTGGAGCATTAGATCAAAAAACAGGAGCACAGATAATGGAACTATTCAAAGAATTAAATGAAGAGGGAAGGACAATTGTAATGATTACTCATGATAAGCATATCGCCAGCTATGGCAACAGAGTATTAAACATTATCGATGGAAGAATATCTGAAGGTGGTGAAAACAATGCTTAAAGATAGTATAAAGATGTCTTGGAGCAACATCATAAATAATAAAATGCGTTCCTTTTTAACTATTCTTGGGATAATAATTGGGGTTGCTTCCATCATAGCATTGATAACCATAGTTCAAGGAGCTACAAATGAGGTGACCAAACAGGTGTCATCTTTAGGTGCTGATAAAATAACTATACAAGCTATGGGGACGCCTTTAAAGCAAGGACTTAATGAAAGAGATCTAGAATCATTAACAAAAATAGAAAATATTAAGGGGCTATCTCCTACAATAACAGGGAAAACCTCTATTGCAGGGAATGGTATTACAAAAACAGATATTACCGTGGAAGGAAAAAATGAAGTTCATTTTAAAACAGATAAAAAACTTGTGAAAAATGGTAGAGAATTAAACATATTAGACATAGAGAATAGCAGCCGAGTTGCTATAATAGGAAGTGACATAAATAAGGAACTATTCCTAGGAAAAGATCCAATAGGTGAAAGTATACTTATAAATGGTTTAATTTTTACTATAGTTGGAGTATTAGATACAGGTAGTGAGTTTGCTTTTTCTTCAACTAATGATACGATTATTATTCCTTATACTACAGCTATGAAAACATTAGGTAATAGAAATATAACTAATGTAGACGTATATATGGCTGATAGTAATAAATCTGATATTATTATGAAGGATTTAAAACAAGTTTTAAATCAATCATTTAATTATAAAGATAACTCTTACTTTATATTCAATATGGAGGATATAATATCTACTATAGGAGATATTACTGGCATGATGTCACTTCTTCTTGCAGGCATTGCTTCAATATCTTTAGTTGTAGGAGGCATTGGGATAATGAATATGATGTTAGTATCTGTTACAGAGCGTACCTTCGAAATAGGTTTAAGAAAGGCTTTAGGTGCAGAGCCTAATAGTATCCAACTACAATTCATTATTGAAGCAATTTTCCTATCAGTTTTTGGTGGAATAATTGGTCTTATAGTGGGAATGTCTATAGCATATATTGCTTCTATTTATATAGGGTTTAGTTTAACAATTACGATGTCAACAGTAATACTAGCAGTGAGTTTCTCGGCAATAGTAGGTATAATATTTGGATTTATGCCAGCTAGAAAAGCAAGTAGGTTAAACCCTATAGATGCATTGAGGCATATATAATTATAGAAAACTGAGTTATTAATAACTCAGTTTTTAATTGTATTTCGAGTGCCTAAATATTATAATAGAATAAAGACTAGTTGGGGAGTGGCAATAGAGATGAATATAAGTTATTTAGGAAAGTATATAAAAAAATATAAAAAGCAATTTCTAATAGCTCTTACATTTATAATCCTTGAAACCACAGGAGACTTAATTCAACCTACTATTATGTCAAAGATAATTGATAATGGCGTAAAAAGAGGAGATATGAACTATGTTTTTAAATTAGGAGGATTGATGTTTTTTATGACTGCCTTAGGAGCTACTTTTGCAGTCATTAGAAATATTGTTTCCTCCAAAGTAAGTCAAAGTTTCGGAGCTGACCTTCGAGAGGACTTATATATTAAAATACAAGGATTTTCCTTTGATAATATAGATGGTTTTCAAGATGCTTCTTTAATTACTAGACTTACTAATGATGTAAATCAGATACAAAACTTTTCCCATGGTATGATGAGAATATTCGTAAAGGCTCCAGTTCTTGGAATAGGTTCTGTGATAATGGCATTTTTATTGAATCCTAAAATGGCTCTTATATTATTGGGAGTTGTTCCAATTGTTGTTATTATTATTTCATTAAATTTAAAGGTATCCTACCCAATATTTACCAAAATCCAAAAATCCTTGGATAGAGTCAATGGAGTGATGAGAGAATATCTAGCTGGGATTAGAGTCGTGAAGGCATTTAATAGATTTGAATATGAAAAAATTCGTTTTAGAAAGGTAAATGATGATTTGAAAGATATTACTCTCAAAGGTATGAGAGTAGTTGCAGTATTTAATCCTGTTGTGACTTTAGTGGTTAATATAGGAATTGTTCTAGTTCTATGGTTTGGAGGTCTGAGGGTAAATAGTGGACAAATGGAAGTTGGAAAGATAATGGCCTTTGTAAATTATATGACTCAAGTCCTATTTTCCCTTATAATGATGACAAGGATATTGAATATATTTATCAGGGCTAGAGCTTCTGCTGAGAGAATAGGAGAGGTATTTGAAGCAGAGAATACTATAACTGTTAAAGAAAATCCCATTATATTTAATAATGTAAAGGGAAGATTGGAATTTGAAAATGTATATTTTAAATATTATAGCTCTAGTAGATATGTATTAGAGGACATAAACTTTTTTATAAATCCAGGAGAAACTTTGGCAATTATTGGTTCAACTGGTTCAGGTAAATCTACTTTAATTAACTTGATACCAAGATTTTATGATGTAGATAAAGGAAAGATAAAAATTGATGGTATGGACGTAAAGGATATAGATATCTCCGATTTACGAGAGAAAGTTGGCATAGTTCCCCAAAAAGTTCTATTATTTACAGGTACCATAAAAGATAATATTAGATGGGGAGATGAAAATGCAACAATTGAAGATATAGAAAAGGTTGCAAAAATAGCTAATGCTCATGATTTTATTCTCTCCTTCAATGAAGGATATAATACTTACTTAGGGCAAGGTGGAGTAAATCTATCAGGAGGACAAAAGCAGAGAATATCAATAGCCAGAGCTCTTATAAAAAAGCCAAGTATATTGATTTTAGATGATAGTACATCAGCAGTAGATTTAATTACTGAGAGGAAGATAAGGCAAGGATTGAAGGAGTATCTAAAGGATACTACTACCATATTAATTGCTCAGAGAATAACATCTGTAATGGATGCAGATAAAATTCTTGTACTGGATAGAGGAAAGATAGTTGGTCAAGGAGCACATCAAGAACTTATGAGAAATTGTGAAGTATATAAAGATATTTATTATTCTCAATTAGGAAAGGGGGCAGAAGATTTTGGATCCTAGACAGAGAAGAACAGGCCCCGCAGGCATTGCAGGCCCTGCTAGAGTGTCTGCAGAAAAGGCAAAAGATATAAGTCATACCTTGAGTAGATTATGGAGTTTTTTCAAAGTGGAAAAGAAGGAGCTTTTTATAACTTTTTTATTAATACTTGCTTCTGGACTATTAGGTATATCTGTTCCTTTCTTAATAGGGAAGGCTATAGATGCTATATTTCCGGGAAAGTCCTTAGTAGAATTTGAAAACTTAAGATTTATTATATTGATATTATTATCTGTATATATACTGGATAATGTCCTTACATTCTTGCAAGAATATATTGTTGCAGGGATAGCCCAAAGAATTGTATATAATTTAAGGGAAAAATTATTTGAAAAGCTTCAGTCCTTGCCCATTAGGTTCTTCGATATCCATACTCATGGGGAGATTATGAGCAGATTAACTAATGATATTGACAATGTAAGTACTACTATATCTCAAACAACGGTGCAGCTTATGGTATCAGTAGTGAATATAATAGGTTCTTTAGTCATGATGATCTATTTAAGTCCCCTTATGACTATGGCTAGCTTAATAACTGTACCCATGGTATATTTTATGACTAAAGTGATTGCTAGTAAAACAAAGCTATTATTTAGAGAGCAACAAAAAACATTGGGTAGATTAAATGGGCATATTGAAGAATCAATAGCAGGGATTCACGTAGTAAAAGCCTTCAACAATGAAGAGAAAGTAATAGATGAATTTAAAGAACAAAATGATATTTTAAGAGATGTAGGAGTAAAGGCACAGATTTGGTCGGGATATATTATGCCCCTTATGAATGTAATAAATAATTTTGGATTTGGAGTTATAGCTATATTTGGAGGAGCATTAGCTGTAAAAGGAACTATTTCTGTAGGGGTTATAGCTAGTTTTATTTCTTATTCAAAGCAATTTACAAGACCATTAAATGAATTAGCAAATACATTTAATACATTACAATCAGGTATAGCAGGAGCTGAAAGAGTTTTTGAAATACTAGATGAAGAGGAAGAAAGGGAAGATTCTCCTAATGCAATAGTGGGAAAAGAAATAAGAGGAGAAGTAGAATTTAAAAATGTTGCATTTGAATATGAAAAGAACGAACCAGTTTTAAAAAATATATCTTTCCAAGTAGAGCCTGGAACCAATATCGCATTAGTGGGACCTACCGGTGCAGGAAAGACTACCATAGTCAATCTTTTAACTGGATTTTACGATATAGATAAAGGTGAGATATTAATAGATGGAGTGAATATTAAAGATTATCAAAAGGATACTTTAAGAAGAATATTCGGTATGGTGCTGCAAGATACTTATCTATTCTCGGGAACTATAAAGGAAAATATAAAATACGGGAAATTAGATGCTACAGATGAGGAGATAGAAAAGGCAGCGATACTCGCAAGAATTGATGATTTTATAAATAAACTGCCAAGTGGATATGAGACATATCTAAATGAAGGAGGAACCAATTTAAGCCAAGGACAAAGACAGCTATTGGCTATATCAAGGGCAATATTATCTAATCCTTCTATACTGATACTGGACGAAGCAACATCCTCTGTAGATACTAGAACAGAATTAAAAATTCAAGAGGCAATGGTAAAACTAATGGAGAATAGAACAACTTTTATTATTGCTCATAGACTTTCTACAATTAAAGATGCAGATATAATTATGGTAATAGACCATGGAGAGATAGTTGAAAAAGGTAGTCATGAAGAACTGCTAGAAAGAAAAGGATATTACTATAATTTATATCAAAGCCAATTTGCCAACGAGAGTATTTAATAAAACAATCTTATAAAGTTGTAAGAAGGAGTATGTTATTTAACATACTCCTTTATTTTACATTATTATGGATATTCATAAGTAATAGGCTAAATGCAACGAAAAATGATATTAAATCAATAAGAAATATAGTTGGTGTATCTTTCATAGAGATAATGAGTGCTGCAAAGATGGATATAAAAATCGAAAGAATAGAGATTTATATACTTGGATCACAAGTGTAATTCACAGATAAACTTTATGTCACATAGAAAAATAATTTAACATATATTGTTATTAAGATTGTAACAAATTGATTTTGTTTAGCTTTCAATCTCAATATAATCTTATGTCATGATAAAATAAGAGAGAGGGAGTATCTAATTATGTATTTTGAAGAAAATACGACTTTAAACAATCAATCGTCCTGCCATGAAAATATGGATATAGAATCAAGTTCCTATGTTATACCAAGGTCTTATAATAATTATCGTTCGAATCGTTCCAATATATATAGAAAACCTTGTCCGTGTAATAATTGGTTTTGGGCATGTTTACCGTGTACTTGTTGCCATTCAGGACCAACAGGTCCACAGGGGTCACAAGGGCCAGAAGGACCGCAGGGGCCACAAGGGTCACAAGGGCCAGAAGGACCGCAAGGACCAGCAGGACCACAAGGGCCAGTAGGACCACAGGGACCGCAGGGGGCACAAGGGCCAGCAGGACCACAGGGACCAGAAGGACCACAGGGGTCAGTAGGACCACAGGGACCAGTAGGACCACAAGGGCCAGAAGGGACACAGGGGCCAGTAGGACCACAGGGACCAGTGGGTCCACAGGGACCAATAGGGCCGCAGGGACCAACAGGACCAGCAGGATTGTCAGGAGGAATAATGGAGGCCTTAGTGAGCAGTTCAACAAGTCCTCAAATAATAATATCAGATGGAGACCCAATATTATTTAATTTTGAGTATTATTCAAATAATATTTCGTATAATTCTGCAACAGGTGAATTCACACTTTCTCCTAATAGAACATATTTAATAAACTGGTCCATTGCAATTGATGGAGTAGATGGAATCCAAACCCCTGTTTTTGCCCTTGAGATAGATGGATCGGAATATGGAGCTTTTGTAAGTCCAATAGTAACTGGAATTATTTCATCTTCGGCAATAATTGAAGTAGGTGCTGCTCCTTCTACCCTAAGGATTGTTAATTTCACTGGTGCCAGTGTCGGACTCTCAATAACAGGACCTCAGGCCAATATTACAATTACTGCATTTGATAATCCAATGCCGTAGATTTTACTCAATATAAGAAGCCTTCACTAACTTAATAGTGGAGGTTTTTTAAATTATGCCTGACATAAGAGTAAACTAGCAGTGATAGGATTCTAAGAGGTCCAATTTTAAATTAAAGTCCAAGACTATTTGAATTCATATTATTTCGAAAAACGCTTGATACAAGGTATATAATAATCAAGAATTAAAACTTTCTGCCCATTATTTTTATGGACTCCAAAACCTTCGTCAATATAGACCTCACATAAAAAATAATTTTTCTAATCAATAATATATCCATTTTCATTAATTCCTTTTTTCTATTTTTTATTTTAGAATTTGACTTAATTGAGTTTTAAGCAGATTGCCGAAATCTCTAATTTCGTGCAAGTTGCTTATACAGTGGCTAAAAAAGGATTCTTTAGAAGCATTTTTTATATAAACTTTATAAATTCTTTATAATTGGATGGTAGATTATATATAGAATTTATAAGGAGGAATTAAAATGACTTTAGAAAAAACTAAAAAAGGACTTACAGGATTTGAAATTAAATTTTTAGCTCTTATATTTATGTTACTTGATCATATTCATTATTTTTTTGAATTTACAGGTAAAGTTCCAGTTATATTTTCGTGGATTGGGAGATTGGCAGCAGGATTGTTTTTGTTTACAATGGTGGAAGGTTATACTCATACGTCGAATAAGAAAAAATACTTTACAAGAATATATTTAATGTCTGTCTTTATGGGAATTGTAAAATATTTAATTCAGATTTTTCCTCAGCTGCAAAGAGGGGATGGATTCTATCCTGCTAATGGTATATTTTCAACCTTTGTAATTTTAATTATTATGTTTATAGGAATAGACTGCATAAGAGAGAAAAAGTTGTTCAAAGGTATTGGCTTAATCTTATTACCATTTATAATAAGCTATAGTTTTTATTTCTTGCCAAAAGCAATGATGCCATATGCTTATTTACTAGTATCTACTCTTATTCCTTCTCCATTATTAGTTGAAGGAGGATTACATTTAATTATAGCGGGCATTATACTATATATATTTAGAGAAAACAGAAAACTGCAAGGTATATCTTATGGAATATTTGTATTAGCTTGGATGTTAGGTTTACCTCTAGCTTATATTAGACCCATTAGCTTAAAGCTTATGTTTACTGATTATTATGAGTGGATGAGTGCTTTTGCATTAATTTTTATATTTTTATATAATGGAGAAAAAGGCAAATCTATGAAGCATTTATTTTATATATTTTATCCTGCACATATATATATATTGTATACTCTGTCTTTCTTATTATATAAATTTATATATTAAAATTGGAGGCAATCATGGAAACAATTCTTATTATCGATGACGAACCAGATATTGTTATGGTAATAAAAGACGTATTGGAAAGTAATGGCTATAATGTATTAACTGCATATAATGGATTTGATGGAATTGAATTATCTAAAAAGAAGCCCGATTTAATAATCCTAGATATTATGATGCCTGATATAGATGGCTTTAACGTATGTAATGCAATTCGTGACAATGTGATTTGTCCCATTTTATTTTTATCCGCAAAAGATTCAGAAGCTGACAAAATAAAGGGTTTAGCTATCGGTGGAGATGATTATATAACAAAGCCTTTTAGTCTAAAAGAGCTGGTTATAAGAGTTAAGGCTCACCTAAGACGAGAAAAAAGATATGTGAATAAAGGACTTGAAAATTGTTTACAATTTAAAAACTTAAAGATAGATATAAAGGGAATGACTGTAAAAATTAATGATGAAGACTTAAATCTTACTAAAAAAGAGTTTGAAATAGTAGAACTCCTAGCTCTTTATCCAGGACAAGTTTTTTCAAAAGAACAAATATATGAAAGAGTCTGGGGATTTGATGGCATGGGATGCACCTCTACTGTTACAGAACATATCAAAAAGATTAGATCTAAAATCTCGGCTATTGAAGAAGATAATCAATATATAGCTACCGTTTGGGGTATTGGCTATAAATGGGATGTAAAATCATGAAAGATAAGAGTTTGAAATATCAATTTATAGTAGCTTTTATAAAGATAATTGTTTTAAGTCTTATCCTATCTATAATAAGCTTTATAATATGGTTTAAAACCTTTGATTATATTCAATACCCAGCTAATTATTACGAAAATCAATTGTCTAGGATTATCTATGAGATTAACGAAAAATATGAAGCTGTTTTAGATAAAAAATTTGAGGGCCAAATGAATAGAATCGTACCAAGTGAAGGAATATTATATCAAGTTTTAGATAATGAGGGGAATTTAATATATGGAAGTATTAAAAATCCTTTAATTAAAAATAAAAGAAAACTATATGAAAATTTAAATTCTGTTTTAAGATTGGGAAATAATAACTTTGCTAAAGTTGTACCTATTTTTAATAAGGATAATGATATTAAAGGTGCAATTATATTAAAATACCAGCTTAGGAGCACTCCAAAGATAAATAATTATTTACTATATAAATTGAATAATTTGATGATATTTATTCCCTTTTTATATATAGTGGTTTTTACAATATTTTACTCCAAAAAATTGGCTAAAAATCTAGTAAAACCTATTAATCTATTGATGGAAGGATCAGAAAAAATTAAGAATAAGGACTTAGATTTCTCTATAGATTATAAAGAAAATAATGAACTTGGAAGACTTTGTGATGCTTTTGAAGATATGAGGATTAATCTTAAAGATTCTTTAATAAAACAATGGGATTTAGAGGAGAAGAGACAAGAGAATATAGCAAATATTGCTCATGATTTAAAAACTCCCCTTACTATTATAAATACCTATTCAGAAGCATTAATAGATGGTGCCATTGAGGGAGATAAGTTTAAGGATTATATAGAAGTAATTAAAAGAAATAATGAAAGGGCTTTAGCCTTATTAGAGGATATGAATAAAATATCTAATATTGAAAATCCCAATTTTACTTTACAACCTATAGAGATTAATATTATAGAATTTTTAGAGTTAAAGGAAAAGGATTACAACCTATTATGCCAAGAAAAAGGAGTTTACTTTAAAGTAGATATTATAGATTTAAGAGAAAAAAGATTTATAGATAAATTTGATATTAAATCAATAGAGCAAGTATTAGATAATATTATGTCCAATAGCATTAGATATACAGAGAAGGGTGAGTCTATAAAGCTAAATATCTTATGTAAAGATGATAAAATAAAATTTTCCATCATGGATACTGGAAAGGGTTTTAGTAATGAAGATTTAAAAAATATTTTCAATAAATTTTATAGGGGAGATAAATCTCGTTCATTTACAACGGGACATTCTGGCTTAGGTATGTATATAGCCAAGACTATAGTAGAAAAACATGGTGGAAATATTAAAGCTGAGAATAATAACCCAAAGGGAGGAATTATTGAATTTGATATAAAGCCAATGCAATAATTACACCTATATCCTTATGAGGATATAGGTGTAATTATGATAATAGATCATGGGAGAATAGTGAAAAAAGGCAGTCGTGAGAAATTATTGAATAGAAAAGTATATATTGCTTATATGATAATTTTAGTCTACAAATTCAAATAACTTTTCTACAGTAACTCCAAATATCTTTGCAATATCCATAGCAAGTTTTAAGGAAGGGTTATATTTTCCGTTTTCTAAATGCACGATTGTTTCACGGCGAACACCAACTAATTCTGCAAGTTCACTTTGTTTCATATTTTTATTTTCTCTGTATTCTTTTAAATTGGTTTTTAAAGTGGGCATCTTAGAGTCCCTTCCTGTCAAAATGGTGAAATAAAACTGGTTTTAGACTGGTGATTATAAATAATAAAATTAACATAAATAATCCAATCATATCCCTAGAAAGATTTACTTCTTTGTACATCGGAGCTCCTACGAGAATCATTAATATTATTAGTCCTGTAATAGTAACATTTAAGCATATTTGATTTACTCTGCCTAATATTCTTTCTGCTGATTCATCAATCTTTTCCTCTTTTCTTATTAACCCAATAAGGCCATAAAATATTAATCCTATATAATAGAACTTTGAGATAATAGGTTCATATTGTTTGAAACCAAAATTTTCCCTGCTTACAACATATAAAATCAATATCCCAAGTATTAGCAATGATTTTAATGTGTATTGTGTGACTAAATTAATTTTTTTCTTTTCCATAATTATCTCCTCCATGTTATATATTTATAACCTCTATGTTATAAATATATAACATGGAGGGAAATTAGTCAAGGTTTTTATGTTATATATTTATAATATTTATAGATCTCCTCACAATAACAGAAAAGACTGTTAGAGTATACCCAAGGCTAAAGTCGTCCATTATTAACTGTCTCTATTATTAACCTTATAAACTCCATTACCATCTGATATCAAGGAAGATAAGTTCATAGATTGCTTTTATCCTAAAATATAAGAGAAGGGTTCAAGACCCTTCTCTGTGAAACTATAAAAGTAAATAATATAATGCCACTAATTATAAATACCTTATCTATTTTTATGAACATGATTATATGTTTTACCACTTTCCAATGTCTTACCTCTAGCTTCATATAATTCGCTAACTGTGACTAACTGGAATCCTCTATCTATTAATTCAGGGACAACTTTTTCTACTGCATTTGCAGTGCTTTCATAAAGATCATGCATTAGTATTATATCCCCATCAGTTACATTATCTAAGATACTTTTCACAACTCTATTTGTATCCCGGTACTTCCAGTCTAAGGTGTCTATTGACCAGAGGATCATTGGCATATCCAAAGTTGATTTCAGAGTGTCATCATAAGCTCCATAGGTTGGTCTCATTACTTTTGGTGTGATGGAAATAGTATCAAATATTATATCCTGTGTAGATTTTATTTGCCATTCCACATCTTTTGTTGATAGACTTGTTAATTTTTTATGGTTATAGGTATGATTACCAACTTCACTTCCTTCTGCAATCATTCTTTCTAGAATCTCTTTATTATGGGATACTCTATTTCCTAATACAAAGAATGTTCCCACTGAATTATATTTTTCTAAGGTATCCAATATAGGTATAGTAGTTTTCCCATTTGGTCCATCATCAAATGTAAGGGCTACCATTGGCTTCTCTGGATCAATTATCCTAGTTTCTTCCTCTATAATTTCTTTAGGCTTCTCAATGTCATTTTCCTCTACAATTGGATCTAATGGTTCCTCAACTAAATCTTCAAGTTCTTTTTTTAAAAAACCTCTTAAATCCCTATATGAGATCTCTACTTCTTGTTCCCCAAATGACCCTGCAAACAGCTCATATTTCTCGAAAAATAGGATTATGCTATTTTCTTGTACAACAAACTTATCTAAGTTGTCTTTAGCAGAAGCTAGTTTTTCTTTAAAGAGATCTGTTTCTATATACTCCTTATACTCTTCATCATCACTGAAATGATTAATAATTATTTCAGATAACATTGATAAATATTCACCTTTAAATATGTCATCTAATGAAACAAACTCTTCTTTTCCTAAATTGATTACAAAGGTTTGAATTGAATTATTAGGATGAGCATTGTAGCTCATACTCTCCATAATTGAAAACTTTAAGCTTACTATATCATCCTGTGTAATATACATGTCAAAATCTATATTTAACTCGGATTTCAACTTCCTATTGGAGATGTTATTCTCAACTTCTCTATAGAAATTGTCAATATAACCTTGTACCATATCTTTAATGGTACTATCGATTGAGTCTATACCAAATATAGGATAATGTGCAGCAAGTGAAGAATAGTCACCATATTCAATTATAGTTTCAACCTCACCTAAATCTTTTCTTTTTGTTCTTGTTATACTGGTTTGCAATGGAGTATCCATTTCTTCCTCTAGGATTAAATTATCCGAATAGATAGGAGCAGTATCTTTTTTAATATAGTTAATTAGGCTAATTGTAATAAATAGTAAAAGAATGAAACTTAATATTTTCTTCATTATGTCAACCCCCTCTATGTAGTAATATTATAGGGGAAATTGTCGAAGAGCGGTTTACAATTCAGTAACAAAATAGTTTACAATTCAGTAACATTTCAACTTATCTATATTGACAATTATAGGTTACAGGCGTAAACTATAATAAAGGTTACAAATGTAAACTGGAGGGGTGAAGATGATATCAAGAATAACTGATTCTGAAGCTGTAGTAATGCGTGTATTATGGGATGCAGGTCTGGAGCTCAATATTACCGATATAAGAAAGTCTCTTGAAGAAAGCACTGATTGGGAAAGTTCTACAATAAAAACTTTGCTTCGTAGACTTGTAAAAAAAGATGTAGTTCAAGCAACAAAAAGGGAAGTATTTTATTATAAGCCGTTAGTCACAGAGGAAGAATATAATGAATATACGACTCAAGATTTAATTGATAAATTATATAATGGTAGCGCAAAGAACTTAGTAGCATCTCTATTAGATAATAAAAAACTTAATAAAAAGGATATTGAAGAGTTACAGAAGATGTTTAAAGTAGGTGAAAATGATGAATGATGTACTTAGACTAATTCTATCTCTTTCTTTATCAGGAAGTATTTTAGCATTGATATTATTTGCAATTAAACCTTTTATAAAGAATAGGCTATCTAAGTCTATCCAATATTATGTTTGGATTGTAGTGGTATTTAGACTAATCTTACCATTTTCCCTTGAAGAAAGTATTATGAATAGGGTCTTCTACAATAAGAGTATACAAACACAATTACCTTCTAAAAAAGAAATACAATCAATTAGTAACGAAAGCTTTAAACAAAATAATTTCTTTGAGACTCCCAATGTAAAAGAGAATGTAAAAAGTGGAGTTTATAATTTTGATGCCGATCATAATAGAGACTTTAAGGACATGTTTCAGAGACTTAGTTATCATATATTTTACATATATCTATTAGGAGCAATAATTACTTTAACTATTAATACAATAGGTTATCTAAGATTTTTAAATCATCTAAAGCCAAAAAACAAAGATGCTACAGATGAAGAAAATCTACTATTAAATTCTTTAATTAATGGAAAAAATAAAATTCGTTTATTACGAAATCCATTAGTGAGTACTCCCATGCTTATCGGAATATTCAAACCAAGGATTATAATTCCAGATAGAGAATATAATGAAAAGCAGCTAAAGAATATATTGCTCCATGAACTTATCCATCTAAGACGTTTTGATATAATGATAAAATGGGTTATCATGATAGCTAAATCTATTCATTGGTTCAATCCAATGGTACACTTCATTGGAAAGGAAATTAATCATATATGTGAATTATCCTGTGATGAGGCTGTGATCAAGAATTTAAGCAATAAGGAAAAGCAAGAATATGGAGATACTCTGATTTCCATAGTATCTGAGATCCAAAGTTCCTCAGGAAGGCTACAAGCGACAATGAGTGAGGATAAAAACATGTTAAAGGATAGACTTATAGCCATTATGAACTATAATAAAAAGTCTAAAATGGTTATATTTATCTCAGGGATTTTACTTTTAGCTGTTATACTTGGAGGATTATATTTAGGTTCAGGAGTTAGAAAAGATAATTATAATCCTACTAGTAAAATAGAAGAAGAAACTATAACGACTAGTATCCCTACAAAACCGCCATCAATTATAATCACTAACGAAACAGACCTTGAAGCAATAGAAGTGTATACAATACTCAAGACGAAATGGAATGGTATGATTTATGATAGAGCTTCTTTCTATCAAGCAGCTTGGAGTAGTGAGCCAAGTATATTAACAGGTCTCCATAGATTAGTGCCAGAAGAAGAAATTACAGTTGATTTTGGAGATTCCAAACCTGATAATGTAGTAGTAAAGATGGCTTATTTAACAGAAAGTTATATAGAATCTCTATTGCCAATTGTGGATGTTTCTGTAAATCATCATACTAATGGGATTTATAAATTTAAAAATCCCCCTGCATCAGATAGTGATATAGGGACAACGGGTAGAGTATTTAGCATAGAAGCTACTTGGGGAGATAACATTTGTGAGTATGTATTTGCCTCAGATGGAAAGTTTGATAACAATCCAGCAGAAGTAAAATGGATACCAGTTAAACTTGACATGGAAAAATTAGAGGAATTACAAAAAGCTATAGATGATGGAGGGGAAAACAGTTATTTATCTATATCCTTAGAGTTTATAGATTCAATAGGGCATTCCAGTGAGGACGCTAATAGAATTAAAATAGAACATAATATTGATAACAAAGTTATAAGATATGAGTTTGAAGGTCATAATAAGTTCATAGAACTAAGGCTTGTGCAGCCAATTAAAAAAGGAATTGACGGAATATGGGCTGTTGAACTATATAAATTAGAACAAGTATCGGATTAAAAAAACCTCCTGTTTATGCGGGAGGTTTTGGTCATTGAGCTGATTTTAATTCATCACAAAAAATTGTATGAGATTAAGAATCTAATTAGTCGGCTAATATTAAAAAGATATATTTAATATGACAAAATACATATTGACAATTAAGGATTATAGTAGTATTATGAATAATATGCTTAGCCGACTAACTAAAATGGAGGTAGAGAAATGGAGAATATAGATAAAGATTCCTTATATTTTGCTTTCTTGGAAGTGTTGAGATTCCACCATATTCGTACTCACATGCTACTTGATGAAATAGGAATATATCCAGGGCAACCCCCTATGCTTTTTATATTAAGTAAAGAAGGCGGACAGAGCCAAAAAGAATTAGCAGATAAATTAAAAGTAGCTCCTGCTACCATAACGGTAATGCTGAAGAGGATGGAGAAGGCAAATTTAGTGGAGCGTAGACAAGATACAGATGATCAAAGAATATCTAGAGTTTATATTACCGAAAAAGGAAAAAAGATTTGTAAAAAAGCCAAAGATGTGATGTGGAACTTAGAAAAAGAATGTTTTGGAAGTTTTACAGTAGAGGAGAAAGTAATTCTAAGAAGATTATTATTGCAAGTTAGAGATAATCTTCAGGTAAGTAGTGAGAAATAATAAATTGGACTTAGGAGGGAAATATGTTAAAGTTATTTAAAGAATTTAAGCCATTTACTATATCCATAGTAATTATTATAGTGTTGCTTTTATTTCAAGCCAGTACTGAATTAGCTCTTCCTGACTATATGTCAAGTATAGTAAATGTAGGAATACAGCAAAGTGGAATAAAAGATGTAGCACCTGAAGTAATTAGGGCTTCAGAAATGGAAAAGATTAAAATATTTTTAAGTAATAATGAAAAAGTTTTTGTAGATAGTAGCTACAGACTTATAAACAAAGAAAATTTATCAGAAAAAGAATATAAGGATTATTTAGAGAAATATCCTGCTTTAGAAAAACAAGATTTATATATTTTAAATACGAAATCTAAGGAAGACATAGAGGAGATGAATTCCTTTTTAGGTAAATCAATGCTTATTATATGGGGAATTGAAAATGAAGCTCCTCAAGGAATCGCTGCAGAAAATAAAGAGAAGAATCCTTTTGCCAATCTTCCAGAGGGAACAGATCCTTTTATGGTATTAAAGAATTTACCAGAGGAACAGTTTGATGCTATGAAAAGTGATATTGAAGAACAATTTAAAAACCTACCAGAAACTATGATAAACCAATCCGCTATTAACTATGTTAAATCAGAGTATGAGGTTATAGGATTAAATATGAATAAGTTTCAATCTAATTATATTCTATATATAGGCGGAATAATGCTACTAATTGCACTTTTAAGCATGGTAGCATCCATAGGTGTTGGATTTATATCTGCTAGGGTATCTGCTAGTCTAGGCAGAAATTTACGGGATAAGGTATTTAGACAAGTAACTGCATTCTCCAATGGAGAATTTGATGATTTTTCAACTGCTTCATTGATAACCAGAAGTACAAATGATATACAGCAGGTACAAATGTTTAGTATGATGATGCTTAGGATAGTATTTTATGCTCCTATTCTAGGAGTAGGTGGAATTATAAGAGCTCTTAGAACAAATACCTCAATGGCTTGGATAATTGCAGTAGGAGTTATAGCTATCCTTACACTAGTTATAGTTCTCTTTACCATAGCTATGCCAAGATTTAAGAAGCTACAGAAGCTTGTAGATAAGGTTAATCTTGTAATGAGAGAATCACTCAATGGATTGATGGTAATTAGAGCTTTTAATACTCAAAGATTTGAAGAAAAGAAATTTGACAATGCAAATAATGATTTAACAAGGACTAATCTTTTTGTATCAAGGGTAATGACTATGATGATGCCTACTATGATGCTTATTATGAATGTCATTATGCTATTAATCATATGGGTAGGAGCACATGAAATAGATAATGGTGTAATACAAGTTGGAGATATGATGGCATTTATGCAATATACAATGCAGATAATCATGTCCTTCCTTATGATATCAATGATCTCAATAATACTTCCAAGAGCTTCCGTATCAGCACAGAGGATTTCAGAAGTATTGGATAAGGAGCTTACAATTAAAGATCCTATAAATTCTAAAGAATTGAATAAAGATATAAAGGGATTATTGGAGTTTAAGAATGTAAGTTTTAAATACCCTGGAGCAGAAGAATATGTTCTTAAAGATATATCTTTTGCGGCAAAACCTGGAGAAACTACAGCCTTTATTGGAAGTACAGGAAGTGGAAAGTCAACTCTTATAAATTTAATACCAAGATTTTATGATGTTACAGAGGGAGAGATTCTTCTTGATGGTATAGACATAAGAAATATAAAACTCCATGATTTAAGAGAAAGAATAGGATATGTTCCTCAAAAGGGTATTTTATTCACAGGAACTATAGAAAGTAATTTAAAATATGGTAGGAATGCTGGTGTTGATGATGAAAATGTCTTAAAGGCTATAGAAATATCACAGGCCAAAGAATTTATAGATGAAAAGGAGAATAAAATTTACTCTGAAATATCTCAAGGAGGAACTAATGTCTCTGGAGGTCAAAGACAAAGACTTTCAATTGCTAGAGCATTAGTTAAAAAACCAGAAATATTTATCTTTGATGATAGTTTTTCAGCTCTAGATTTTAAAACAGATGCTGCTTTAAGAAAGGCAATGGGTGAAGAAATTCAAGATAGAACTATACTAATAGTTGCACAGAGAATTAACACTATAATGAATGCTGAAAATATTGTAGTCTTAGATGAAGGAAGAATAGTTGGTATAGGAACTCACAGTGAACTTTTAAAGAATTGTGATGTTTATAGACAAATTGCCTTGTCCCAGCTATCAGAGGAGGAATTAGCAATATGAGTGAAAGAAATGTAAAAAATCAGAGGCGAGGAGGACCAATGGGTCATGGCCCAATGGGGGGAATGGGAGGTAGATTTGAAAAACCTAAGGATTTCAAAGGGACTTTCTCAAAGCTTCTTAACTATTTAAGACCCTATAAATTAAAACTAATTATAGTTATGATATTTGCTATTGGAAGTACTGCTTTTTCCATAGTAGGACCTAAAATACTTGGTAAGGCTACAACTGAAATATTTGAAGGAATTATATCAAAGATATCCGGAGTAGAAGGCGGAGGAATAGACTTTCAGTATATATTGAATATAATTCTACTTTTAATAGGGCTATATATAATATCTGCATTGTTTTCCTTTATACAAGGACTTATTGTTACAGGCGTAGCACAGAAGGTAAGTTATAATTTAAGGAAGGAAATATCTGAAAAGGTTAATAGACTCCCTCTTAAATATTTTGATGGTGTATCCCATGGTGATGTATTATCAAGGGTCACAAATGATGTAGATACAGTGAGCCAATCATTAAACCAAAGTATGAGTAATATAATAACTTCAGCTACTACTTTAGTTGGTATTCTTATTATGATGCTCTCTATATCTTGGCAAATGACTATTGCAGCTGTACTGATATTGCCTATTTCTATGATTTTGGTCATGACAGTAGTTAAGAAATCTCAAAAATACTTTAGAGCACAGCAAAAGTCTCTTGGTCAAGTTAATGGTCATATAGAAGAAGTTTATGGTGGTCATAATATAATGAAAGCTTTCAATGCAGAAGACGAAGTAATTGAAGAATTTAGTAAGATTAATGGAGAACTTTATAATTCTGCTTGGAAAGCACAATTTCTTTCTGGAATGATGATGCCAATTATGACTTTTATTGGGAATATAGGCTATGTAGCAGTTTCAATTCTAGGTGGATGGTATGCTATTAGAAAGACCATAGAAGTAGGAGATATACTTTCATTTATTCAGTATATAAGAAGTTTTACTCAGCCTATAGCACAGGTTGCACAAATATCCAATGTACTGCAATCTACAGTTGCTGCAGCAGAAAGAGTATTTGAGTTCTTAGGAGAAGATGAAGAAATTAAGGAATCAGAAGTACCTGTTAAACTAGAAGAAGTTGAGGGAAGCGTAACATTTGAGAATGTTAAGTTTGGATATAATGAAGACAAGATAATAATCAATAATTTCTCAGCAGATATAAAACCAGGACAGAAGGTTGCTATAGTAGGACCTACAGGAGCAGGTAAGACTACTATAGTTAAACTTCTAATGAGATTTTATGATTTAAATGAAGGTAGAATACTCATAGATGGTTATGATATAAATGATTTTACGAGAGAAGATCTAAGAGATAATTTTGGCATGGTTCTTCAAGATACATGGTTATTTAGCGGAAGCATAATGGATAATATAAGATATGGTAGATTAGATGCTACAGAGGATGAAGTAATAAGAGCTTCCAAATCTGCATATGCCCATAGATTTATACAGACTTTGCCAGATGGATATAATATGGTAATAAATGAAGAAGCTAATAATATATCTCAAGGACAAAAGCAACTTTTAACCATAGCAAGGGCAATCCTTTCAGATCCTAAGATTCTTATTTTAGATGAAGCAACTTCTTCTGTAGATACTAGGACAGAAGTATTGATACAGAAAGCTATGGAGAATCTTATGAAAGGAAGAACTAGCTTTATAATTGCCCATAGGCTTTCAACTATAAGAGATGCAGATTTGATACTTGTTATGAAAGATGGAGATATTGTAGAGCAAGGTAGCCATGAGGAGCTTTTACAAAAAAGTGGATTCTATGCAGAGCTTTATAATAGTCAGTTTGCAGCTTAAGAAATATTAAATAATAATCACTCTTTAAGGGTATAAATAATACTCTAAGAGTGATTATTTATTTTTAAGGAGTGATTATTATGTTAAAAGTAATAGGTCATATAGCATTTATAATCCTATTTTTATTTATATCATTCTTTGGAATAGGTCCTGTAATATTTGCAGATGGAACTATGAATGAGAGGATAATGAACTTATTAATTATAATATTAGCTTATGGCATATTGATATGGCTATATAGAATTTTTATTAGAAAGATGAGAAAAAAGTAATTATTGGATATTATTTATATTTTTCCAATAAAAAAATATTGCTAAAACCATCTTTTCGGAGTAAAATATTTTTGTCAAATATTAGAGAGGATGGTCTAATGAAATTAATCACATTTAACCCTTTTAGAACGATAGGCATTTCCAAAGTTACTTATATTAAACCTGAAAATATGTTCAAGGAAATAGAGAAGATAAAAGAAGCAGATTATATATTATTTCCTGAATACTGGCAAGTGAATACATTGGTCTATGGACTGAAAAAAAAGATATTTCCAAATATCAGCACATACCAACTTGGGCATAATAAGATTGAGACAACTAGGGCTTTACAAGCTATATTCCCTAAAAATGTACCTTATACACAAATATTAGGTAAGGACAATATAAATATAGAAACAATAGAGGAAGAATTTAGTTATCCATTAGTTGCTAAGGAAATAAAGAATTCTATGGGAAGAGGAGTTTTTCTTGTAGAAGATAGGAAACAACTTAGATATTATATAGATAATAATGAAATTTTATATATTCAGGAAAGACTTCCTATAGACAGAGATATTAGAATAGTCTATGTAGGAAATCAAGTAATAGGTTCCTATTGGAGAATTGCAGGAGAAGGCCAATTTCATAACAATATTGCAAAGGGTGCATCTTATGATTATGATAATGTGCCAGAAGAAGCAATTAAGTTAGTGGAGGATATAGCAAGGGAGTTAAACATAAACCATGCAGGGTTTGATGTAGCAGTAGTTGATGATAGATTATATGTATTGGAATACAATGTAATGTTTGGTAATGAAGGTCTAAGAAATATAGGTGTAGAGGTAGAAAAATATATTCAAGAATATATAAACAATGACCCGGATTTTACACCAAGCAATCCAACATTCCCAAGAGCTTCTTAAAATAGAAATCATTTTAAGGACTTTTTAGAAGGATGTATATTATAGATGCTTTAGATTAAAATATTCAATAATTCATTTAAAGCCTGATAGGGAAATACTCTATCAGATTTTTTGTGCTTTTATTTAAGGTTTTAATAATATATACTGAAGATATAAACTCTGTTTTATATAACTATATTTTAAAATATATTTGTATTAGAAAGGATAATTGAATTGATTGGAATAAATTCTTTAGGAACAGAAAAAATACTTTTAGTAGATGATGAGAAGGATATATTAGATTTGTTAGAGACAACATTGATTAAAGAGGGATTTAAAGAGATATACAAATCTTTATCTGGATATGAGGGCATTGAACTGTGTAAAAAAATAAATCCAGATATAATCGTTCTAGATATAATGCTTCCAGATATTGATGGATTTCAAGTATGCCAATCTTTAAGAGAGATCACTTTATGCCCAATATTATTTTTATCCGCAAAAAATGATGATATAGATAAATTATTGGGTTTAAGTTTGGGTGGAGATGATTATATTACTAAACCATTTAGCCCTAAAGAAGTAGCCTATAGAATAAAGGCACAACTTAGACGGAAAGCATATTTAAATACTATAGAAAATAATATAATTGAATTTGGGCAAATATCCATAAATGAAGGAAAAAAAGAAGTATCAAAAAATGGGCAGGTTTTGTCCTTAACAGCAAAAGAATATCAACTTTTATTATATTTGGCAAAATATCCAAACCATATATTAAGTAAAAAGACTTTATATGAAGCCATATGGGAAGAACCCTACTTCGGTGATGACAATACTATTATGGTCCATATAAGAAAAATAAGAGAAAAAGTTGAAGATATTCCCAGCTCTCCTAAGTATTTATTAACTATAAAAGGACTTGGATACAAATTAAATACTAAGGAGGTATAGGTGGATGAACTGGAAAATAACCTTACGCTTTATCATAACCATAACTATTGTCAATATGATGGTTCTCTTGCTAGTTTTCTCCTCCTTAAATTATTTTTTATATGGACAATATACGCTTTCTAGAAATGCTAGGGATACCAATGAAATCTACTCAACTCCCATGGGAGCAGAAGAATTTGCTTCAGATTTCTTACAATTCATAGAATTTAAAGATGATAATCCTAATGTATCAGAAGAAGGAATTGAAATATTAAAAAAGAATAATGGATGGGTGCAAATACTGGATAACAATGGATATGAAGTATACAGTGATCTTAAACCTGATAATGCTCCTACACACTATTCTCCTGTGGAGATTGTACATGCTTATAAATATAATGGTGTTATAGGAGATTCCAGTATTTTTATAGGCATGATTAAGAATAATGATTTAAAATATAGTTATATAATAGGGCTGCCATATGATTTAGTAGCAAGATATATAATCTATTTTAATTTTTCTAAGATATTTAAATCATATAAACAAGCAATATTTGTAACATTATTTAGTACTTTATTCATAACTATTTTAATAAGTTATTTATTTGGTCGAAAGCTTACAAATCCTTTATTTAAAATAATTAATGGCATTAAAATTTTAGCTAGTGGGGATTATAATGTTTACTATCCTGAAAAAGGCATATATAAGGATATTTGTTCTAGCATAAATAATCTCAGTCTCAAACTAAAAGAAAATAAAATGGAAAAAGAAAATCTAAATAAGATACGAGAAAACTGGATAGAAAATTTTTGTCATGATGTAAAGACTCCTCTTTCATCTATTAAGGGTTATGGAGAAATATTATTAGATGATAATTATATGTCTTCTAATGAGGAAAAGGATAATTATTTGAAAATAATATTAGAGAAAACAGATTATATAGAGAATTTATTAAATGATTTAAAACTAACCTATAAACTGCAAAATAGTTTAATTCCTTTAAAAAGGCAAAAAGTTAATTTAAATGATTTTATGGTAGAAATTATTGTTAATATTTTAAACCATCCATTATATGAGAATAGGAAAGTAAATTTTTCTTATAAAGAAAATCCTGTTTTCATCGACTTAGATACCCATCTTTTTTCTAGGGCAATAAATAATCTAGTATATAATGCACTAATACACAATACTAAAGATACTATTATTGATATATCGACTTCTAATGATAATGGAGTTTGCATTTTAATTGAGGATAATGGTATGGGTATACCTAAAGAAAAACTTGATCATCTATTTGATAGAAATTATAATGATAAACTTTTAAAAGAAAATAAAAAAGGTTCTGGACGAGGCATGATTATATCCAAAGAGATTATTGAAGCTCATGGAGGTACTATTCAAGTTACTAGCCAGCTAGGGCAAGGAACCAAAATAACTATAGTCTTATAAAATAAGTCTTATAAATTAAATAAGGCTTATTTTTTTATACAGATTTAAGGATTAATTAAGGAAGACTAAAAATATACTTAAGGTCCGAATGATAGAGTTGAATTAACAAAAAAATAAAAAGGGGTTTTAAGTATGAATGAATATGTTATAGAAACGAAAAATTTAACGAAACAATTTAGTAATTTTACCGCCGTTAATAAAATTAATTTGAAAGTAGAAAAAGGGCAGATTTATGGATTTTTAGGACCTAACGGTGCTGGAAAATCTACTACAATAAGAATGCTTCTAGGACTTATAAAGCCCACTGAAGGAAAATCCTATTTATTTGGTAAACCTATGGAGAGTCATTCTATAAATCTATTAAGAAAAGTGGGATCTATGGTAGAATCTCCATCTTACTATGGCAATTTAACTGCTAAAGAAAATCTAGAAATAACTAGAAAAATATTAGATGCAGATAAAAAAGAGATAGATAAGGTACTAAAAATTGTAGATTTAACGAAATGGAAAAATGAAAGAGTCAAGAAGTTCTCTTTAGGAATGAAACAAAGACTTGGAATAGCTCAAGCACTGTTGGGAAATAAGGAATTATTGATATTAGATGAGCCTACCAATGGGCTAGATCCTTCTGGAATACATGAGATAAGAGATTTAATAATTAGTCTTCCGGAAATGCTGGGGGTAACTGTACTAATATCCAGTCATATTTTAAGTGAAGTAGAGTTAATGGCTACACAAGTAGGAATTATTAATAAAGGAGAACTCCTTTTTGAAGGACCTCTTAGAGAACTTAAAAATAAAAATCAGTCTGAAATATGTATAGGAGTTTCTCCTATATCAGAGGCAGAAAGGTATCTATTAGATAAAAATTATGAAGTAGATAAAAAGAATGATAGATTATTCTTGAAAAAAGAAGACTTAAATCCTGGGCTGATCAATAAAGAATTAGTTTTTCAAGGCTTTGAAGTTTCACATATTAGTGAAGAAAATAAAAGTTTAGAGAATATTTTCTTAGAGTTAACAGGAGGAATAAAATAATGAAAGTTTTTCTATCCAGTATTAAAAATGAATTTCTCAAGCAGAAAAGAGGATTTACATGGAGCATAGCTGTATTGCTTTCTTTGGGTACTAGTTTTTTGGCTTTTGTAGATGTTTATTTAAGATATGACTATCTTATAAAAAAACAGGTTCTTTTAGACACATGGGAAATCTTATTATTAGAAAATCATTTATCAGCTCTTTGGTTTATTACTTTTCCATTGGCCATTACAACAATATGCTCACTATTATATTATGTAGACTATAAAGATGGAGGTCTAAAATATACTTTAACTTTGCCTATTGGCAAGAATAAATTATATTTTTCTAAATGGATTACTGTAGTAATCTTTAGTATCCTTATGATTATATTAAATATTTTAGGGCTAATACTTGTGGGAAAAATATTAAATTTTCCTGACTCCTTAGATATATATTTATTTTTTAAATATGGCATATATCAATTTGTTGCTCTTCTAGGAGTAATCAGTTTACAACTTTGGTTAAGCTCTCGAACTAACAATATTATAGCTTCACTAGCTCAAGGTTTCGTGGGGATTATTGTATCTTTATTTTTAGCTCAATCTCAACTTATTGCAAGATTTATTCCCTATGCCCACATGCTTTACTCTATACCACTGAAAGGAGAAAATAATTCTATAGCAATACAAGGCGGTATAATTTTTGGGCTGCTATTTCTTTTTATTGGTGTGGTTAATTTTAAAAGAAAAGATATTTTGGAATAAAGGAGAAGATATAATGTTAAAAATGTTACAAATAGAAATATTAAAATTAAAACATTCAAAAGTTTTATGGATTGCCGCTTTGGCTCCTGCATTTGTAGTCTTTCAAGGGGCTTCTAACTTTTTAAGATATTATGACCTATTTACAGAAAAAGGCCAAAATATATGGAGCCAAATATATACACAAAGTGTTATTTTCTATTCCTTCCTATTACTGCCTATATTGATTACTTTGATTATGTCTATTATGGGAAAAGTAGAAAATGATAATGGGGGATGGAAATATGCTTTAACCCTTCCTGTTAAACGAAAGGATATGTATATAAGCAAGTTTATCTTAGGTAGCGGTATAGTTTTCATAAATATACTTGTTTTCATAGTAAGTGTATTAATAGCAGGAAAGATGGTGAAAGCCCCAGGGCCTATTCCCTATGATATGATTATTGGACAGCCTCTTTTATCCTATATAGTATCTTTTCCTATTATGATAATAATTTATATTATAAGTATAAGCTTCTCTCATGTAGGAGTACCATTAGGATTAGGAATAGGTCTTACTCTTCCTGCACTCCTTGTGGCTAATACTAAGTATTGGATATTTTACCCTTGGACCTATCCTGCAATGGCTACTTCTGGAGGAGGATTATTTGAATCAAGTATGCTTATTTATCCCTTCAGTATAGTATTATTTGTTATAGCTTTTGTAATAGGTTTATATAAATTTAAAACTAAGGATATACTTTCATAGATAATACAGTTCTCTTGTTCTAGAATTTTTAGACAAGAGAACTGTATTATTATGTTATACTTAGTGTAATACTATGTATTTTATGAGATAAAGTAATGTGAAGAAGATGAGTAAAGGTTATATAGTATAATATTGAAAAGATTAAAAATATTAGATATAATGAGACGAAAAAGATTATACGGCTCTGTAAACTAAATATGAAAAAATAGTACAATATCTTCATAGAATTGCTCTAAGTTTCTTTGGATTGCTCTAAATTTCGCTTTGCATATGATAAAGCTTCGTCTATGAAATCATCA